>NZ_JBLYUB010000026.1:0-95741 GCF_049999945.1 Planosporangium spinosum | reverse complement strand
CACCCTCAAGACGTGGAAGGTCCTGACCAAACTCCACTGCTGCCCGCGACGAGCCACCCCAATCCTCGCCGCGATCACGCTCCTCCAACTCATCGAGGAGCAGCGCGAGTCAGGATGAAATCAGCTCCTTTGGTGAAATCGGTGGATGTATCTGCGGTTACGTTGCAGGATACGCCGGATGGCCTGACGGTGAAATAGTCGGTCGAGACTGACGGGCTTCTGTCGGATTGTTCGGGAATAACCGCAGCTCAAGACGGGCGGCGACAAATCCGGTCGCCCATTTTGATGGCTTGCACGCACCGGGAAGTGCTCCTAAGGTGATCGACAAACATCAAATTTCCCGCCTCTGAATAGCGGGTCCGCCTGGGGAGTGGTGATTTGAAGGTGCAAAGGGTCTTTCCGAACGGGATGAAGCTCGTCGCTGCCGTTGCATTCGCTGCCGCAACGGTCGTCGGCACGGTAGCGTCACCGGCAGCGGCCGAGCAGGCTACCGACAAACTTGTGAACGAGGTCGTTGTCGAGAGCCCGGCCAACAAGGTCCTGCGGACGACCATCACCCTGAATTTTGATCGGGGCATCTCGCAGGAGAAGGCGACGACGTTGAAGGAAGACCTCAAGCATGAATTGGCGGTGCAGCCCGCCGCGAACGACTACCTCTCCTGCGAGGGGAACCTGACCCGGACCGACTCGAACGGACGGTTCGACGCTCAATACACCTGTTACGCCACGTACGGCGTTGTCGCCTGGGGCTTCAGGCTGTCGGCCGGTGTCCAGGCGATCGTGGTCGGCAACGTGAACGAGCGTGGCCTCAGCTGGTGGCGGAACGGTGCCGCGATGCCGCAGAACGCCCCGCACACCGTACCGGCGAGCTACCAGTTCCACGGCAGCATGAGCCCTACCTACAACCCGTGCCACGTGGATTACCAGGACTACCTGACTTTCCGGCACAATGTCGGTCCGGGCGGCACCGGTTCGGTCACCTTCGCGGGCGGCCTGGACCTGCTAGATTAGCCGCGTGACAATCGATAGTGCCGAGCACGTCGCGCGCCTGGTCGCCGAGGCGATACTGAATCGCCTCGGCGACCAGGCGCCGGGATGGCGAATCATCACTATTGACGAATCCTCGATCGCGGTCGGCCCGCGCCCGCCCGGCGAAAATCCCGAGCCACGCAGCCTGAGGATTACACTCGGCCCGGCCGGAACGGGCCCGGCCGGAACGGGCCCGGGCGGAACGGTGGCCGTTTACTTTTCTCTCGATGTCGAGCGGCAATTGGCGACGTTGGCGTTGGCGGACCAGATCCAGACTCACGCGCTGGAGGAAACGCACGGGAATCCGCTGCCGCCGTGTCCCGATCATGCGCATCCGTTGACCCCGCGGTTGCGGCCCGGGGGCATGGCCGTGTGGACCTGCCCGAGCGATCCCGCGCATTTCGAAGAGCCGATCTTCGCGTAGAAGAGAGTCGGCCCCGACGTCCAGTCGGTGTCAGCTCAGGGCGCCGGCGCGCGCGGCGGCGAGCGCGGCGACCGCGGCGCGGTCGGCGACCGCCTCGTCGACCGGTTCCCGGCTGATGAACAGGCGGTAGTACAGCGGGGCGACGGTCGCGCGTACCACCTCGACCGGGTCGGTGCCGGCGGGCAGCTCGCCCCGGGCGATGGCGCGGGTGACCACGGGGGCCGCCTGGCGGTGGCGGGCGGCGATGAAGGCGTGCAGGGCCTGTGCGGCGGCGGGGTTCTGCGCCGCCGCCGAGACGAACGCGGTGGACACCGGGCCGGTGTGCGGATCGGTGAACCCGACGAGCACCTCGCGGGCGAGGGCGCGCAGGTCGCCGTCGACGGTGCCGGTGTCGGGCACCGGCCAGGGCTCGCCGCTGGCCAGCTCCAGGGCGTCGGCGATCAGGCCCTCGACGCTGCCCCAGCGCCGGTACGCCGTGGTCTTGTGTATGCCCGCGCGGGCGGCGACCGCCTCGACGGTCAGCCCCTGGTACCCGTTGGCGGCCAGCTCGGCGAGGGTGGCCTGGCGGACGGCGTTGCGGACCAGTGCCGTACGGCCACCTGGCCGAACGGTGCCGTGGCCGGCCGGCCGCTCCGCCTCGTGCGATTCCAAATGCAACTCCAGTTGCGTCAATGTCTCCGGTGTGCCATTGTCACCCTAACGCAACACGTGTTGCGTTAGGTGGGAACCCTTCCGAAGGGAAGCGCATGACTCAGGAGCAGGGCGTGATCCCCGACCCGACGACCGTCCACCCCCTCGCCGGGTTCGACCGCGTCGTGTTCCTCAAGCCGCTGGTCAGCTCACCGAAGATCGTGGTGGGGGAGTACACCTACTACGACGATCCGGAACACGCGACGGCGTTCGCCGAGCGCAACGTCCTGTACGGCTACGGCCCGGAGAAGCTCGTCATCGGCCGGTACTGCGCCATCGCCGCCGGCACCCGGTTCATCATGGCCGGCGCCAACCACCCGACGGGCGGGGTCTCGACGTTCCCGTTCGCCATCTTCGGCGGCGCCTGGCGTGAGTACACACTGGACGTCGTCATGAACGTGCCGAGCCGGGGCGACACCGTCGTCGGCAACGACGTGTGGTTCGGGTACGGCTCGCTGGTCATGCCCGGCGTCCGCATCGGCGACGGCGCGATCGTCGCGACCGGCTCGGTGGTCACCGCCGACGTGCCGCCGTACACGGTCGTGGGCGGCAACCCGGCCAGACCCGTCAAGCGGCGGTACGACGACGCCGACGTGGCGCGGCTGCTGCGGGCCGCCTGGTGGAACTGGCCGGTCGAGCTGGTAACCGCACACGCCCGGACGATCATGTCGGGTACGCCCGCCGACATCGAGAAGATCGCTCGAGTCAACGGCCTGTGGTGACCCGGCCGTGAGGTCCCGGGGCCGACATGTCCTGACCCGCCCTGTCGATCCGGACGCCGCGACTCCGATGGACATCCACTGGCTTCCCCGCCACCCCGGTGACCGTGGCGTCGACTTTGGTCGACGTCACCGCGGTACCGGTCGACCTTCGGCCGCTGTGCCACGTGGGCCCCGGCGCCTACCGTCGTGGCAGGAGCGGCGGACCGGGCCGGTGCCGCTCCCGCCGACGGGAACCGGAGGGTGGTGCACATGGTCAGTGGAGAGCGGGCGGGCGGCCGCCGGGGGAGTGCGGACGGCCACGACGGGGCGACGGTGCTGGGGTATCCGATCGTCGACCGGCTGGTCCTCTTCCTCGGCATACCCGCTGCCCTCGGGCTGCTGTTCGGGTTCGGGCTGCCCGCGTTCGCGCGGTGGCTGCTGGGCTTCTCGGTTCCGGTACCGCTGGGGATCGTGTTCCGGGTCTTCGCCGCCGTGGACCGGCCCCGGGAGGTCGCCGTCAACGCGGCCGTCTGGGTCGTGGTCGGGCTCGGCATCGCCGTCGCGGCGCTGCGCACGTCGGCGAAGGTGACGCTGACCGGCGCCGAGCTCCACCTCGACCACGACGATCGGACCCGTACCGTCGCGCGCGCCGACATCGACGCCGTGTTCGTCGACGGCAAGGATCTCGTCGTCCTCGACCGCGAGTCGCGCCAGATCTTCCGAGGTACCCACCAGGCGTCCGGGGCGGCCCTGGCGGCCGCGTTCCGCCGCCAGGGGTACCCGTGGCGGGACGCCGACCCGTACGCCGACCTCTACCACCGCTGGGTTCCCGGCGCCGGAGACCTGCCGCCCGCGGTCGACGCGGTGCTGGCGGCCCGGGAGACCGCGCTGAGTAAGAAGTCCGGGCGGGACGCCCGGGAGCTGCGCGACGCGGTGGAGAAGCTCGGCTTCACCGTCCGGGACGAGGGCACCCGGCAGTACTGGCGCCCGCTCGTACGGTCGTGACCGCTGCCGCGCGGCGGGTCCGCGGCCGGACCGGCGGCGCGCGGCACCGCCGCCTCCGGGAGCGGACCGGTGACCTCGCCGGCATCGGCTTCGCCGCGCTGGTGGCGCTGTTCGTGGCGGGGGACGCGGAGGAGACCGGGAGGCTGACCGGTGACGCCGCGTTCTGGGCGCTGGCGCTGGCCGGCGCCGGCTGCGCCGCGCTGTGGTGGCGGCGGCGCCACCCGGTCGGGGTGGCGGTGCTGCTCGCCCCGCTGGCCGCGGTGGCGGAGCCGGTGGGCGGCGCGGTCCTGGTCGCGGTCTACACCGTCGCCGGGTACCGGCGCTGGTCGGTGACGGTCGCCGTGGCCGCCCTGCACGTGCTGGTGGCCGTGCCCTATGCGGTCGCCCGGCCGGACCCCGCGCTGACAGTGCCGGGTGCCGTCGCGGTGAACGTCGCACTGCTCGCGATCGCGGTCGCCGCCGGGGTACGGGCCGGCTCCCGGCGGGCGCTGCTGGCGTCACTGCGGGAGCGCGCCGTCCGGGCCGAGGCCGACGCCGCGCTGCGCGAGGAGCGGCTGCGCGCCCGGGAGCGGGAGCGCATCGCCCGGGAGATGCACGACGTACTGGCGCACCGGATCTCGCTGGTGAGCCTGCACGCCGGCGCGTTGGAGATCAGGCCGGACCTGTCGGCCGAGGAGGTGGCCCGGACGGCGGGGATCATCCGGGCCGGCGCGCACCAGGCGTTGGAGGACCTGCGCGACATCCTCGGCGTGTTGCGCGCCGGTGCGGGCGACGACGACCTGCGGCCGCCGCCCGGCCTGGATGACCTGGACGACCTGGTCGCCGAGTGCCGGTCGGCCGGTACGCCGGTCGAGGTCGACGACCGGCTGGCCGGCGCGGCGGTGCCGGCGTCCGTGGGCCGCACGGCGTACGTGGTCATCCGGGAGGGACTGACGAACGCGCGCAAGCACGCCCCCGGCGCGCCGGTGCACCTGCGGCTGGACCGTACACCGGCCGGCGAGCTGCACCTGTGGCTGCGCAACGGACTGGTGGGCCGCACCGGCGCGCCGGCGGTGCCCGGCTCCCGGTGCGGGCTGGTGGGTCTGGCCGAGCGGGTGAGCCTGGCGGGCGGGCGCCTGGACCATGGCGTGCGGCGCGGTACCGGCGGGGACCTCGCGTTCCACCTGGAAACCTGGCTACCGTGGCCGGCGTGATCCGCGTCCTCGTCGTCGACGACGACCCGCTGGTACGGGTCGGCCTGTCGCTGGTGCTCGGCGCCGGAACCGACATCGAGGTGGTGGCCGAGGCGGGAGACGGCGCAGAGGCGGTCGAGGCGACCCGCCGGCTGCGGCCGGACGTCGTGCTCATGGACATCCGGATGCCCGGCATGGACGGGCTCGCGGCCACCGGAGCGCTCCTCTCGGCCGGCGACGGCCCGGCGGTCATCGTCCTCACCACGTTCGACACCGACGAGTACATCGTCCGCGCGCTCCGGCTGGGCGCCACCGGTTTCCTGCTCAAGGACACCCCGCCGCGGGAGATCCTCGACGCGGTCCGGCGGGTGGCCACCGGCGAGTCGATGCTGTCTCCGGCCGTCGTCACCCGGCTGATCCGGCACGTGGCACGCGGCGACGGCCGGACCGGGGCATGCGGCGACGGCCGGACGGGGGCACGCGGCGACGGCCGGACGGGGGCACGCGGCGACGGCCGGACCGGGGCATGCGGCGACGGCCGGACGGGGGCGGCAGAGCGGGCCGCCCGCGCGGAGCGGGCCCGGTCGGTGCTGGAGCGGCTCACCGACCGGGAGCGCGAGGTCGCACTCGCGGTCGGGGCGGGCAGGTCCAACGCCGAGATCGGCGCCGACCTGTACATGAGCGTGGCCACCGTGAAGGCGTACGTGTCGCGGATTCTCACCAAGCTGGAGTGCACCAACCGGGTACAGGTCGCGATCGTCGTCCACGACGCGGACGGATGAAACGGATGGAACCGCCGGCCGGGACCGTTGACCGCCGGCCGGGTCAGCGCAGCCCGCGCAGGGCGGCGCCGATTGCCGCGATGCCGGTGGCGATGTCGGTCGGCGTGTTCGCGGCGTACCCCAGGACGAGACCCGGCGGGCCGGGGCGCTGGCGGTGCCAGGACAGCGGATGCGCCTTCACGCCCCGGGCGAGCGCCGCGGCCGCCAGGTCGGTGTCGGCGACGTCGGTGTCGAAGGTGACCGTGAGGTGCAGGCCCGCCGCGGCGCCGTGGACGACGGCGCCGGGCAGGTGGGTGCGGACCGCGGCGAGCATCGCGTCGCGGCGGCGGACGTGGCGCCGGCGCAGCAGCCGCAGGTGGCGTTCCAGCAGGCCGGACTCCATCAGCTCGGCCAGGATCAGCTGCGGCAACGCGGCGTTGCCGAGGTCGGCGTACCGCTTGGCGGCCACCAGGGCGTCGTGGTACCGCGCCGGCACGACCGTCCAGCCCACCCTCAGGGCGGGAGCGAGCAGCTTCGACACGCTGCCGGCGTAGCAGACCCGGTCGGCCAGCATGGACCGTAGCGCGGGCACCGGCGGCCGGTCGTACCGGTGCTCGGCGTCGTAGTCGTCCTCGATGACCAGGCCCCCGTCGTCGGCCCACCGCATGAGCTGGCGGCGCCGGTCGCCGCTGAGCACGACCCCGGTCGGGAACTGGTGTGCCGGGGTGAGCATCACCGCGGCGTGGCCGCCGGCGCGCAGGGCGTCGACGCGCAGGCCGTCGCCGTCCACTCCGACCGGCGGAGTGTCCAACTGCCAGGCCCGCAGGTGCTGACGGACGCCGAGCGACCCCGGGTCCTCCACCGCGACCGCCGTGATCCCGTCCTCGCGCAGGACCCGCGCGAGCAGCATGAGCGCCTGCGTGACCCCGGAGACGATGACGACCTCGCGCGGGTCCACCCGGATGCCCCGGGTACGGGCCAGCCACGTGGCGACGGCACGGCGCAGGGCGGGGGTTCCCGTCGGGTCGCCGTACCCGAAGTCCCTCGACGCGAGGGCGCCGAGGACGGCGCGCTCCGCGCGCAGCCACGCCGCTCGCGGGAAGGCGGCGAGGTCGGGTACGCCGGGGGACAGGTCGACCCGGGCCGGGGCCGCCCGCAGCGAGTCGAAGACGTCCGTGCCGGGATCGGCGGCGAACAGCGTCGCCGCAGGCGGCGGGCCGGCGGGTGCGGGTGACCAGGCGGGAGCGGGTGCGGGTGACCGCGCGGGAGCGGGTGCGGGTGACCGCGCGGGAGCGGGTGCGACCAGGGGAGCGGCGACGACGACCGTACCGGCCCGTCCCCGCCCGGCGACGTGGCCGTCCTCGACGAGGCGCTGGTACGCCTCGGTGACGACGCCGCGGGACACGCCCAGCTCCGCGGCCAGTACCCGGCTCGCCGGAAGCCTGCCACCCACGGGCACCCGGCCGTCCGAGATCGCGCGCCGGAGCCGGTCGGCGAGCCAGTCGGCGCGCCCGCCGGCCGGGGCAGCGGCGATGTCGAGCTGCAGGAAATCCGACCCGGTTCCCGGGACGTCGGCCCCGGTTGCCGGGACGTCGGCTCCGGTTCCTGGGACGTCGGCTCCGGAGGTTATGGACCTGTCGTTCGGACTGTGTTTGGCCCTCCTCATCGGACCATTGTGGCAGCAGAGTGGAGGCGTCAACCCGGCACGCGGGCCGCTCCCGTCGCCGAGGCGCGCCGCCGCGCGGGGGCGGTGACGCGCCGCAGTGCGGTGGGCAGCGGCCCGCCGCCGGCCTGCCCGCGAGGAGACCCGCCGTGAGTATCGCGTTCCTGGTGACCGCGCTCGTCGTGATCGTCACGCCCGGCCCGGGTGTGGTCTACACGCTGTCGACCGGGCTGACCCACGGCGGCCGGGCGGGCGTGGTCGCGGCGGCCGGATGCACCCTCGGTCTCGTACCGCACATCGCCGCGACGATCGTCGGTCTCGCGGCCCTGCTGCGTACCGGCACGGTGGCGTTCCAGGTGCTGAAGGTCGCGGGCGCGGTGTACCTGCTCCACCTGGCCTGGGCCACGCTCACCGACGCCCGGCCCGTCGTGGTGGCGGGGGAGGACGCCCCTCGCCCGGCGGCCAGGACCGTCGTCTCCGGGGTGCTGAGCGGCGTATTCAACCCGAAGCCGACCATCTTCTTCGTCGCCTTCCTGCCGCAGTTCGTGCCCGGCGGCCAGGCGGACCCGCTCACCCGGATGGTGCTGCTGAGCGCGGTCTTCATGCTGCTGACCTTCGTGGTCTTCGCCGCGTACGGCATCTTCGCCGGATCGGTCAGGAGGTATGTGATCGCACGGCCGCGGGTGCTGGCCTGGCTGCGCCGGGCCTTCGCCGGCTCCTTCGCCGCGCTCGCCGCCGCCCTCGTCCTCACCGGCCGGTGACCAGCTGCCGGCCGGTGACCCGACAGTCGCACGCCGACCCGACAACCGCACGTCACGATCGAGGATCGCCCATGTACTTCCAGCATTCGCCGGACATCTGGACCGAACACCCGGGTCTCGTCGCCGGTGTCGTCTTCGCCGCCGGGGTCGACGCGCACGCCCCGGTCGACTCCAGGGTGGCCGGGCACGCCGCCGTCGCCGAGGCCCGGCTCGCCGCGAGCGCGGTGTCCGACCTGCCCGAGATACAGGCGTGGCGGCGTACCTTCTCTCGGATGGGCCTCAAGCCCACGCAGTACCGGTGCGCGTCGGAGGCGCTGCTGCGGCGCTTCGCGAAGGAGCGGGCACTGCCCCGGATCCACCCGGTGATCGACCTGTGCAACGCGGTCTCGCTCGCGGCCGCCATCCCGGTCGGGGTGTTCGACGCCGCCAGGATCTCCGGGTACCTGGAGGTCCGGCACGCCGACGGTACCGAGGACTACCTGACCTTCTCGGGAGAGCACGAGCACCCCGACCGACGCGAAGTGATCTTCGCCGACGGCGCCGGGCGGGCGCACAGTCGACGGTGGACGAACCGGCAGAGCGGCCACTCGGCGGTACGGGACTCGACGAGCACCGTCCTGGTCGTGGTCGAGGCGATGCACGACTCGGCCGCCGTGGACGTACCGGAACTGACCGCCACGATCGCCGACGAACTGGCCGGGGTGTGGGCGGTCAGCCCGTCGACGGCGATCCTGAGCCGGTCCGCACCGCGGTGGTCGTACCCGGGTGACTACACCTGCCCGGCGTAGAAACCGTACCGGGCGAGGGGCTCGACGATCTGGTGCTCCTCGTAGGACAGGTGCGACAGCAGGGTGTCGGTGAGGATGTCGACGGCCTCCTGCAGTTCACGGAAGTCGCCGGGGTCGCGCATGAGGTTGACCAGCGCGCGGTCGACGCCTTCGACGACCTCGTGGATGATGACGTGCTCCTGCTCCAGGCGGTCGATGACCGGTACCAGGCCGGCGTCGGCGCGGCGCAGGTGCGGGAAGATCGAGGAATCCTCGATGCCGTGGTGCTGGGTGAGCGCGGTGCAGTAGGCGGCGCAGTACGCGCCGAGGGTCCAGTTGTTCTGCCGCATGGTCATCTGGTTGAGCACGCCCCGCGCCGCACCCGCCGACACGGTGCCGTCCTTGACCTGCGCGAGGACGTCCCGGATCTGGGCGAGCTCCTGGCGCAGGTGGTCGTGCACGTCCACGAGGTGCTGACCGACGGCCCGGGCGCGGTCGGTGTACACCTGCCCGGCCGGGGCGGGCGGGGCCACCGGTCGGGTGCTCTCGTCCCACAGCCGGCGGTCGCTGAGCCGCGCGGCGGGCGGCGGGGTGGGGGAGACGGCGAGCGCCGGTGAGCCGCCGGCCACGACCGGTTCCGGCCGGGGCGCCGGGTGCTCCGGGTGCGCCGCCGCGGGCGTCGGTTGGGCCGCCGCGGTTTCCCGCCGCTGGCCGGGCGTGGCGCGCTCGGCCGCGACGAGTTCCCGTACCGCGGGCGCGACCTCCTGGCCGAAGGGCTCGATCACCGACGGGTCGTCGGCCATCAGGATGAAACCGGAGATGCCGTACTCCAGCGCGATGCCGGCCAGCTCCTCCACCCACTGCTTGGGCGGCCCGGTCAGCAGGCCGGCGCTCGCGCTGGTGAACCGGCCGGAGATGTTGAGCAGGCGGCGTACCGATGCGGGCTCGCGCCCGGCCGCCGTCGCGGCCTCGTCGATGTGGGCGTTGAGGTCGGCCAGGTCGCGTACACCGCCCGGCAGGTACGGGAGGCTGGGCAGCCAGCCGTCCGCGCTACGGCCGACCAGCCGCAGCATGCGGGGCTTGTAGGCGCCGACCCAGATGCCGATGTCGTGCGCCGGGGCCGGTCCGCGCTTGGCCCCGACGACGCGGTAGTGCTCGCCGGCCACGCGTACCCCGCCACGCCGGTCGGCCGCCCAGACCTCGCGGATGATCCGGATGGCCTCGTCCAGGGCGTCGACAGCCTGCCCGGCGGTCAGGCGGCGGCCGCCGGTCGCCTCGATGGCGTCCCAGAACGCGCCCGCGCCGAGGCCCAGCTCGACCCGTCCACCGCTGAGCAGGTCCAGGCTGGCTGCGCTGCGGGCCAGGACGACCGGCTGCCGCAGCGGCAGGTTCAGTACGTTGCCGCTCAGCCGGATGCGGCTGGTCGCGGCGGCGACGTAGGACAGCAGGGTCCAGGTGTCGAGGAAGCCCGGCTGGTACGGGTGGTCCTGGAACGTGGCGAGGTCGAGGTCCGCCCGCTCGGACCGCTGCGCGAGCGCCACGGCCAGGCCGGGCTGCTGCGCGGCCGGGGTGAGGAAGCTACCGAAGAGCAGGTCGTGGCCGTAGTCCGTCATGTCAGCGTCCGCTCTCCCTCGGTCGTCGCGCACTGTCGTGGTCGGATTCTCGTCGTGTTCCGGCGCGTACGGTCGCCGTCGGCGCCGCGCGTGAGCATCCTCACCGGGGACGCAGGTCCGTCCTGGCCTGCCCGGTACCGGGATCGACCGGGTACGACAGGTGCTGGTGGATCATCGACCACGCGCCACCGACCTTCCGGAACACCCGGGTCCCGCGCGACCAGTACTCCTCGATCCTGCCGTCCGGGTGCTCGACGCCCATCCGGTTGAGTCCCCAGGCGACGGCGAGGTCCCCTCGGGCGAGGACCGTCAGGTCCGGTACCTGCCAGGTCGCCGTGGCGTCGCCGGCGTCGAGGCCGCGCGCGCAGACCTCGCGGACGCTGTCCACGCCGAGGTACTCCAGGGGCTCTTCGTGCTCGTAGGAGACGACGTCGGTGGCGATGTGCGCCATCAGCGCGTCGAGGTCCTTGGCGGCGGTACGGTCGAACCAGTATTGGTGCAGCGCACGCACCTCCCGTGCGGCCGCCTCGTCGCCGGTATCGGGGTCGTGGGCGTCGGCCGGGTCGCGCGGGTCGGTGTGGTCGCGGGCGTCGGTGTGGTCGCGGGCGTCGGTGTGGTCGTGGGCCTCGGCGAACGAGTGGTGCTCGTGCGCGACGACCCAGCGACCGCCCTCCTTGCGCAGGCCGAGGGTCAGGCGCAGCCGGATGTCCGGGTCGCGCGCCAGGTCCTGTGGGGCGCCGCAACGCAGCAGGGCGTACGCGAACGCGACGTCGCCGCCCGCGGTCACCTCCAGTGAGGTGATCTCGAACCGGGCGCCCTGTGCCTGCCAGCGCAGGAACGGCGGCCAGGCCTCGCGGTACGCGTCGATCCCGCGTACGCCCTCGTGCGGTGGCGGTACGTCGAACATCACGATGTCGTCCGCGTGGTCGGCCAGGACGCCGTCGAGGTCACCGGTGTGCACGGCGTTCGCCCAGCGCTCGATGAGATCCCTGATCGACGCTTCGTCGCCGGCCGTCGCCGCGCCGCCCGGCTGCGGTCCGCCCGGCTGCGGTCCGCTCGGCGGGGTCGTGGGGTGCGGGGGTCGCACGGAGTGCCTCCTTCGGGTACGTGGCAGCTGTCACGACTACAACCCCCGCGACGGCGTGGACTCATCGCGCGCGTCGAATCAGCCCATGACCCTGTCGGGCAGCCCGAACGCCGTCAGGTCCGCCGTCAGGAACGAGACCACCTCGACGATGCGGGTACCGCGCAGGGCCAGCAGGTCCAGCCCGGCCGCGACGTAGGCCGCCTCGGCCCCGTCCCACCGGTACGTGCCGAAGGCCACCTGCCCGTTCGCCCGCGCCGGCAGGAACCGCCACCGCCGTGCCAGCGGCGCCGCGAGGAGGAACCCGCGGATGTCCGCGCGGCCGGAGTACCAGACCGGCAGTGGCGGCATGGAGTACCGGGCGTCCTCAGCCAGCATCGCCACGATCGCCTCGACGTCGCCGGCCTCCCACGCGGCGGCGTACCGCTGCGCCAGGTCCCGCACCGCCCGGTCGCCCAGGGAGCGCAGCGTCGCCTGCTGGCTCTCCGCGGGTAACGCCGCGTCGATCACCCGGCGGGCCCGTTGCAGGGCGCTGTTGACTCCCGTAACCGTGGTACCCAGCAGGTCGGCGACCTCCCGGGCGGTGAACCCGAGGACCTCCCGCAGCAGCAACACGGCGCGCTGCGGACCGGACAGGTGCTGCAACGCGGCGACGAAAGCAAGCTCTACGCGCTCGCGCGCCAGTACGCGCGCCTCGGGGCTCAGCTCCCGCGTCCAGCCCAGCCGGTCGTCCGGGTACGGTTCGACCCACGCTGTCTCGGCCGGCGGCGCCGCAGCCGGGCTCAGGTCGGTCGGGAGTTCCCGGCGGCCCCGGCGCTCGATCAGCGTCAGGCACCGGTTGGTCGCGATCCGGTACAGCCACGGCCGGATCGACCCGCGGTCTTCGAACCGGTCCAGGCCCCGCCAGGCCCGTACCAGCGTCTCCTGGACGGCGTCGTCGGCGTCGTGGACGGACCCCAGCATGCGGTAACAGTGCGCGTGCAGCTCCCCGCGCAGCGGATCGACAAGGGCACCGAAGGCGAGCGGGTCGCCGTCCCGGGCCGCCGCCACCAGCCGCGCGGCAACGGGCCCACCGGACGCCGTACCGGCGCCTGACGGTGGGTCGTCATGTCCGGGCTCGTCCACCACCACGCGGACATCCTCCCCGTACCGTCAGAGGAGGTGCCACCCCGGGCAGCACACCCTGATGGCCGTCCCGCAGGTCGCCCACCGCACCATAGGTTTATGCAGGCTTGGTGATCTAGGAACCCTTAGCTCGCCGGCTTTTGCGGCAGGTTCCGAGGCGGCGAAGCGGTGCCAAAGGAACAAGGGGTACTCGGTGTGCATCCGCTTGTAGTCTGATAGGGCAAGTTTGTACTGGTCATGAACCGCTGCGCCCGGTTTACGGACCGGGCGAGGATCGCAACATGTCCACGATCACCTTGTCGTTGTGAGCTGCGGCGGGTCCACAGGCTGTCACGCCGGCCGCCGCTGTCACTGATGACCAGTTGGTAACAGACACCGCGCCGCCGGAGAGATCCACCGCGGTGGCCGACGGCGCCGACAGGATCGCCCGCGGCGAGGCGGCACACCGCTGACAGTTACGCATCGGCGGCACCGCCTGCTGGAGCCGACGCCGACTCTCGTCGGTAGGCGCAGACCGCGTATCCACCTCGCCGGCGACGACGTGGAGGAAGTGACCGAGCCGATCGTTGCGGACCCGGTGACCACCGGCTCGCAGCCCCACCGCCAGGTTCCTCCGGTTCACCGGAGATCCCTCGGCGATCAATCGGTCCCGGACCAGCCGCGCGGCAGCCTCCAAACCCGCCAGATCAGTCCCGGTCCGGGACCGGCTCACGGACTGCTCGGTCCCGACGGTCCCGTCGCGCCCATCGCCGTCCCGGTTCACCGGTCTTGCTGGTCCGGTCCCGACCCGGTCCCAACGTCGGGGACCGACCCAACGGGACCAAGTGATCCCGGACCAGCGGTCTCATCCCGGGAAGTGCCGCCCATGGCGGTCCCCGATGGAGCGGCATCCGGCAGTCCGGACAGCAGCTTGATTGACACGAGCAACGCCACTGCCGGCCAGTCGGCCACCAGCCGCCCGACCGGATCCGCCCCGCCGACCGCTACGTTCGCCGCCGTCCCGGCCGCCAGCGCCGCCCACGGCAGCCGACCCGCCCGCGCACCGGCCCGGCGATGCGCCAACAGCACCAGTGATGCCACGATCTCGATCCCGTCGACCGACACCGGAACGCGTGCGCCCGCCACCCGACCTCGCCGTGCAGCCGCGCCAACTCCGCCATGTGTGAGTGCGAAATTGCCCCGGCGACTCCGGCCAGCCCGATCACCGTCGTTCCGGCCGCGCCGACGATCACCCGATTCGTGGCGCTCATCGGGCACCACCCGACCGGCGCCGCCCCGCAGCCTCACGATCGACGCAAAGCGAAACGGCCGCCTCGATCACCAACGTTCGTGATCTTGACGACCGTGCCCATCTATCTGGTGCCCCCGGCAGGATTCGAACCTGCGCACCCGCCTCCGGAGGGCGGTGCTCTATCCCCTGAGCTACGGGGGCCCTTGCGACCAGAGAAGAGTAGCAGAGACGGATCGCGTTCCGCGCGGCGGTTGGCGGCGCGTCACACGCTGCCCGTTATGTCCGGCTCCGAACGGTGGTCGGCCGGGAATAGTGCCTGTTCAGGGGACTTGTTCACGCCTCCAGGGCCGGCAGGATCTGCATTTGCAACCAACGTGCTCCCGGGAGGCAACCATGACGAGCTACCGCATCGCGGCGGTCGCGGCCGTCAGTGGCGCGAACGCGGCCCTGTCCGCGCTCGCGTACCTGCCGCCGCCCGGGACCGCCGCGAGCCGGGCTACCCGGCGATCCGAGTTCCAGGCCGCGGGCCGGCCGGAGGAGGCACCCAGGGGCGCCGGCGCGGCGGGGCTGGACCGGAGGTAGCCAGCCCGTGACAGATGACGCCGCCTGTCACGCGGGGCCACACGGTAGACGAGGCGACCGGGGGTGGCGCCGTGCGGCGGACGGTAGACGCAAGACGACGGCGGGTCGGTACCGGGCTAACCCGGTACCGACCCGCCGTCGTCCGTACGGGCCCTACTGGAGGGGCTTCGCGCCCAACCGGGCCAGGATGCTGTTGAAGATCGTGATCTCGTTCTGCTGGCCGGATTTCATCAAGTCGGCCAGCCCGACCACGTCGGGGTTCTTGCTCTGCTTGAGGACGGCGTCGGCCATGTGGATGCCGCCGAGGTGGTGGCGGATCATCAACTGGCAGAAGAGGATGTCGAAGTCCTTGCCGGTGACCGTGTTGAGCTTCGTCAGCTCCTCGTCGGAGGCCATGCCGGGCATGCGGCCGTCGGGGGTCATCTCCTTCTCGCCGCCCGGCATCCAGGACATCGGCGGCTGGTCGGAGCTGCGGTGGACGTGCCACTTGTCCAGCCAGGCCTTCATCATGCCGCGCTGGTTCTCCTGGGTGAGGGCGATGTCGTACCCCTCCTGGCGGACCTCCGGATCGGTGGCCTTCCGGTAGGCCAGCATCCCCATCTCGACGGCCTGGCCGTGGTGCAGGGACATGTCGCGGACGAAGCCGGCCTCGGGGGAGTTCTCGCCCGGGCCGTACAGCCCGGCCGAGGCCACGCCCCCGGCGTACGCCAGGACCAGCGCCACCACCGCGGCGAGCCCGGCGAGGAGCAGCCGGACCCGCCGCGACGACGGCAGGATCGCCGGCATCAGCCGGTGCCGCCCGGCATGCCGGCCTGGCCGCCGGACGTGTCGGGCTGCAGGTCACGCGGGGTGGTCCCGGTCTCGGTGATGTACGCACCCGAGGAGCAGGTCGCGCCCGGCTCCTTGGCGGAGATCTCGCGCAGCGCCTTGACGAACTGGTCGATGCGCGGGTCGTCGGCCTTGTCGACCTTGAGCTGGTAGCCCCAGGTCTGCACCGAGATCGGCTTGTCCTGGCCCTCGTACGGGCTCATCAGCGTGTAGTCGTGGCCCTTGACCTTCTTGGCGAGCTGGTCGACCTCGGCCTTGGGCAGGTCGGGACGGTACGTGATCCAGATCGCGCCGTGCTCCATGCTGTGGACGGCGTGCTCGTTCGCGATCGGCGCGGTGTACACGTCGCCGAGGCAGCGTTGCCAGTTGTCGTTGTGCACGCCACCGACCGGCGGTGCCATCGGGTAGTTGATCTTCCCCGGCTGGTGCTGCTGGTACTCCAGCATCTTCGGGTTCGACTTGCGGTAGTTCTGGATGCCGCTGATCTTGGCGGCCCGGTCTTCCCAGCTCATGCCGTTCTGGTAGACCTGGTAGCCACCGAAGCCGATGATGCCGGCCGCGATCAGGCCGACCGCGCTGAACATGGCGATCGGTCCCCAGTTGCGACCCTGATTGACCTTCACCGGGGTGACCGGCCGGCGGCCGCCGCCCTTGCCGCCCGCGGCCGGCCGCGCACCCTTCTTGGCGGCGCCGGTGTTCTTGGCAGCGCCGGCGCCGCTGGCTGCCGCCCCGGGCTTGGCGCCCGCCCCGGGCTTGGCGCCCGCCTTGTCACCCGTCTTCTCGCCGGCCTTGTCCGCCGGGCCGTCCTTCGGCTTTCCGCCGGGCTTCGTGCTCGACGGTCGGCGCGTCCCGCCGCCGTGCTGCGTACTCATGCTCATGGGGCCTCGTCAGGTGGGGGGATATTCAGGAAATCGGACCCGGGGCACGGCGACATCCCGCATTGTGACCAGCACATCGGGTCGCCACCAGATTGAGGAGTCTACCCTCGATAGCATTACTCGGTGACTCCCGCCGACCTTGCTGCCGCCATCCTCGACGCCGCCCGCTCCGTCCTGACCGAACGCGGCCTCGACGCGTCCGTGCTCCCCGCGACGACCAGCGTCGAGCGACCCCGCAACCCCGAGCACGGCGACTACGCCTCCGCGCTCGTCCTGCAGATCGCCAAGAAGGTCGGCGCCAACCCCCGTGAGCTGGCCGTCGCCCTTGCCGCGCGGCTCGAGCGCGTCGACGGCGTCAAGGCCGTCGAGGTCGCCGGCCCGGGCTTCCTCAACGTCCGGCTCGACCCGGCCGCCGCCGGCCGGCTGGCCCGCCTCGTGGTCGAGGCCGGCCGCGACTACGGGCGCACCGCCACCCTGGCCGGAGAGAAAATCAACCTGGAGTTCGTGTCGGCCAACCCGACCGGTCCGATCCACATCGGCGGGGTGCGCTGGGCGGCCGTCGGTGACGCGCTGAGCCGGCTGCTGCGCTCCGTCGGCGCGGAGGTCGGCACCGAGTACTACTTCAACGACGCCGGTGCGCAGATCGACCGGTTCGCCAACTCGCTGCTGGCTGCCGCGAAGGGGGAGCCGACGCCGGAGGACGGCTACGGCGGCGGGTACATCACCGACATCGCCCAGGCCGTGCTGGCCAAGCGGCCCGACGCGCTGAGCGCGCCCGACCCGCAGGAGATCTTCCGGGTCGAGGGCATCGCCCTGATGTTCGACGAGATCAAGGAGTCGTTGGCGCAGTTCGGCGTGCACTTCGACCGGTACTTCAACGAGAAGGACCTGCACGAGCGCGGTGAGCTGGACGCGGCACTGGCCCGGCTGCGCGAGCAGGGCCACGTGTACGACGCCGAGGGCGCGACCTGGCTGCGCACCACCGACTTCGGCGACGACAAGGACCGGGTGCTGCGCAAGTCCGACGGCGCCTGGACGTACTTCGCCGCCGACTGCGCGTACTACCTGGACAAGCGCGAGCGCGGCTTCGAGCGGGTCGTGATCATGCTGGGCGCCGACCACCACGGCTACATCGGCCGGATGAAGGCCATGTCGGCGTGCTTCGGTGACGACCCCGAGCGCAACCTGGAGATCCTGATCGGCCAGATGGTCAACCTGGTCCGGGAGGGCCAGCCGGTCCGGATGAGCAAGCGCGCCGGCACGGTGGTGACGATCGAGGATCTGGTCGACGCGATCGGCGTGGACGCCGCCCGGTACGCGCTGGCGCGGTACTCGGTCGACTCGCCGATCGACATCGACATCGAGCTGTGGACCCGGCGCAGCAACGACAACCCGGTCTTCTACGTGCAGTACGCGCACGCCCGGATCGCCAGCCTGCTGCGTCACGCGGCCGACTTGGGCATTACGCGCGGCGACGACTACGATCCGTCATTGCTCAGCCACGAGAAGGAGAACGAACTGCTCAAGGCGCTCGGCGAGTTCCCGGGGATCGTGACGGCCGCCGCCGAGCTGCGGGAGCCGCACCGGGTGGCCCGCTACCTGGAGGAGACGCTGGCGCCGGCGTACCACAAGTTCTACGACTCGTGCCGGGTTCTGCCTCAGGGCGACGAGGAGGCGACCGACCTGACGAGGGCCCGGCTCTGGTTGGTCGAGGCGGCCCGGGTCGTCTTCGCCAACGGGCTCGACCTGCTGGGCGTCTCCGCCCCGGAACGGATGTAAGGACGAATGCGCGCACACGAGGCGGGAGCACTCCACGCCGACATCGGACACCGCGGCCCGGCCTGGCTGCGTACCCCCGACGACGTCAACGCCCTCCTGCCGCAGCTGTGGCCGCGGACGGTGACCCGCGGCGAGGCCGGCGCCCTGACGGTGGGCGGCCTCGACGTACGGGAGATCGCCAAGGAGTACGGCACCCCGGCGTACGTGCTGGACGAGGCCGACTTCCGCGCCCGCTGCCGGGACTTCGTCGCGGCGTTCGGAGACTGTGACGTCTACTACGCCGGCAAGGCGTTCCTGTGCCGCGCGGTGGTGCGCGTGATCGCCGAGGAGGGGCTCTTCCTGGACGTCTGCTCCGGCGGTGAGCTGGCGGTGGCGCTCGCCGCCGGTATGCCGCCCGAGCGCCTGGGCTTCCACGGCAACAACAAGTCGGCCGCCGAGCTGACCCGGGCGGTCGACGCCGGGGTCGGGCGGATCATCGTCGACTCGTTCCACGAGATCGAACGGTTGACCGCCGTCGCGCGCGAGCGCGGCGCCCGTCCGCAGGTGTTGATCCGGGTGACCGTGGGCGTCGAGGCGCACACCCACGAGTACATCGCGACCGCGCACGAGGACCAGAAGTTCGGCTTCTCGCTCGCCGGTGGCGCGGCGCTCGCCGCCGCGCTGAAGATCCTCGACGAGGACGTGCTGGAGCTGCGCGGTCTGCACTCGCACATCGGCTCGCAGATCTTCGACACCGGCGGGTTCGAGGTGTCGGCGCGGCGGGTGCTGGGCCTTTCGGCACAGATCCGCGACGCGCGCGGCGTCGAGCTGCCCGAGCTTGACCTGGGTGGCGGCTTCGGCATCGCGTACACCAGCCAGGACGACCCGGCCGCCCCGGGGGAGCTGGCCAAGCGCCTCGGCAAGATCGTCGAGGACGAGTGCGAGCTGGCGCGGCTGGCCGTGCCGCGGTTGTCGATCGAGCCCGGCCGGGCGATCGCCGGTCCGGCGATGTTCACGCTCTACGAGGTGGGCACCGTCAAGGACGTCGACGGTATCCGCAGTTACGTCAGCGTCGACGGGGGCATGAGCGACAACATCCGCACCGCGCTGTACGACGCGTCCTACTCCGCCACGATCGCCGGCCGGGCGTCGGACGCCGGGCCGATGCTCGCCCGGGTGGTGGGAAAACATTGCGAGGCAGGGGACATCGTCGTGAAGGATGAATTCCTGCCCGCGGACGTGCGGCCGGGAGATCTTCTCGCCGTACCGGGCACGGGTGCGTACTGCCGCAGCATGGCGAGCAACTACAACCACGTGCCGCGGCCCCCGGTGGTGGCCGTCGCCGACGGCGCCGCCCGCGTGGTCGTCCGCCGGGAGACCGAGGACGACCTTCTCGCGTTGGACATGGGGTGAGCATGAATCCGGTCCGGATTGCGCTACTCGGCTGCGGCACCGTCGGTACCGAAGTGGTGCGTCTACTGCATGACCAGGCCGCCGACCTGACCGCCCGGGTCGGTGCGCCGCTGGAGCTGGCCGGCATCGCCGTGCGCCGGCCCGCGCGCGACCGCGGTGACCTGCCGGTCGACCCGGCCCTGTTCACGACCGACGCGCTGGACCTGGTCAAGCGCGAGGACGTGGACGTGGTCGTCGAGGTCGTCGGCGGGATCGAGCCGGCGCGTACCTGGCTGGTCGAGGCGCTGCGGCGGGGCAAGAGCGTCGTGACCGCCAACAAGGCCCTGCTGGCCGAGGACGGCCCGGCGCTGCACGACGCGGCCATGGAGGGGCACGCCGACCTGTACTACGAGGCGTCCGTCGCCGGCGCCATCCCGCTGCTGCGGCCGCTGCGCGAGTCGCTGCACGGCGACCGCATCACCCGGGTCACCGGCATCGTCAACGGCACCACCAACTTCATCCTGTCGTCGATGGACGCGACCGGTGCCGGGTTCTCCGAGGCGCTCGACGAGGCGACCGCCCTCGGGTACGCCGAGGCCGACCCCACCGCCGACGTGGAGGGCTTCGACGCCGGCGCCAAGGCCGCGATCCTCGCGTCGCTGGCGTTCCACACCCGGGTACGGGCGGCGGACGTGCACCGCGAGGGGATCACCGAGGTGACCGCCGCCGACATGGCCGGCGCGAGGGCGATGGGCTGCACGATCAAGCTGCTGTGCATCGCCGAGCGGAGCGAGGCCGGCAGCGGCGCGGACGGCCGTCCGTTCGACGGTGTGAGCGTGCGGGTGCACCCGGCGATGATCCCGCGCAGCCACCCGCTGGCCGGCGTGGGCGACGCCTTCAACGCGGTCTTCGTCGAGGCCGAGGCCGCGGGCCAGCTGATGTTCTACGGTCGGGGCGCCGGCGGGGCACCCACCGCGAGCGCGGTGCTCGGCGACATCGTCGCGGTCGCCCGCAACCGCCTCGCCGGGGTGCGCGCGCCCAGCGAGTCCGCCTACGCCGACCTGCGCATCCGTCCGATCGGTGAGGCGGTCACCCGCTACCACATCAGCCTCGACGTGGCCGACCGTGCCGGTGTGCTGGCGGCCGTCGCCGGCGTGTTCGCCAAGCACGGCGTCAGTATTGCCACCGTCAACCAGTCGGGGCGCGGCAACGAAGCCGTCCTCGTGATCGTCACGCACCGGGCACCGGACGCGGCGCTGGCCGCCACGGTCGCCGAACTGCGCACGCTGGACATCGTCAGGTCCGTGGCCAGCGTCCTGCGCGTCGAAGGGGAGTAGCCATGTGGCGCGGATTGATCGAGCGGTACCGCGACCGCCTGCCGGTGACCGAGTCCACCCCGGTGGTGACCCTGCTGGAGGGCAACACGCCGCTGGTACCGGCGCCTGAGCTGTCCGGGCGACTCGACTGCGACGTGTACCTCAAGGTCGAGGGCGCCAATCCGACCGGTTCGTTCAAGGACCGGGGCATGACGATGGCCGTGTCCAAGGCCGTCGAGTCCGGCGCGAAGGCGGTCATCTGCGCCTCGACCGGTAACACGTCGGCGTCGGCGGCGGCGTACGCGGCCCGCGCCGGCCTGACCTGCGCCGTCCTCGTGCCGACTGGCAAGATCGCGATGGGCAAGCTGGCCCAGGCCCTGGTGCACGGCGCCCGGCTGCTCCAGGTCAACGGCAACTTCGACGACTGCCTGGCGCTGGCGTCCAAGCTCTCCATCGACTACCCGGTGGCCCTGGTCAACTCGGTCAACCCGGACCGGTTGGAGGGGCAGAAGACGGCGTCGTTCGAGATCGTCGAGGCGCTCGGCGACGCTCCCGACATCCACTGCCTGCCGGTCGGCAACGCCGGCAACATCACGGCGTACTGGATGGGCTACAACGAGGCGTTCGCCTTCGGCGAGGCGACCCGCAAGCCGAAGATGTACGGCTTCCAGGCCTCCGGCGCGGCGCCGATCGTGCGCGGCTCCGTCGTGCATAACCCGGAGACGATCGCCACCGCGATCCGGATCGGCAACCCGGCCTCGTGGACCAGGGCGGTCGACGCGCGGGACGAGTCCGGCGGCCTCATCCACGCCGTCAGCGACCGGGACATCCTCAACGCGTACCGGCTGCTGGCCCGCAAGGTCGGCGTCTTCGTCGAGCTGGGGAGCGCGGCGAGCGTCGCCGGGCTGCTCCAGTCGGCCGAGGCCGGCCTGGTACCGCGTGGCTCCACGATCGTCTGCACGGTCACCGGCCACGGCCTCAAGGACCCGGAGTGGGCGATCTCCACCGCGCCCTCGCCGACCACCATTCCGGCGGACGCGCTCGCGGCGGCCCGGGAGCTCGGCCTCGCTTGATCCTGTCGGTCCTGCGCCGCAACCGGGACTTCCGCCGCCTGGTCGCCGCCGAACTGGTCATGTTCGGCGGCGACTGGTTCGTCATGGTCCCGCTGCTGGTGCTGCTGCCCCGGCTGACCGGTAGCGGGCTGTGGGGCGGGCTGGTCCTCGCCGTCGACACCGGCATCCAGGCGCTGCTGCTGCCGTTCGCCGGTACGGTCGCCGACCGGCTGGACCGCCGGTACATCATGGTCGCGACCAACGCCGCCGGGGTGCTCGCCGTCCTGGCGCTGCTGCTGGTGCGCACGCCCGGTACGGCCTGGGTCGCGCCGGTCGCCGTGGCCGCCCTCGCAGTGGCGAAGGCGTTCTACACCCCGGCCGCGTCGGCGGCGTTGCCCAACCTCGTCGACGCGAACGACCTCGGCGCCGCCAACGCGGTCGCCGGCTCCGCGTGGGGCACGATGACCGTCGTCGCCGCCTCGCTGGGTGGGGTGCTCGCCGCGCGGGTCAGTCCGTACGCGTGTTTCGTCGTCACCGCCGTCTGCCTGGCGTCGGCGACGGCGGTGGTGTGGTCGATCCGCCGGCCGATGCAGGCCGGCACCGCGCCTGCGCCGGTACGCACGTTCGCCGCCATCGGGCAGGCGCTGCGCTACATCCGGTCCCGGCCGCAGGTCGCGGCGCTGGTCACGGTCAAGTCCGCGGTGGGCCTGGGCAACGGCGTCCTGACGACGTTCCCGCTGCTCGCCACGGCCGTGTTCGCGGTCGGCCCGGCCGGGACCGGTGTGCTGTTCGCCGCGCGTGGGCTGGGGGTGCTGATCGGGCCGCTGCTGCTACGCCGGGTCCTGGCGCACCGGTCCTGGCTGATGCCGGGTATCGCGCTCTCCATGGCCACCTACGGGGCGGCGTACCTCGCGGCGGCGGTGACGCCGTGGTTCTGGCTGGTCGTGGTGCTCGTCGTGGTCGCGCACGTCGGCGGTGGCGGCAACTGGGCGATGACCGGTTTCGCCCTGCAGACGCAGGTACCCGACGCGCTGCGCGGCCGGGTCTTC
Source organism: Planosporangium spinosum (assembly GCF_049999945.1). Taxonomy (NCBI): domain Bacteria; kingdom Bacillati; phylum Actinomycetota; class Actinomycetes; order Micromonosporales; family Micromonosporaceae; genus Planosporangium; species Planosporangium spinosum. The sequence continues at coordinate 72,860 of NZ_JBLYUB010000026.1, read as the reverse complement.
GCCACGGACGTCATGATCGCGACCATCGCGGTCACGGTGAGCCAACTGTCCGTGAGCGTCTCCGTCGACCACGTCGCCACCCGGGTACTGGTGGCCTGCTGCGGTGCGGTCACGCTCGGGTACGCGGTCGGCTGGCGCCTGGTCACCCGGCGGCTCCTGCGCCGGGTGGGGACGCCGGCCAGTTCGGTCCTATAGTCCATGGTCGTACGTCGATCGGTTTGATCGGGCTGACTGTTCGGCCGATGTAGGTGTGACGTTCCTGGGCGACTGGCCGGGATGACGGGGTCGAGGTCCCGCGCTGAGGATTCGAGCACACCGGCGAGTCTGGGCCGGGTCGCTGAACACCATCATCGGGTCGGTTGCCTAGCATGTGCCGCATGGCGTTCCTGACCGACCCGGTATGGGTACGGGCCCCCGCGACCAGTGCAAATCTGGGGCCGGGCTTCGACGCGCTCGGGCTCGCGCTCGGGTGTCATGACGACGTGGCGGCGCGGGTCACCACGGGCGGGGTCAGCGTGGCGGTGACCGGCGAGGGCGAGGGCGTCCTGCCGACCGACGCCAGCCACCTGGTCGTACGCGCGATGACGACCGCCTTCGACGAGCTGGGTGAGCACCCGGCCGGCCTGGAACTGCGCTGCCACAACCGCATTCCGCAGGCGCGCGGCATGGGCTCGTCCTCGGCCGCGATTGTCGCGGGAATACTCGCTGCCCGGGCGCTCGTTGTGGATGGCGCTGTCCGGATGCCGACCGAGGCGGTTCTGCGGTTGGCGGCCCGGTTGGAAGGCCATCCCGACAACGTCGCACCGTGCCTGCTCGGCGGGTTCACCATCGCGTGGACGGAGGCCGACGGGGCGCGGGCGGTCCGGGTCGACCCGGCGCCGGGTGTGCGCCCGGTGGTGTACGTACCCACCGAGCGCGGCCTGACCGAGGTCGCCCGGGCGGCGCTGCCGGAGTCGGTGCCGCACGTCGACGCGGCGTTCAACGCCGGCCGGTCGGCCTTGCTGGTGCACGCCCTGACCAGCGCTCCCGAACTGCTGTTCCCCGCGACCGAGGACCGGCTGCACCAGCCGTACCGGGCCAGCGGAGCGCCGGCCAGCGCGGCGCTGGTGGGTCGGCTGCGCGCCGCCGGCATCGCCGCCGTGGTCAGCGGTGCCGGCCCCACGGTGCTGGCGTTCGGAACCGACTACGGCGAACCGCCATCGGAACCCGGCTGGCAGGTCCGCCCTCTTGAGATCGACCTGAGGGGGGCGATAGTGACGATCGGCACGAGATCGGGTACCCTTGAACACGCCGAGCGGGACCCTGTTGCCGCAGGTTGGGCCGGTTGACTACGCTCTAGAGCTAGTAGCCGCTTCAAGTGCGGCGATCTCGAGCGGGACGGCGTACCGCAAACCACCCCGTGGCACCCCTTGCTCAAGCCTCGGCCGCCAAACCGCAGCTTTCACGGATCGCCTGCGGTGGGCGGGGCCTGACCGCACCGGTGGCCCGGTTTCCGCACGGCTGCAAAGACCCCCGTAACGCCCACGCGAAACGGGTGTATCCGCGGACCGCCCCGGCTGTCGTACCTCAAACCCGGGCAGTCCCGGCCTATCGAGGGAAGGAATCCATTGAGCGACACTACCGACGTGACGTCGGACGTCTCTGGCGACCGTTCGTCGGTCGTGGCTGAGAACGCTGAGCGCGCGGGCACCACCCGCCGTCGGCGCGCCGGCAGCGGGCTGTCCGCGATGCTACTGCCTGAGCTGCAGAGTCTGGCCTCGTCGCTCGGCATTTCCGGCATCGCCCGCATGCGCAAGGGCGAGCTGGTTGCCGCTATTCAGGAAAAGCAGGGCGGCGACGCCCGGACGTCCGGCGCTCGCGCCGAGGTCGCCGCCCGCGCGGAAGCCCCCCGCGCCGCGGTGCGGGCCGAGGTTCGGGCCGACGAGTCGGCCGACGCCGAGGAGCGGGCTCCCCGCCGGGCCAGCCGGCCGGCCGGTCCGCCGCAGTCGCGGGCGACCGCCGCGGACACCACCGAGCAGGCCGGCGCGAGTGCCCGCCCCGAAACGGCCGAGCGCACCGAGCGTCGCGACGACGCCGCCGAGCGCGGTGAGCGCGCCGAGCGCGGTGGCCGCGGTGACCGCAACGGCCGGGCCGACGAGCGGGCCGAGCGCGGTGAGCGGGCCGAGCGCGGTGAGCGGGCCGAGCGCGGTGAGCGGGCCGAACGCGGTGAGCGGGCCGAGCGCGGTGAGCGGGCCGAGCGCGGTGAGCGGGCCGAGCGCGGTGAGCGGGCCGAGCGCGGTGAGCGGGCCGAGCGCGGTGAGCGGGCCGAACGCGGTGAGCGGGCCGAACGCGGCGACCGTAACGACCGTGGTGAGCGCGGTGAGCGCGGTGAGCGCGGTCGTAACGACCGTGGTGAGCGCGGCGACGGCAACGTCCGCAACGACAGTCGCAACGACGTCCGCGACGACGCTGACGACGATGGTGACGGCGCCGGCCGCCGTGGGCGGCGCAGCCGGTTCCGCGATCGGCGGCGTGGCCGTGGCGAGCGGGGCGGCGAGGGCGGCGGCGAGCCGCAGACCAGCGAGGACGACGTGCTCGTCCCGGTGGCCGGCATTCTCGACGTGCTCGACAACTACGGCTTCATCCGGACCACCGGCTACCTGGCCGGCGCCAACGACGTGTACGTGTCGATGTCGCAGGTCAAGAAGTACGGTCTGCGCCGCGGTGACGCGGTCACCGGTGCCGTGCGCCAGGCCCGCGACGGCGAGCAGCGCCGCGACAAGTACAACCCGCTGGTGCGGCTGGACACGATCAACGGGATGGAGCCGGAGGAGGCGCGTCGTCGGCCGGAGTTCTACAAGCTGACGCCGCTGTACCCGCAGGAGCGGCTGCGGCTGGAGACCGAGCCGCACATCCTGACCACCCGCGTGATCGACCTGGTCATGCCGATCGGCAAGGGCCAGCGGGCGCTGATCGTGTCGCCGCCGAAGGCGGGCAAGACGATGGTGCTGCAGGCGATCGCGAACGCGATCACGCGCAACAACCCGGAGTGCCACCTGATGGTGGTGCTGGTCGACGAGCGTCCCGAAGAGGTCACCGACATGCAGCGGTCGGTGAAGGGCGAGGTCATCGCCTCGACGTTCGACCGGCCGCCGGGCGACCACACCATGGTCGCCGAGCTGGCGATCGAGCGGGCCAAGCGCCTGGTCGAGCTGGGCCACGACGTGGTCGTGCTGCTCGACTCGATCACCCGGCTGGGCCGGGCGTACAACCTGGAGGCGAAGGTCAGCGGCCGGATCCTCTCGGGTGGTATCGACTCCACCGCGCTGTACCCGCCGAAGCGCTTCCTCGGCGCGGCCCGCAACATCGAGAACGGCGGCTCGCTGACCATTCTCGCGACCGCGCTGGTCGAGACCGGGTCGGCCGGTGACACGGTCATCTTCGAGGAGTTCAAGGGCACGGGTAACGCCGAGCTCAAGCTCGACCGCAGGATCGCTGACAAGCGGGTGTTCCCGGCCGTCGACATCGACGCGTCCAGCACCCGTAAGGAAGAGATCCTGATGGCGCCGGAAGAGATGGCCATCGTGCACAAGCTCCGCAAGGTGCTGCACGCGCTCGACTCGCAGCAGGCGCTCGACCTGCTGCTGGACCGGCTCAAGAAGACCCGGACCAACATCGAGTTCCTGATGCAGATCGCCCAGTCCACGCCGGGCGAGTAGCGACGGACGGTACAGGGGGCGGTCACGCGACGAGCGTGGCCGCCCCCTTCCGCATCGTGGATCCGGCCGTTGCGGGTCCGGGGGGATCCGGGGCCGGGCACCGTCCTTGACGATGTCTGGCCACGAGGTGGGGCCACGGGGAATGCCGGCGTGACCGGCGGCGTTGCACCGACCGGTGTGCGTGACGCGGGTGGCCGCGGACGACGGTCGTCACCGGCATGGCACACTGGTACGTCGGCCAGGTACCGGTTCACGCCCGAGCCACCCCGAGTGGTGGTGCAGACGGCGACCCGGCGACCACAGATGAGAGGACCTCCCTGACGTGAAGCCCAACGCTCACCCGCAGTACGACGTGACCCAGGTCACCTGCTCCTGCGGTAACACGTTCACCACCCGTAGCACCGCGAAGAACGGCCAGATCCACGTGGAGACCTGCAACGTGTGTCACCCGTTCTACACCGGCAAGCAGCGTGTGCTCGACACCGCCGGCCGGGTCGCGAAGTTCCAGCAGAAGTACGCCAAGGTCAACAAGGCCAAGGCGGCCGGTAAGTAGCTGCGCCGACGGCGCCCGCACCGCGCTGCCCCGACGGGGCCGCGGGCGGGCGCCGTCTTCGTGTTCCCGCATCGTCACGACGTCAACCGGGCCGGCACACAGATAGGAAGAGCATGAACAGCGAGCGTCTGGAATCCCTTCTCGCCGAGTACGCCGAGCTGGAGCAGCGCCTTGCCGACCCGGCCATCCACGCCGACCAGAACGCGGCGCGCAGGGTGGGTCGTCGGTACGCCGAGCTGACCCCGATCGCGAAGACCGCGAACGAGCTGACCGAGGTCCGGGCCGACCTGGCCGCCGCGCGCGAGCTGGCCGAGGCCGACCCCGACTTCGCCGCCGAGGCGGCCGAGATCGAGGCCCGGCTGCCGGAGCTGGAGGAGCGGCTGGCCGAGCTGCTCATGCCGCGCGACCCCAACGACTCCAAGGACGTGATCCTGGAGATCAAGGCGGGGGAGGGCGGCGAGGAGTCCGCCCTGTTCGCCGGCGACCTGCTGCGGATGTACCTGCGCTACGCCGAGCGGCACGGCTGGGTCACCGAGGTGTTCGACTCGCAGGAGTCCGACCTCGGCGGGTACAAGGACGTCGCCGTGGCGATCAAGACCAAGGGCGTACCCGAGGGCGGGCACGGCGTGTGGTCGCGCCTGAAGTGGGAGGGCGGCGTCCACCGCGTGCAGCGGGTACCGGTCACCGAGTCGCAGGGGCGTATCCACACCAGCGCCGCCGGTGTGCTGGTCACGCCCGAGGCCGAGGAGGCCGAGGTCGAGATCGACCAGAACGACCTGCGGGTGGACGTGTTCCGCTCGTCGGGCCCCGGCGGGCAGAGCGTCAACACCACCGACTCGGCCGTGCGGATCACCCACCTGCCGACCGGCATCGTCGTCTCCTGCCAGAACGAACGCTCGCAGTTGCAGAACAAGGACCGGGCGATGCGGATGCTGCGCGCCAAGCTGGCGCAACTGGCCGAGGAGCAGGCGGCCGCGGCGGCGTCGGACGCCCGCAAGGCGCAGATCCGCACCGTCGACCGGTCGGAGCGGATCCGCACGTACAACTTCCCGCAGAACCGGATTACCGACCACCGGATCGGGTACACGGCGTACAACCTCGACCTGGTGCTCGCGGGTGACATGGACGGCGTGCTCGACGCGCTGACCGAAGCCGAGCGCCAGGCGCGTCTCGCGGGTGAAACCCAGCTGGTACGCAAGTAACGCTTGCTTCAGAAGGCAGTGACGTCTGTCGTGCTGTGGTGATCCAGGTCGCAACTGGCGATTGACGCCACCGTCACACCAGCGAAACCGGTTCCGGGCAGCATTGTGTCCAGTACGGTTTAAATCGGCATCAGACCTCGCAGGGGGACCGCAGTCATGTCATCGCCGATGCGTAACACGCCAGTCGATATCACTGCAGCCCCGCGCGCCGTCATCGGCGCCACGGCCGGCCTGATCTACCTGGTTGGTCGCTCGGTTCTGGGTGAGAACCGCGTGCCGACCGCCCAGGCGAACGCCTGGCAGGCGGTGTGCGCCGACCGTCAGCGGGCGCAGGAGCGCGCCGAACTGGAGCGCTGGCTCGCCAACGGTCGCCGGAGGAACGCCCGGTAGACCCCGTACGACCGCTGATGCCCGACGGGCTGTCGCACCCCGCGCCCTCCACAAGAGAGCCAGCCGGGTGCCGGCGGCCCGTCGTTGGGTTCCCGGGCTTTCCGGGGCGGACGCCGTCCGGTCAGGACGCCTGCGGCATCACCTTGGCCCGCAGCATCTCGTGGTCGGCCGCCACGAACGCCTCGGCCACCGTCGTGAACGGCCCGTCCTCGGAGATGCCGGCCCAGCCGATCGTCACGCTCACGGGTGTCCCCGGTACCAGCGACTCCCAGTCCTCGCCGGCCACCGCGTTGACGATCCGGCGGGCGATCTCGCTGGCCTCCTCCTGCGAGGTGGTCGCGAGCACCACCACGAACTCGTCCCCGCCGTAGCGGGCGACGAAGTCGCCCCGGCGCATCACCCGGTTGAGCACCCCGGCGACGCGTTGCAGCACCAGGTCGCCGGACAGGTGCCCGTGGACGGTGTTGACGGCCTTGAAACCGTCCAGGTCGCACACGCCGAGCACGAGGGACTCGCCCCGGGCGACCAGGTCGTGCACGTACTGCTCCAGCGAGCGGCGGTTGGGCAGGCCGGTCAGCGGGTCGGTGTTGGCGGCGCCGGCGTACCAGTCGGCCCGGCGGCGCAGGTCCTCGCGGTCCACCCGGGCCGCCATCCCTTCGACGAACAGGTCGCGCAGCTTCTCGTTGGACGCCCCCGCGATGCGGAAGGCGTGCCGGTCCGCGGCGTACGCCGAGCCCATGTCGCTCGCGGCCAGGTAGGCCAGGGCGCGCAGCCGGTGCCCCTCGGCCGCGCCGAGCGTCTCGTCGGAGACCTCCGCCGTCTCCAGCCGGGCCAGGGCCTCGATCGGCCGGTGCTCGGCGATCGCCAGACACACGGCGCCGAGCACGGCGAAGTCGCGGGCGGTGACCGAGTCGTCCCCGGCCTGGAGCAGGGCACGGGGATCGGTGTCGACCATCGACCCCGGATAGCCGAGGGCGGCCAGCCGGGCGATCGCGTACCCGTACGCCCGGACGCTGATCGGCCGCAGCAGCTCCAGTTCGCCGTTGCGTTGGCGCACGCCGAGGTCGTGTACGACGTCGCGCAGGATCCGGGTGCAGCCCTCGGTGTCGCCGCGCTGGTCGAGGGAGACCGCGTGGCGGACCCGGATACCCGGGGCGGCGAAGAACCCGGTCTCCATCCCCAGCGCGGCGGCGATCGTGCGGGCCCGTTCGATCGCGCTCAGGGCGTGGCCGTGGAAGCCGGCGTACGAGTACGACATGGCGAGGTTGTGCCAGGCCCGGACGATGTCGGCGTCGGTCAGCTCCACCGCGGTGAGCGTGCGCGCCGCCAGGACGAGGTGCCACACGCAGGTCTCCAGCGAGCCGTCGTGCAGCGCGATCAGGGCCGCGAACGAGTGCAGCAGGCCGGTGCGGGCCGGGTTCGGATGCGCCCGCGCGGCTTCGAACGCGGCGTCCATCGTCGCGCTGTACTGGTCGCTTCGCCGCAGGTTGATCAGCACGGCGAGGTACTGGGTCAGCGCGTCGGCCCGCTCGGCGCCGGTCGCGGTCGCGACGACGCGTTCCAGCAGCCCGCCCGCCTCCACGCAACGGCCCGCGAGGAGGAGGGTGCGGACGTGATCCAGTTCGACGGCGTTTCCGACGCCTACGCCCACCCGGCAGGCCCCCCCTCGCGCGTACGCAACGGTGCCCCATGATTATGAGGTGTCCCGAGCCCCTGACGACATGCCCACGGAGCAGTCGATCAGTACCGCGCGGGCGATCCGGGAAGCGGTGGTCGTTTTGTCGCAGGCCGGCGTCGCCTCGCCGCGCGTGGACGCCGAGATTCTGACCGCACACGTGCTCGGGCTGCCCCGCGCGAAACTGCTTCTCGCGCCGGACCTCGACCCGGCGCGGGCGGCGCGGCTGCGCGACCTCGTGGCGGCCCGCGCCCGTCGGGTACCGCTGCAGCACCTCACCGGCGTGGCGCCGTTCCACCATGTCGAGGTGGCCGTCGGGCCCGGCGTCTTCGTCCCGCGGCCGGAGACCGAGCTGCTGGTCGAGTGGGGACTGGGCGCGCTCGGCGACCCGGCCGGCACGGTCGTGGACCTGTGCAGCGGCTCGGGCGCCATCGCCGTCGCCGTCGCCGCGGCCCGTCCCGCCGCGACCGTGTACGCCGTGGAGCGCGACCCGGCGGCGCTGGAGTGGCTGCGCCGCAACGCCACGGGCACCGGGGTACGGGTGGTGGCCGGGGACGTCACCGACGCGCGTGTCCTGGCCGACCTCGACGGCGGTGTCGACGTCGTGCTGTGCAACCCGCCGTACGTACCCGCCGGCACGCCGGTACCCGACGAGGTGGCCCGCTTCGACCCGTACCCGGCGGTCTTTTCCGGTGACGACGGCCTGGACCTGATCCGCGGGCTGGTGCCCCGGGTGGCCCGGCTGTTGCGGCCGGGCGGCTGGTTCGGCGTCGAGCACGACGACAGCCACGGCGAGGCGGTGCCCGCGTTGTTGTGCGCGGACGGCCGGTTCACCGCGGTCGAGGACCATCGCGACCTGGCGGGACGTCCGCGGTTCGGCACGGCCCGTCGGGCCTGACGCCGTGCCGCGACCCGGAGCAGACGTGGCAGACTGTCACTTCGTGATGCTCTACGACTGCGCGAATCCCGAGGAGCGCGAGCGGGGGATCGCCGCCGCTGTCGAGGCGGTCCAGCGCGGAGACCTCATCGTCATGCCGACCGACACGGTGTACGGCATCGGGGCGGACGCGTTCAAGTCCTGGGCGGTGCGCGCCCTGCTCAACGCCAAGGGCCGGGAGAACGCCACGCCGGTGCTGGTCGGCTCCCGGCACACCCTCGACGGCCTCGTCTACTCGCTGCCGCAGGCGGCCCGCGACCTGGTGGAGGCGTTCTGGCCGGGCGCGCTCACGATCGTCGTCGAGCACGCCCCCAGCCTGCAGTGGGATCTCGGCGACGCCGCCAGCGGGACGGTCGCGGTGCGGATGCCGTTGCACCCGGTCGCGCTGGAGGTGCTGCACCAGACCGGCCCGATGGCCGTCTCCAGCGCCAACAAGACCGGCCAGCCCCCGGCGATCACCGCCGAGGAGGCGCGCGAGCAGCTCGGGTACGCGGTGAGCGTCTACCTGGAGGCGGGGGAGTGCCCCGACCGGGTCGCCAGCACGATCGTCGACCTGACCTCGGCCCGGCCCCGGCTGCTGCGCGCCGGCGCGATCCCGATCGAGAAGCTGCGCGACGTCGTCCCCGACATCGAGGACATCGAGAGCTGACCCGGTGCCTCCCTTCACGGTCCTGCACGTGTGCATGGGCAACATCTGCCGCTCGCCGATGGCCGAACGGCTGACCGTCGCTGCCGTCCGCGCGCTCGCCGGTGACAAGGCCGACGAACTCGTCCTGATCCACAGCACCGGTACCGGCGGCTGGCACGCCGGTTCCCGGATGGACCCGTCCGCCGCGCGCCAGGTGCTGGCGCGCGGCGGCGAGGCGGACACCTTCCGGGCCCGCCAGTTGACCACCGCGCACGTCGAGGCGTCCGATCTCGTCCTGACCGCTACGACTGAGCAGTGGGAGTTCGTGACGGGGCTCGCGGCCGACGCCGCGGCGCGCACCTTCGTGCTCGGGCAGTTCGGCCGGCTGCTGCGCCGGATCGACCCGGCCGCGCTGCCGCCGGCCGCGCCGACGGCCGACGCGGTGTACGCCCGCGGGGTCGCGCTGGTGTCCGCCGTGGCCGAGGCCCGCGGTGACCGGCCGCCGCACCTCGGCGACGACCTCGACGACCCGTGGGGGCGCAGCGACGCCTACTTCGGTCGGGTCGCCGATGAGGTGGACGGGACCGTCCGCCCGCTCGCGGCGTTGCTGCTCGGGGCCTGACCGGCTGTCCCGGCACCGGCGTGACCGGCCACTCCGGCAGTGGACCGTTCGGCGGCGCGCGCGATGTTGCGGGCCATGCCCCCGAAGACGAGGGCGTGGAACGGCCGGACCACGGCCCAGTACGCGTGCCCGGCCAGGCCGCGCGGCAGGAAGACGGCGCGCTGGCGGTACCGGCTGTGCCGGGCGTCGTCCCGGTCGGGGTGCACCCACATCTCCAGCCAGGCCCGGCCGGGCAGTCGCATCTCCGCGCGCAGCCGCAGCAACTCGCCCGGCACGATCTCCTCCACCCGCCAGAAGTCCAGCGCCTCGCCGACCTGCAACCGGTGCGGGTGGCGCCGCCCCCGGCGCAGCCCGACCCCGCCGATCAGCCGGTCCAGCCAGCCGCGGACCGACCAGGCGAGCGGGAACGAGTACCAGCCGTGCTCGCCGCCGATCGACTCGACCACCCGCCACAGCGCGTCGGCCGGGGCCCGGACGGCGCGCTCCCGGTCGTCGAGGTACACGCTGCCGCCCGACCAGTCCGGGTCGGTCGGCAGCGGTTCGCTCGGCGCGTCCTGCCAGACGGCGGTCGACCAGCGGGTCTCCACGTCGGCGTCGCGGATCCGGCGCAGCGCGAGCGCGACCGACTCGTCGAAGCCGGTCAGCGACTGCGGCGGGTCCGGGATCCAGGCGGCGATGTCGTGCTCGTGGCAGACCGCGTCGTGTACCAGGCTGGCCACCAGCGGCTTGGCGATCGCGTTCGGCACCGGAGTGACCAGCCCCACCCACAGTGCGGACAGCTTCGGCGTCAGCGGCCGGACCCGCAGGACGACCCGGCGCCGCAGGCCGGCCACGGCCGCGTAGCGCTGCATCAGGTCGGCGTAGGTGAGGATGTCCGGACCGCCGATATCGAAGGCGCGGTTGGTCTCCGGCGGGAACGAGTCGGCGGCGTGGACGAGGTAGCGCAGCACGTCGCGGATGGCGATGGGCTGGACGCGGCTGCGTACCCAGCGCGGGGTGACCATGACCGGCAGCCGTTCGGTCAGGTAGCGCAGCATCTCGAACGAGGCCGAGCCGGCCCCGATGATCACCCCGGCCCGCAGCACGACCGTCGGTACCCCGCTGGCCAGCAGGGTGTCGGCGACCTGGGTACGCGAGCGCAGGTGCGCCGAGACGCCGGTACGGCCGGCGGGAGCCGGGCCGCCGAGGTAGACGATCCGTCGGATCCCCGCCCGCCGGGCGGCCACCGCGACGTTGGCCGCGCCGGCGGCGTCGACGTCCTCGAAGTTCCGCCGGCCCAGGGAGTGGACGAGGTAGTACACGACGTCCACGTCGGCGCAGGCGGCGGGCAGCGTGGCCGGGTCGGTCACGTCGCCGGTGACCACGTCGACCCGCCCGGCCCAGGGCACGTCCCGCAGTCGCCGGGCGTCGCGGGTCAGGCAGCGGACGTCGTGGCCGGCGGCGAGCAGTCGGGGCACCAGTCGCCCCCCGACGTACCCGGTGGCTCCGGTGACCAGGCAGCGCATGTGTCGGGTCCTACCCGGACGCGGCGCGGGCAGGCACGCGGGCGGCCGTAGACTTCCGGAAATGACCACCACCATCACCCCCCGGGGTCCGGGGGCGATCCGCCGGCGGCTCAACCACGTGCCGGCCGGCCTGCTCGGCTGCGGAGTGGTCCTGGCCGGGGGCCTCGTGATCGGCGGGCTCACCCGGGGGGTGCCGGGCGTCGTCGGCGTCGCGATCGGCGTCGTGGGGGTGGCCGTCAGCTACGTCCTGTCCGGCCTCGCCGTCGCCTGGGCCGACTCGATCAACCCTCAGCTCACCATGCCGGTCGGCCTGGCGACCTACGCGATCAAGTTCAGCCTGCTGGGGATCCTGCTCATCGCGTTCGGTGGAAGTAACTGGGCGGGGCTGCATCCCATGGCGTTCGCGATCATCGCCGCGGTGATCGGGTGGAACGCCGCGCACCTGTGGTGGATCACGCACACACACATCCCGTACGTGCAGGTCGGCCCGAATCCATAGCGCATCCGCAGGACACCGGCAGGCCATGCACGCCGGTCAGCGTCGGATTCCCGACATTCGAAGATCGGGAACTGGACTCCTGGACGGCCGAGAGTAATGTGGTCGTCCGCCGGTCAGAGCCCCGGAGACGCCTCGGAGACCCCCGCGACGACAACACGCGGGGGCCGAGTGACGCACGCGGATCGCCGGCTGATATGTTTCCGGCGTCATGGCCGATGACCAGTCCCCCCAGCAGCAGGGTGCCGCCGGCGCCAACGCCGCGTGGTCAGCCGTGGGCTACCTGATGTCCGGTATCGGCATCTGGGGCTTCGCCGGCTGGCTGCTCGACCGATGGCTCGGGCTGCCCCACATCGGGCTGATGGTGGGCCTGATTGGCGGCGCTGCGCTGGGGATCTACTTGACCGTCAAGAGGCTGGGCGCGTAGCGCCGGGCGGATGAAGGGTGGTGCGGTGAGGCAGCTAGCGGCGGTGCTCGCCGAAGGCGACGTGCATTTCCCGCCGAGTGTCGAGGAGTTCTTCCTGCCCGGCGTCGGTGGGCAGCCGTGGATCTCCAAGATCACGGTTCTGCTCTGGGCCGGGGTCGCGCTGACGATCCTGTACTTCCTGATCGCGTACCGGAACCCGAAGCTGGTCCCGACGAAGCAGCAGTGGATCGCGGAGTCGATGTACGGCTTCGTCCGGGACGGCGTCGCGCGCCAGACCATCGGCAGCCACGACGGGCTGCGGTTCGCGCCGTACCTGACGTCCCTGTTCCTGTTCGTGCTGATCACGAACCTCTGGGGCATCATCCCGTTCGCGCAGATCTCGCCGAACTCGCACATCGCCTTCCCGGCGTTCCTCGGCGTCATCTCCTGGGTGATGTACAACTACGTCGGCATCCGCAAGCACGGGCTCGGCAAGTACCTCAAGATGAACACGTTCCCCGAGGGGACGCCGCTGTGGATCGCCCCGCTGCTGATCCCGATGGAGTTCTTCTCGAACCTGATCATCCGCCCGGTGACCCTGGCCGTCCGGCTCTTCGCCAACATGTTCGCCGGCCACCTGATCCTGCTGGTCTTCACGCTCGGCGGCTTCGTGCTGTTCGGCGCGAACGCCGTCCTGATCAAGCCGATTTCGCTGCTGGCGTGGCTGCTGGCGATCGTGCTGACCCTCTTCGAGGCGGTCGTCGCGGTCCTGCAGGCCTACGTCTTCGTCGTGCTGACCGCGGCCTACCTGCAGGGCGCGCTCGCCGAAGAGCACTGATCCACAAACTGACCTGCGCACCACCTGGCAACTCATGCCAACCCAACGACGCGTGACAAGCACGCGCCAGTCCCAGGAGGAATTCTCGGAATGACCAGTCTCGCAGAGGTCACGGGCAGCCTCGCCGCCGTCGGTTACGGCCTCGCCGCGATCGGCCCCGGCATCGGCGTCGGCATCGTCTTCGCCGCCTACATCCAGGCCTCGGCCCGCCAGCCCGAGTCGGCCGGCTACAACCGGACCTGGCTGATCATGGGCTTCGCCCTGTCTGAGGCGCTGGCTCTGTTCGGCATCGCGCTCGGCTTCGTCTGGTCGAAGTGACGCCACCGCTATCGACGGGAGTGCCCGTATGCAGCACCTTCACTACCTAGCGGCTGAGGGCGCGGCTGAGACGCCCAACCCGATCCTGCCCGTGTGGCAGGAGATCGTGGTCGGCCTCATCGGCTTCGGCGTGCTCTGCTTCGTCCTGATGAAGTACGTCTTCCCGCGCATGGAGGAGACGTTCCGGGCGCGCGTCGACGCGATCGAGGGCGGCATCAAGCGGGCCGAGGAGGCCCAGGCCGAGGCGAACGCGCTGCTGGAGCAGTACCGCCAGCAGCTCGCCGAGGCCCGCAGCGAGGCCGCGCGCATCCGGGACGAGGCGCGCGCGGACGCGGCCGGCATCCGGGACGAGCTCCTGGCGCAGGCCCGCGAGGAGTCCGACCGCATCATCGCGGCCGGCCGGGAGTCGCTCGCCGCCGAGCGGGCGACGATCGTGCGCGAGCTGCGTGCCGAGGTCGGCGGCCTGGCCGTCGAGCTGGCGGGCCGCATCGTCGGCGAGTCCCTGGCCGACGAGGCCCGTCAGCACGGCACGGTCGAGCGCTTCCTGGCCGAGCTGGGCGGCGGCGCGGAGCCGGCCGGTGCTGGAGGGCGGCGCTGATGGAGCCGGCCGCCATCCGCGAGTCGTACGCCGCCGTCCAGCGGCGGCTCGACGCGCTGGCCGAGGGTGCTGAGCCGGCCCGCCTGCGGGAGATCGCCGACGAGGTCCTGACGGTCGCCCGGCTGCTGAACCGCGAGCCCCGGCTGCGCCGGGCGCTCGCCGACATCAGCCGGCCGACCATCGCCCGGGTCGACCTGCTCCGGCAGTTGCTGGGCGGCAAGGTCAGCGACGACACCCTGGCCCTGCTGACCGACCTGGTGAGCGGGCGTTGGGTGGTACCCAGTGCGCTGCTCAACGCCACCGAGCGGCTCGGCGTGGACCTGCTGCTCGCCGCCGCGGAGCGCGACGGCGAGCTGGGCGACGTCGAGGACCAGCTGTTCCGGTTCGGGCAGATCGTCGAGGGCAACGAGCCGCTCGCTCTCGCGCTCGGTGACCCCACCGTGGCCGCCGAGCGGCGCGCCGAGCTTGTGCGCTCGCTGCTGGAGGGCAAGGCGACGTCGACGACCGTACGTCTGGCGGAGTTGGCGCTCACCGGCTTCGGCGGGCGTTCGCTCCTGACCGCGCTGACCCGGCTCGTGGAGCTGGCGGCGGCGCGGCGCGACGCGTCGGTCGCCTACGTCACTGTCGCGGTGGCGCCCACCGAGGCGGAGGAACGGGCATTGGCTGACAAGCTGGCCCAGATGTACGGTCGTCAGGTATCCCTGAAGGTCGAGGTCAGGCCCGAGATTATCGGTGGGATGAGCGTGCGGATCGGGTCCGATCTCTACGACGGGACGGTGCAGCGGAGGCTCGCAGAGGCCCGCGCAGCGCTTGCCAGGTAACGACGAGAATCGATTCTTATCACCTCGGGTAGCCCGAGCCGAGATTAGAGGAAGCAGAGGATGGCCGAGCTGACCATCTCCTCCGACGAGATCCGCAACGCCCTGGAGCGCTACGTCTCGTCGTACACGCCCGAGATGACCCGCGAGGAGGTCGGCATTGTTGCCGACGCGGGCGACGGCATCGCACACGTCGAGGGCCTGCCCTCGACGATGGCCAACGAGTTGTTGGAGTTCGCCGACGGCACCCTGGGTGTCGCGCTGAACCTCGACGTCCGCGAGATGGGTGTCGTGGTCCTGGGCGACTACACCGGTATCGAGGAGGGGCAGCAGG
This sequence comes from Planosporangium spinosum, assembly GCF_049999945.1. NCBI lineage: Bacteria > Bacillati > Actinomycetota > Actinomycetes > Micromonosporales > Micromonosporaceae > Planosporangium > Planosporangium spinosum. The sequence continues at coordinate 57,842 of NZ_JBLYUB010000026.1, read as the reverse complement.
TCAAGCGGACCGGCCGGGTGCTTTCCGTACCCGTCGGTGACGCGTTCCTGGGCCGCGTCGTCAACCCGCTGGGCCAGCCGATCGACGCGCTGGGCGAGATCGAGGCGGAAGGCGTCCGCGAGCTCGAGCTGCAGGCGCCCAACGTCATGATGCGCCAGCCGGTGAAGGAGCCGCTGCAGACCGGCATCAAGGCGATCGACGCCATGACGCCGATCGGCCGTGGCCAGCGCCAGCTGATCATCGGCGACCGCAAGACCGGCAAGACCACGGTCGCGATCGACACCATCCTCAACCAGCGGGACAACTGGAAGTCCGGCGACCCGAAGAAGCAGGTCCGCTGCATCTACGTGGCCATCGGCCAGAAGGCGTCCACGATCGCCTCGATCCGGGCGACGCTGGAGGACCAGGGCGCGCTGGAGTACACCACGATCGTCGCCTCCCCGGCGAGCGACCCGGCCGGCTTCAAGTACATCGCCCCGTACACCGGCTCGGCCATCGGCCAGCACTGGATGTACAACGGCAAGCACGTCCTCATCGTCTTCGACGACCTGTCCAAGCAGGCCGAGGCGTACCGTGCCGTGTCGCTGCTGCTGCGCCGCCCGCCGGGCCGCGAGGCGTACCCGGGTGACGTCTTCTACCTGCACTCCCGGCTGCTGGAGCGCTGCGCCAAGCTCTCCAACGAGCTGGGCGGCGGGTCGATGACCGGTCTGCCGATCATCGAGACGAAGGCCAACGACATCTCGGCCTACATCCCGACCAACGTCATCTCCATCACCGACGGCCAGATCTTCCTGGAGTCCGACCTGTTCAACCAGGGCGTGCGGCCGGCCATCAACGTCGGTACCTCGGTGTCGCGGGTCGGTGGTTCGGCGCAGGTCAAGGGCATGCGGAGCGTCTCGGGCCGGCTGCGGCTGGACCTCGCGCAGTACCGCGAGCTGGAGGCGTTCGCCGCCTTCGCCTCCGATCTGGACAAGGCCTCGCGCGCCCAGCTGGAGCGGGGCGCGCGCCTGGTCGAGCTGCTCAAGCAGCCGCAGTACTCGCCGTACTCGGTCGTCGAGGAGATCGTCTCGATCTGGGCCGGCACCACCGGCCAGCTCGACGACGTCCCGGTCAACGACGTCCGCCGCTTCGAGCAGGGCTTCCTGGAGTACCTGCGGCGGCACCGGTCGGAGCTGCTGACCACGATCGCCGAGACCAACATCCTCGACGACGACACGGTCAACGCGCTGACCGAGGAGATCACCACGTTCAAGCGGGAGTTCCTGGCCAGCGACGACGCGGTGCGGGTCAACGAGGCGCCGGCCGAGGCGATGGCCGACGGTGTGGAGAGCCAGGAGACGGTCACCCGCCAGGTGCGGCCGAAGGCTCGGGCGTAGCGATGGCCGGTCAGATTCAGTCGCTGCGCCGGCGGGTCCGCTCGACGCGGTCGACGGCGAAGATCACCAAGGCGCAGGAGCTGGTGGCCACCAGCCGGATCGCCAAGGCGCAGGAGCGGGTCGAGGCGGCCCGCCCCTACGCCGAGGCGATCACCGAGGTGCTGACCGCGCTGGCCAGCAACGCCAACATCGACCACCCGCTGCTGGTTCCCCGGCAGCGGGTGCGGCGGGCCGGTGTCCTGCTCATCACGAGCGACCGCGGTCTCGCCGGCGCCTACAACGCCAACGCGATCCGCACCGCCGAGGAGCTCATCTCCCGCCTGAAGGCGGACGGCAAGCAGGTCGCCCTCTACGTAGTCGGTCGGAAAGGTGTGTCGTACTACCGGTTCCGCAACCGGGAGATCACGGCGAGCTGGACCGGCTTCTCGGAGCGGCCGCGCTTCGAGGACGCTCGGGAGATCGGCCAGACGCTCATCGAAGCGTTCATCGCCGGCGCCGACGACATCGATGGCGGCAACGGGCCCGACGGCGTCCGGGGTGTGGACGAGCTGCACGTGGTCTCCACGCAGTTCAAGTCCCTGATGACCCAGGAGCCGGTGGCCCGGTTCCTGGCGCCGATGCAGGTCGAGGAGACCGAGCAGACCGGTCCGCTGCCGGCGTACGAGTTCGAGCCGGAGCCGGACGAGCTGCTCAACGCGCTGCTGCCGAAGTACATCAACACCCGCATCTACGCGGCGTTGATCGAGTCGGCGGCGAGCGAGTCGGCGTCCCGGCGGCGCGCCATGAAGAGCGCGACGGACAACGCGGAAGAGATGATCCGGACCCTGACCCGCCAGATGAACTCGGCGCGCCAGGCCGCGATCACCCAGGAGATCAGCGAAATCGTCGGCGGCGCTAACGCGCTCGCTGCGGCGGGAGATGAAGTGTGATGACTGTTATTGAGAAGGATGCCGCAGGCACCCAGACCGGCGTGGGCCGCGTCGTCCGAGTCATCGGCCCGGTCGTCGACGCCGAGTTCCCGCGCGACGCGATGCCCGACATCTTCAACGCGCTGCACGTGGACGTCGAGCTGGCCGAGGGCAAGCGGACCCTGACCCTCGAGGTCGCCCAGCACCTCGGTGAGAACATGGTCCGGGCGATCTCGATGCAGCCGACGGACGGCCTGATCCGGGGCACCGAGGTCGCCGACACCGGTGCGCCGATCAGCGTCCCGGTGGGCGACGTGACCCAGGGGCACGTGTTCAACGCCCTCGGCGAGGTGCTCAACGAGGACCCGAGCAAGCTGGAGATCACCGAGCGCTGGCCGATCCACCGGGACCCGCCGAAGTTCGCCGACCTCGAGCCGAAGACCGAGATGCTGGAGACCGGCATCAAGGTCATCGACCTGCTCGCCCCGTACGTCAAGGGTGGCAAGATCGGCCTGTTCGGCGGCGCCGGTGTGGGCAAGACGGTGCTCATCCAGGAGATGATCATCCGGGTCGCCCGTAACTTCGGTGGTACCTCGGTCTTCGCCGGCGTGGGTGAGCGCACCCGCGAGGGCAACGACCTGATCCTGGAAATGGACGAGTCGAACGTTCTCGAGCGGACCGCGCTGGTCTTCGGCCAGATGGACGAGCCGCCGGGCACCCGGCTGCGGGTCGCGCTGGCCGCGCTGACGATGGCGGAGTACTTCCGCGACGTCAAGAACCAGGAGGTGCTGCTCTTCATCGACAACATCTTCCGGTTCACCCAGGCCGGTTCCGAGGTGTCCACCCTGCTGGGCCGGATGCCGTCCGCGGTGGGCTACCAGCCGACCCTGGCCGACGAGATGGGCCAGCTGCAGGAGCGGATCACGTCGGTCCGGGGCAAGGCGATCACCTCGATGCAGGCGATCTACGTGCCCGCCGACGACTACACCGACCCGGCGCCGGCCACCACGTTCGCCCACCTGGACGCGACGACCAACCTGGAGCGGTCGATCTCGGACAAGGGCATCTACCCGGCCGTGGACCCGCTGGCCTCGACCTCGCGGATCCTCGCGCCCGAGTACGTGGGCCAGGAGCACTACAGCGTGGCCCGTGGCGTGCAGCAGATCCTCCAGCGCTACCGGGACCTGCAGGACATCATCGCCATCCTCGGTATGGACGAGCTGTCCGAGGAGGACAAGATCGTGGTGGGTCGTGCCCGCCGGATCGAGCGCTTCCTCTCGCAGAACACGTACGCCGCCGAGCAGTTCACCGGTACGCCGGGCTCGACCGTCCCGCTGAAGGAGACGATCGAGGCGTTCAAGAAGATCAGCGAGGGCGAGTACGACCAGTTCCCCGAGCAGGCCTTCTTCATGTGCGGTGGGCTCGAGGACCTCGAGCGCAAGGCGCACGAGCTGATGAAGTAACACGCTGCGACGAAGCGGGCCGGTCCACCATGGGCCGGCCCGCTTCGCTGTGGGTGTACTTCCGTGTCGTGGGGTTCCGCGGCGCCGTGGCGGGCATCCCGGCGGGCGCCGTCGGCGGGCGTTTCCATGGTGCCGGTCACGCAGGGTCGGCCCCGACGACCCGTTGTTCCGGGTCATTGACTACACTCAGGCGATCCCGTCCCGGCGCTAGAGGAGAACCGAGTGGCGAGTCAGGTGCACGTCGAGGTCGTGTCCGTCGAGGAGATGGTGTGGTCCGGCGAGGCCGACATGCTGGTCGCCCGGACGACCGAGGGTGAGCTCGGCGTCATGCCCGGTCACGCTCCGTTGCTGGGGCAGCTGGCCGAGCCGAGCCAGGTACGCATCAAGCTCCCCGGCGGTGGAGAACAGCGCTACGACGTGTCCAGCGGCTTTCTCTCGGTGACGGAAGCGGGTGTCACCGTCCTCGCCGAGGACTGTGCGCCGGCCGCGACCGAGTCCGCGGCGCACTGATCCGGGGACACGCCGGTGAAGATCTTGGAATGGATCGGCATCGGTGTGTTCATCGTGCTGTTCGCGCTGACCCTGCTCTTCCTGCGGCGCGGGGTCATCGCCCGGAGCATCGGCACCATCGAGATGAGCTGGCGGCTCAACACCGTCGTCCCCGGTCGGGGCTGGTCGCCGGGGATCGGCAGGTTCGCCGGCGACGACCTCCGGTGGTACCGGATGTTCAGCTTCTCGCCCCGGCCCCGGCGCACGCTGTCGCGCCGCTCGGTGGTGGTCGAGAGCCGGCGGACCCCGGACGGTCCGGAGCGGCTCGTGCTGGCGCCCGACTGGGTGGTCCTCCGCTGTATCAGCGGCGAGGCCGTCGTCGAGATCGCCATGGCGGAGTCGACGCTCACCGGCTTTCTGTCCTGGCTCGAGGCCGCCCCGCCGGGGGCGGTCTCGAGTCGTTTCAGGCCGCCGCGGCCGTTGCCGGCGCGCCCGGACGAGCAGCGCCGCAGCCGCCCGTACCGCTCAGCCGGCTGACCCTTCGCGCCAGTTGACCCTCTGTGTCAGCTGACCCCTTCCGCCGCTGAACCGGCCGGCCTGTTCCGGCCCTTCGGCCGGGTGGCCCCGGTGCGTGGCGTCCCGCTCAGCGGGGCGCGTCGGCGACCAGTTCCACCTCGAACCCGTCCCGGTCGGCCAGGTAGGCGGCGTAGTGGTCGGGGCCGCCGGCGTACGGGTACCGGCCGGCGAACAGCGGCGACCAGCCGTACCCGGCCGACTCGGCGACCAGGGCGTCCACCCGGGCCGGTGGGCCGGCGTGCAGCGCCAGGTGGTTGAGGCCGGGGCGTAGCCGGTCGTGCGCGACCGCGGTCAGCGCCGGCGACCGTTCGATCACGACGTACCCGTCTCCGTACCGCCACGAGCGGCCGGCGTCCCAGTGCTGGTACGGCTGCCACCCGAGAGCGGTCAGCAGCCAGCCCCAGCTGGTCTCCGCCCGCTCGAGGTCGGGCACCCACAGCTCGACGTGGTGGATGCCACCACTCATGATCGCGGAAACTCTCCCGTGTTCCGGCACGGGAGAGTTTCCGCGATCATGGGGAGGACGCTAGGCATGCCGCTCACCACCCGGTACCCACTTCACGTCACCGTCCGGATTGGCCACCCGGCACAGGATGAACAACAGGTCCGACAGGCGGTTGAGGTACTTGGCCGTCAACGGGTTGGTCCGCTCCGGGGCGGCCTCGACCACCGCCCACGCCGAGCGCTCCGCCCGCCGGCACACCACCCGCGCGACGTGCAGCAGCGCCGCCCCGGGGGTGCCGCCGGGCAGGATGAACGAGTCCAGCTTGGACAGCCGGGCGTTGTACTCGTCACACCAGCCCTCCAGCCGGGTGGTGTAGTCCTCGGTGATCCGCAGCGGCGGGTACTCCGGCTCGGGCACGATCGGGGTGCACAGGTCGGCCCCGACGTCGAACAGGTCGTTCTGCACGACGGTGACGACGCGGCGTACGTCGTCGGGGAGCTGCCCGAGTGCGAGCGCCACGCCCAGCGCCGCGTTGCACTCCTCGGCGTCGGCGTAGGCGGCGATCCGCGGGTCGGTCTTGAGTACCCGGCTGAAGTCGCCCAGTCCGGTCGTACCGTCGTCGCCGGTTTTGGTGTAGATGCGGGTCAGGTGGATGGCCATGTCTGCAAGGGTACGGATCCCGCTCTACGATGGCCGGCGTGGACCTGATCCGTGTGGTGGGTGGTGCTCGCCTGGCTGGCGACGTTCCGGTGGTGGGCGCGAAGAACTCCGCGCTCAAGCTGATGGCCGCGGCGTTGCTCGCGTCGGGGCGGAACGTGGTGACCAACGTGCCACGCATCACCGACATCGCGATCATGGCGGAGGTGCTGCGCCGGCTGGGCTGCGAGGTGGCGCTCGACGACCACCAGGCCGTCATTGACGTCCCGGAGGCGCTGGGCAGCGAGGCCGACTACGACCTCGTGCGCAAGCTGCGCGCCTCGATCTGCGTGCTCGGTCCGCTCGCGGCGCGCTGCGGGTACGCCAGGGTGGCCTACCCCGGTGGCGACGCGATCGGCTCCCGCGGCCTGGACATGCACATCGACGGTCTGCGCCGGATGGGCGCGGAGGTGACCAGCGAACACGGCTTCGTCATCGCCTCGGCGCCCCGGCTGCACGGCGCCACCATCTGGCTCGACTTCCCCAGCGTCGGTGCCACCGAGAACCTGCTGATGGCCGCGGTGCTGGCCAAGGGGACGACCGAGATCGACAACGCGGCGCGGGAGCCGGAGATCGTCGACATCTGCGACATGCTGACCGCGATGGGCGCCAAGATCGACGGAGCTGGCACGTCGCAGTTGACCATCGAGGGCGTGGACCGGCTCGAACCGGTCACCCACCGCACCGTCGGCGACCGCATCGTCGCCGGTACCTGGGCCTTCGGCGCGGCGATGACCCAGGGCGACGTGACGGTCCTCGGCGCCGAGCCCAGCCATCTGGAGATCGCCCTGGACAAGCTCACCAACGCGGGAGCGCAGGTGGACGCGGGGGTGGGCCGGTTCCGGGTACGGATGGAGCAGCGCCCCAGGGCGGTCGACGTCGTCACGCTGCCGTTCCCCGGGTTCGCCACTGACCTGCTGCCCATGGCGATCGGGCTGGCCTCGGTGAGCGAGGGCGTGTCGCTGGTGACCGAGAACATCTTCGACGGCCGGTTCTCGTTCATCAACGAGATGTCACGGCTGGGTGCCGACATCCGGACCGACGGGCACCATGCGGTCGTACGGGGCCGGGAGCGCCTGTCCGGCGCGCCGGTACGGGCCACCGACATTCGCGCCGGGGCCGGTCTCGTCATCGCCGGCCTCTGCGCCGAGGGGGTCACCGAGGTCGCCGAGGTCTACCACATCGACCGGGGGTACCCGGACTTCGTGGCCGACCTGCGGGCGCTGGGGGTGCCGGTGGAGCGGGTCAGCGCCCCCGAGGAGGAGCAGTTCGGCTTCTGACGTCGACCCCTAGAGGACCCAGCTCACCATGCGGCGGGCCGTCTCGTACTCGGTGGGGAAGACCAGGATGCGGATCAGCCCGTCGGGGCCTGTGGCGCTGGTCGAACGGATCCCGCCGGCGGTGAGCAGTTCACGGATCGATCGGGCGGTGTCGGCACGCTCGACGAGGACGACGGTGCGCAGCAGGCCGTAGTCGTCGAACGGGGCCCACCCGGTCGGGTGCGGCGACGGCCGCCGGGCCGGGCGCGGTGCGGGGCGTCTGGCCGGGCGCGGGGCCGGGTGCGGCGACGGCCGCCGGACGGTCCGGGCCTGATGGGCGTCGGTGACCGTCCGCACGATCATGGCGACCGCGACACCGGTGGCGAGCGCGATCAGCGCCGCCAGACCGTAGAGGATGACGTAGAAGAGCACAGCAACAGCCCGTCGGTGGTTTTTCGCTTCAGTGAGCGGCCATATCTGCTCTCCATCCATGTCGGCCGGCGCATGCCGCGTCTGTAGGACTTTGCCCCGACGTCAGGACGTCGCCCCGACGTCGCAACGTTGCTCAGGCGTCGGAACGCCGCTGAGGCGACCGCCGGGCTTTCCCGGCGTCCCGCCGGGCTCTCGCCGAGGCTTGCCTTAACGGCCGGTAAGGTGCCTGACGAGCACTCCGTTCCGGTGACCACCCACGTCCGACGGCGGTACCGGTGCGGCGTCACCGACGAGGGAGGGTGTGCACATGGCGGGTCGACTGGCGGTCATCGGGGCCGGTCTGATGGGGTCCGGGATCGCTCAGGTCGCCGCAGCGGCGGGCTGGGAGGTCACCCTGCGTGACCTGGACGACGCGGCCGTACAGCGCGGCTTGGCGGGTATCCGTAAGTCGCTGGAGAAGTTCGCCGGCAAGGGCGCGATCAGTGGTGACGACGTCGAGGCGGCGCTGGGCCGGATCACGCCGACCACCGACCTGGAGGCGGCCGCCGACGCGGACATCGTCGTGGAGGCGGTGTTCGAGCGCCTCGACATCAAGCAGGAGGTCTTCCGCGAGCTGGACCGGATCTGCAAGGCCGACGCGGTACTGGCGACGAACACCTCGGCCATCCCGGTCACCCAGATCGCCGCGGCGACGTCGCGGCCCGAGTCGGTCGTGGGTACCCACTTCTTCTCGCCGGTACCGATGATGAAGCTCTGCGAGCTGGTGCGCGGCTACAAGACGTCCGACGAGGCACTGGCCCGGGCGCGGGCCTTCGCCGAGGAGATCGGCAAGACCTGCATCGTGGTCAACCGCGACATCGCCGGCTTCGTAACCACCCGGCTCATCTCCGCGCTCGTGGTGGAGGCGGTCAAGCTGGTGGAGAGCGGCGTGGTCAGCCCCGAGGACCTCGACACCGCCTGCAGGCTCGGCTTCGGCCACCCGATGGGGCCGCTGGCGACCACCGACCTGACCGGCGTCGACGTGCTGCTGCACGCGACGAAGAACATCTACAACGACACCGCGGACGAGAAGTTCTTCCCGCCGGAGCTGCTGGCGCGCATGGTCACCGCCGGCGACCTGGGCCGGAAGACGGGGCGCGGGTTCTACAGCTACTGACCTCTCGCGGATCCTGGACACCTGGACCGTCCATGGGCGGCCCAGGTGTCCAGGATCGCGGACCGGTCGCTGGTCGCGAAGCCGTCAGGCCGCCGACCGGATGGTGATCACGACTCTGATGAGGGCCGGGCGCTGCGGAAGGTGCGACGGTAGGCGTCCGGAGACACACCGACGGTGCGGTTGAAGTGCCGGCGCAGCGTCGTGGCGGTTCCCATGCCGGCCGCCTCCGCGATGGCGTCGATGCTGTCGTCGGTGTTCTCCAGCAGCTCCTGGGCCCGGCGGATCCGCTGCGTCGACAACCATTGCAGCGGGGTGGTGCCCGTCACCGCCTTGAAGTGGCGGCCCAGGTTGCGCGAGCTCATGTTCGCCCGGCGAGCCAGGTCCTCCACGGTCAACGGACGGTCCAACCGTTGCATCGCCCAGGGGAACAGGTCGGCGAGGGGATGGTCGTCGCAGGCCGGCACCGGGGTGGTGACGAACTGGGCCTGGCCGCCGGCGCGATGCGGCGGCACGACCAGGCGGCGGGCGACGGCGTTGGCGACCGTCGAGCCGTGGTCCCGGCGGATCAGGTGCAGGCACAGGTCGATCGCGGCGGCTTTGCCGGCGGAGGCGAGCACGGTGCCGTTGTCGACGTAGAGCACGTCCGGGTCGACCGTCACCCGGGGATAGCGGGCGGCCAGCGCCTCGGTGTGGGCCCAGTGCGTGGTCGCGCGCAGCCCGTCCAGCACCCCGGCGGCGGCCAGCACGAACGCACCGGTGCACAGCGAGACCATCCGGGCGCCCGCCTCGTGGGCCGCGCGGACGGCGTCGAGCAGGTCGGCTGGCACGTCCGCGTCGACGTCCGCCACGGCAGGGATGATCACGGTGTCGGCGCGGGCGAGCCGGTCCAGCCCGTCGTCAGGTTCCATCCGGAATCTGCCGATCCGGACCGGGCCCGGGCCGCAGACCACGAGGTCGTACCACGGGTCGGCCAGGCCGGAGGGGTCGCGGACGAAGATCTCGCAGGCCGTGGCGAGCTCGAAGTGCAGCATCCCGTCGGTGGCGGCGAGCGCGACAGTGGCCATGTCCGAAATTGTATGGGGCATGGCGTTCCAGACACTCGTCCGGGCCGACCGCTGCGGAGAGGATCTCCTCGTCGATCTTTCGAGGAGCACGGAGGAACAGCGGATGGGTTCGGATCAGACCGTGGCGGTGTTCGGCGCGTACGGACACACCGGGCGGTTCGTGGTGACGGAGTTGCGCGATCGCGGGTTCGTCCCGCTTCTCCTCGGTCGCGACGCGGGCAGGCTCCAGGCGCTGGCGGCGTCGCATCCGGGGCTCGAGTACCGGGTGGCGTCGGTCGACGATCCGGCCTCGCTCGACCGGGCATTGACCGGCGCGGCCGCGGTCATCAACTGCGCCGGCCCGTTCGCCTCGACCGCGGCCCCCGTGATCGGGGCCGCCCTGCGCACCGGGGTCCCGTACGTGGACGTGGCGGCCGAGATCGAGGCCAACGTCGACACGTTCACGCACTTCACCGAGCGCGCTCGGGCCGCGGGCGTCGCGGTGGTCCCGGCGATGGCCTTCTACGGCGGACTCGGCGATCTGCTGGTCACGACGGCGATGGGCGACTGGACGGCGGCCGACGAGGCGCACGTCGCGTACGGACTGAGCAGTTGGCACCCCACGGCCGGGACCCTCGCCTCCGGCGTTGTCTCCCGCCAGCGGCGCGATGGCCAACGCGTCCGCTACACCGGCGGCCGGCTGGAGTACTACGTCGACGAGCGCGACCTGCCGACCCTGGAATGGGACTTCCCCGCTCCGGTCGGCCCCCGGACCGTCCTCGGCGAGTTCACGATGGCCGACGTCGTCACCGTACCCAGCCACCTGTCCATCCCGGAGGTGCGCACGTACATGACCACCGACGCGGCCAGGGACCTGGCCGCTGCGGACACGCCCGCACCGACCGCGGTCGACGAGCGTGGCCGGTCCGCGCAGACGTTCACCGTCGACGTCATCGTGCGCTCCGGCGACACGCGACGACGCGTCGTCGCCAGCGGACAGGACATCTACGCCATCAGCGCACCGCTGGCGGTCGAAGCGGTCCATCGCGTCCTCGGCGGCCAGACCAGGGCGAGCGGCGTCGCCTCCGCCGGCAAGATCTTCGACGCGCCCGACTTCCTCCGCGCGCTGTCCGCGCACATCTCCGTCGAACCGTGCCACGAGTCCCGCGCGCCACAGTTCGCCTGATCACCCGCTACCGGTGACAGCCCGGGTGGTCTTCCGACGTCGCTTTCAGTCGCGCTCGGTCCAGCGGAACGTCAACAGGCACAGGATCAGGCCGCCGACGCACCACGCGCCCAGCACGATCGCGACCCGGCCAAGCTCCCAGGAGTGCGCCACCTCCTGTCGGGCGTACGAGTCGGGGAGGAACACCGACCGCAGTCCCTGGGCGATCCACTTCAGTGGGAACAGCGCCGCGATCTGCTGCATCCAGCCAGGCAGGCTGGTGTAGACGAAGAACACCCCGGAGATGAGCTGGAGTACCAGTGCCACCGGCGTCGTCATCGAGGGAGCGGCGCGGCCGGTACGGGCCAGCGACGAGTACGCGATGCCGAGCAGGGTGCAGGCGATGACGCCGAGCAGGCTGACCCAGGCGAACGTGAGCCACTTCGCCGGGGTGGCCGGCAGCGACAGGCCGTAGAAGCCGACCGCCATGGCCAGCAGGACCGCGGTCGAGATGGCGCTGATCACCAGTACCATCACGATCTTGCCGATGAAGTATGCCGACCGTGGCATCGGCGTACCGACCAGCCGCTTCAACACGCCCCGGCCGCGCTCGATGGGGATCTGGATCGCCAGGTTCTGGAACCCGGTCGCGAGCAGGCCCGAGGCGATCATGCCGGTCACGAAGTACTGGCTCAGCGTGACGCCGCCGCCCGCCGACCCCCGGAACGCCGTGCCGAAGATCAGAACGATGACGACCGGGAAGAGGATCGTGAAGATCAGGTACGCCCGGGTGCGGAAGAACTGCTTGAGCTCCAGGCCGCCCCGGCTCAGGCCCAGGGAGAGCGCTCCGGGGCGCCGGCCCGCCGTACGGGTGCCCGCTCGGTCGGCGACCGTGGTCATTCGGCTTCCTCCTTGCCGATCATGGTGAGGTAGATGTCTTCGAGCGTGGGCCGGGTCACCGTCAGTCCGGGCACCTCGCCGCCGAACCGCTCGGCCAGCGCGGCCACCACCGCCGTGGGCGTGTGGGTGAGCTCCGACTCCGGCCCCTCCGGGCCCCGCCAGCTCACCGTCGCCATGGCGGTACGCCGGTCGCCGAGGTCGGCCGGCGCGGCGACGGCCACCATCCGGCCCCGCGCGATCACCCCCACCCGGTCGGCGAGGGCCTCGGCCTCGTCCAGGTAGTGCGTGGTGAGCAGGATCGTGGTGCCGGCGGCGGTCAGGTTCCGGATCAGCTCCCAGAACTGCCGGCGCGCCTCGGGGTCGAAGCCGGTGGTGGGCTCGTCAAGGAACAGCAGCTCGGGTCGGCCGATGATGCCCAGCGCCACGTCCAGGCGGCGCTTCTGGCCGCCGGAGAGCTTCTCGGTACGGGCGTCGCGCTTCTCGGACAGTCCGACGCGGTCGATCACCTTGTCCGGGTCGTCGGCGTCCCGGTAGTACCGGGCGAAGTGGTGGACCACCTCCGCGACCGTCAACTCCTCGAACTCGCCCGTGCTCTGGAGCACGATGCCGACCCGCGAGCGCCACTCGGGGGTCGCGGCGCGCGGGTCGGCACCCAGTACCCGCACCTCACCGCCGTCGGCCCGCCGGAAGCCTTCCAGGATCTCCACGGTGGTGGTCTTCCCCGCGCCGTTCGGGCCGAGCAGTGCGAACACTTCTCCTCGCGGCACCGCGAGGTCCAGGCCGTCCACGGCGACGGTCGCGCCGTACGCCTTGCGCAGGCCGCGTACCTCGATCGCCAGGTTCTCCGTCACGGCGTCCACTATTTCTCGTCGGTGCGGAAGAACCCGGGCCGGGGGCGTTGTCGCGGGCACCGCGCAGCGGTGACGATTGTCACGGGCCTAACCTAAATTACCGCTTAGTAAACTTCGGCAACGGCATCCAGGTACCGCGGAGGTGGGCCATGTCCGATGCAAGCCGACTGGAGCAACCTGATCGGCCGTGGGTCATGCGTACCTACGCCGGTCATTCCTCGGCCGCGGCGAGCAACGCGCTGTTCCGGCGCAACCTCGCCAAGGGGCAGACCGGGTTGTCGGTCGCGTTCGACCTGCCCACGCAGACCGGGTACGACCCCGACCACGAGATGGCCCGGGGTGAGGTCGGCCGGGTCGGTGTGCCCGTCGCCCACCTCGGTGACGCGAGGGAGTTGTTCGAAGGCATCCCCCTCAGGGATGCCAACACCTCCATGACGATCAACGCGCCGGCCATGTGGCTGCTCGCCCTCTACGTCACGGTCGCCGACGAGCAGGGCGCGCCGCGCGAGAAGCTCGCCGGCACGACGCAGAACGACATCATCAAGGAGTACCTGTCCCGCGGGACCTACATCTTCCCGCCGGGGCCGTCGCTGCGGCTGACCACCGACGTGATCGCGTGGACCGTCGCGAACACGCCCAGGTGGAACCCGGTCAACATCTGCTCGTACCACCTCCAGGAGGCCGGCGCCACGCCGGTGCAGGAGGTGGCGTTCGCGCTGTCCACCGCGATCGCCGTCCTCGACGCTGTCCGCGACTCCGGCCAGGTACCGGCCGACCAGATCGGCCGGGTCGTCGAGCGGATCTCGTTCTTCGTCAACGCCGGCGTGCGCTTCGTCGAGGAGATGGCGAAGATGCGCGCGTTCGGCCGGCTCTGGGACGAGATCACCAGGGAGCGGTACGGCGTCACCGACGCCAAGCAGCGCCGCTTCCGCTACGGCGTACAGGTCAACTCGCTCGGCCTGACCGAGGCCCAGCCGGAGAACAACGTCCAGCGCATCGTGCTGGAGATGCTCGGGGTGACCCTGTCGCGCAACGCCCGCGCCCGCGCCGTGCAACTTCCGGCGTGGAACGAGGCGCTCGGCCTGCCCCGCCCGTGGGACCAGCAGTGGTCGCTGCGGATGCAGCAGGTACTGGCGTTCGAGTCGGACCTCCTGCAGTACCCGGACCTGTTCGACGGGTCGCACGTGGTCGAGGCGCTGGTGTCGGAGATCGCCGACGGCGCCCGGGCCGAGTTGCAGGCGGTACTGGACATGGGCGGCGCGGTCGCCGCCGTCGAGACCGGCTACCTCAAGAGCGCCCTGGTCGCCTCGCTCGCCGAGCGGCGCCGGCGGATGGAGTCCGGCAGCGACGCGGTCGTCGGCGTCAACAGGTTCACCGAGACCGAGCCGAGCCCGTTGACCGCGAGCGGCGCCAACCACATCGAGACGGTCGACCCGGCCGTGGAGGCCGCCGCGACCGACAGCGTCAAGGCGTGGCGCGACCGGCGCGATCCCGCCGCCGTCGCCGCTGCCCTCGACCGATTGCGGGCGGACGCCGCCGGTACGGCCAACCTGATGTCCGCGACCCTCGACTGCGTCCGCGCCGGGGTGACGACGGGGGAGTGGTCCGGCGCGCTTCGGGAGGTGTTCGGCGAGTACCGGGCGCCGACCGGCCTCAGCTCCGGTGGTGCCGTCGGTCGCGCGGCCGACGAGACGCCGCAGGGGGCGCTGGCCGGGGTCCGGGAACGGGTCCGGCAGACCGCCGCCGACCTGGGCGCCGCCCGGCTGCGCATGCTGGTCGGCAAGCCCGGCCTCGACGGCCACTCCAACGGTGCCGAGCAGATCGCGGTACGCGCCCGCGACGCCGGTTTCGAGGTCGTGTACCAGGGCATCCGGCTGACCCCGGCGCAGATCGTGTCCGCGGCGGTGGCCGAGGACGTGGATCTGGTCGGCCTGTCGGTCCTGTCCGGCTCCCACCTCGACGCGGTCCCGGCCGTCCTGGAGGGCCTCAAGGCCGCCGGCCGGCCCGACCTGCCGGTCGTGGTCGGCGGCATCATCCCGTCCGACGACGCCGACATGCTGCGCAAGGCCGGGGTGGCGCGGGTGTTCACGCCGAAGGACTTCGCGCTCAACGACATCATGGACGAGTTGGTGACCGTGGTCCGCGAGGCGAACGGACTGAGCTGACTCCGAGGTGGCCGCGCTGACTCCGAGGTGGCCGCGCTGACTCCGAGGTCGACGCCGGCGGTCGGCTCGCCCGTGATCGTGAAGGTTTCGTGGGGCCGTGACCCCGCAGAACCTTCACGATCATGAGAGATTCCGCTTATGGACTGGCGAAACGAAGTACTTCGGGCACACGCGGGTGAGTACGCCCGGGTCGCGCTGACCAACATCGACCGGGAGTTCCCGAACGACGTCCACCACCTGATGACCGGGCCCGGCGACTTCCCGCACCGGCCCAGGGCGCGTACGCCCGTCTTCTACGGCAGCTTCGACTGGCACTCCTGTGTCGAGATGCACTGGCTGCTCGTGCGGCTGCTGAAGGTCGCGCCGGAGGCCGTACCGGCCGGGGAGATCCGCGAGCGGCTGGACCGGCAGTTCACCGCGGAGGGCCTCGCCGCCGAGGCGCGGTTCATCGCCCACCCCGACGAGCGGCACCGGCAGCGCCCGTACGGGTGGGGCTGGGCGCTGGCGCTCGCCGCCGAGCTGGCCACCTGGGCTGACCCGGACGGCAGTCGCTGGGCCGACCGGATCGCGCCGCTGGCCGAGGCGATCACCGGCAACTTCCTCGACTGGTTCCCGAAGGCGACCTACCCGGTGCGGTACGGGGTGCACTCCAACACCGCGTTCGGCCTGTCGCTGGCGTGGGGGTACGCGGACACACCCGCCGCCGACCCGCGGTTGCGCGCGGGCATCGCGGCGCTGGCGGAGCGGTTCTTCGCCCGCGACCTCGACTATCCGGGCGGCTGGGAGCCGTCGGGGGCGGACTTCCTGTCACCGGCGCTCACCGAGGCCGAGCTGATGGCGAAGATCCTGCCGGGGCCGGACTTCACGAACTGGCTGGACGGGTTCCTGCCCGGCATCGCCGCTGGCGAGCCGGCGAGCCTGTTCACCCCGGCGATCGTCTCCGACTCCAGCGACGGCCACATCGCGCACCTGCACGGGCTCAACGCCAGCCGCGCCTGGTGCTGGCGGCGGATCGCGGAGGAACTGCCCGCCGGCGACCCGCGGGTCGGACCGGCGCTCGTGGCGGCGAAACGGCACGCCGAGGCCGCCCTGCCGCACGTCGCCGGTGACGACTACATGGTCGAGCACTGGCTGGCCTGCTACGCGGTACTCCTGCTGAGTTGAGCGTCGGCGGCCGGTGCCGCCCTGGGACACGGTGGACTTTCCGCGAGGCGCGGTGGACGGACGACGAGCCGCTCCGGGAAAGCCAAGACGAAGCAGGAGTGGGGACGTCCAGTTGACCGGCAAGGGCAAGCTGGACATGTTCGGCAAGGATGCCAAGCACGCCAACATCTCCCCGAAGGGGGCGGCACCCACTGATGATCCCGGATCCGAGGGAACTGGTCGCGCTGCTGTCGCTGGAGGTTGCCGGCGACAGCGCCGCGACCGCGCTGGAGCGCTGCCTGCCGCTCGTCCGTGAGCTGGACGCCGCCGGGCTGGACGTGGTGCGGGACGCCGTCGAGGCGCGCCAGCCCGCCGAATCGACGACGCTGTACGTGCCGCTCGGCCGCTGCGGCGACAGTTACGTCGTCCGGGCGGCGGCCGACGCGGCCGGTCCGCTGCTGGCCCGGTTCGGCTGGACCACCGACCGGCTGGTCGCCCGGTGGCTTCCGGAGCACGGCGACTACGCCGAGACGGACGCGCCCCCGGCCGGTCCGGGCGCCGGGCTCGTGACCGGTCTGGCCGTGCGGAGCCGGGCCCACCTCGGCCTGCGCGACGGGCTGGACGGCGACGAGATGGTGGACAACCGGGGGCGGCGTCGGCGGCAGCTGGACGCATTTGCCGCGCAGGATGACGTCGTCGTCCGGGTGCACCTCGTCGTCGCGGCGCCGGATCTCGCCACGGCGGCGGAGCGTCTGCTGCCGCTGGCGGAGCCGCTCGAACCGATCGGCATCAGTCTCGACCGGGATCCGGACCGCGAGGATCTCGTCAACGCCGCGTTGATCTACGTGGCGCCCGGCCGGCCCGACCTGCGTACCGCCGCGTCCGACGCGGCCGACCGCTTCGGGATCACCGGGCCGTACGTGCGGCACGAGGTCCGCCAGTGGCAGGTAGGGGCGGTGGAGGGCACCGACCTCGGCGCGCCGGCGCAGCCAGTCACCGCGCAGACGGTGTACGTGCGCCTCGGCGTCGACCCGTTCGCCGACTTCGGCGTCCTCCCGACCGACGACGGGGAGCCGCTGATCCTGGCGGACTCCGAGTTCAGTGACGAGGACGCGGCCGAGTTGATGCGGACCCTGGAGAGCATGCTCTTCCGGGTGGTGCTGGACGCGGACTTCGTCGGAGTGCCGGAGGACGACGCCCGGACGGTGGCGGAGCGGCTGCTCCGGGCGGCGCTCCCGGTACCCGACGACGAGGACGCCGTCTCCGCCGTACAGGCGAAGTCCACACCGGACGGTTTCGTGCGCGTCACCGCCCTGTCCGCGCCGGAAGCGGCCGGCGGCTTCAAACCGGCGGGCGCCGCGCGTGCCGTGCGTGCCGTGCGGGACTCGGTCGGCGGCGGGCCGGAGTGGACGGTGCTGCGCGAGGCCACCGACGAGGAGGAGGACACGGCCATCGAGTGGCGGGCACCCGCCGTCACCCGCGGCATGGTCCGCCTCCAGGTACGCGCCGGCCGTGGCCTGGGGTTGGCGCCGGAGGCGTGAGCGTGCCGACCGGCGTCGGCGCCGGCCGGCCCGTGCCGCGGTACCGCCGCTCACCGGAGGTGGTCGGTCAGCATCCCCAGGGCGACCAGGGTGCCCACCCCGGCCGCCAGCACGGTCGCGACCGCACCCGCGCTGAGCCGGGCCCCGGAGCGGTCGGCGAACCACTTCAGGGTCGGCAGCCCGCCCAGCGCCGAGGCGACCGCGGTGATCTGGCCGAGCGTGTCGAGCACCGTACCGACCGGGCCCGACGCCTGCCGCCCAAGCAGCAGCAGTCCCCGGGCACCCAGGTAGCTCAGGCCCGCGCCGGCCACCGCCAGGATGATCAGGACCGGGTACGCGCCGCCCGGCAGGGGTGGGCGGCGGTGCAGCTCGTCGAGCAGTTGCCTGGCCTCGCCGATCAGCTCCGAGGCGCCCTGTTCCGGGCGGTCGACGCCGGCCTGGGCCCGGCTCGGCTCGACCGGCCGGGGCAGCGCGCCCAGCCGGGCGCGCAGGCGGCCGGGGAGCTGGCCGCGCAGCCGTTGCCACTGCCCGGCGGTCTCCTGCTGTACCCGCGCGAAGAGGTCGTCGGCGGCGCGCTGGCGGCGTCCGGACTCGGTCGCCTCGGCGCGGGCCCGGCGCAGCGCCGCCGCGGCGGCCGCGCACTCGGCGTCGTGGCGGCCGACCGCGGCGCGGCGGGCGTCGTCCCGCTCGGTGGCCGCCGCCGACAGTTCCCGCATCAGCTCGTCGTAACTCATGATCCACACAACTTCCGGGAAGTTGTGGTCTGCCAGGGGTGCTGAGACAGCGCTTTCCGGGAAGTTGTGACGATCATGGGGCGGTCCGTGCGGTGATCATGGGGCCGGTCCGTACGGGATGAGCACCTCGGGTGCCCGGTGGCTGCTCCGGTCGAAGTACAGGCCCCGCCACGGCCGGGGGTACCAGACGACGCTGTTCGGCTGCGGCGACAGCGGGTTGAGGTCGGCGCCGTGGACGTCCAGCGCCACCCAGGCGCCGATCGCGTCGAACCGGGCGCCCACCCCGCCCAGGTCGTCGCGCAGCCGGCTCACCGTGCGCCACCAACCCAGCACATGGGTACCCCGCTCGGGTCCACCGTGGAGGATCCGGCGCAGGTGCTCGTGTCCGGAGCCGCCCGGACCCTTCACGGCGAGGCGGTCGGACACCGCGTCGGCGGCGTACAGCAGCAGGATGTGCGGCCCGGTCAGGTCCGCGGCCGTCTCGGCGAGCAGGTCGGTGACGCTGTCCGGGTCGTACCAGCGCGGCGCCAGCGGGGCGAGCGCGGCGGCCACCGTCCGGGCGGCCGGCTCCGCGCCCGGGTCCAGGCAGGCGACGGAGAACCGTGCCTCGCCGGGCCGGTACCACCGGCCGAGCGAGACGGCCGCGGCGCCCAGCACCGCGCCGGCCTCGGCGGTCCGGGTACCGAGAACCGCGAGGTTGCGGCCTGGTGTGCGGGACAGGGTCAGCCGCGCCGACCGGGCGGTCACGTCGACGGCCTGCCCGAGCAGCGCCACCGGGCCGGCGCCGGAGGCCTGCCCGGGGCCGGGGACGTCCGCAAGCGTCGGCACGGCCAGTTCGGGCGCCTCCGCAAGCGTCGGCACGGCGTCGCCGTCGAACAGCCGCGGCGGGTCACCCGGCTCGTACCGCTGCCACATCCGTCCCATGAGCCGCTGCCAGTCGGACCGGCTGTGCGCCTCGGGCAGGCGTACCACCCGGTTGGCGGTCGCCACGCCGGAGTCCGCGTTGACCACGGCGTGGTGGCGCGGGATGCGCTGCGCCGCGTCGTTGGTCTCGTCGACCAGGATCCGGCGGGCCTTGGGCAGCGCCACCCGCAGGCTGAACTGGCCGACCAGCCCGGAGCGGCCCCACAGTGCCTGGATGCCGGACACGTCCTGGCTCGCCATGACCAGGTGGATGCCCTGGGACCGGCCCCGCCGGGCGAGGTCCTCCAGCAGGGTCACCGCCTCGGTCGCCAGCGCGTCCCGGCCGGCGACCAGCACCTGGAACTCGTCGACCACGGCGACGATGCGCGGCCAGTGCCCGTCCGGATCCTCGGCGCGCAGCTCGCCGAGCTTGGTCACCTCGAACCGCTTGGCCGCCTCGGCCCGGCGACGCAGCTCGGCGCCCAGGAACCGCAGCAGCGCGAGCCCGAACTCGCGGTCGGTGTTGGCGTTGACGCCGACCAGCCGAACGTGCGGCAGCCAGGTCCGGTCGCGCCGCCCCGGCGCGAAGCGGGCGAACGACACGCCCTCCTTGAAGTCGAGCAGGTACAGCTCCAGCTCGGCAGGGGAGTACCGGGAGGTCAGCGCGGCCAGCCAGGCGTAGATGACGTTGGTCTTGCCGCTGCCGGACGGGCCGCCGATGAGCGCGTGCGGCGGGTGGTCGCCGAGCGTCACCTCGACCGGCTCGCCGTCGGGGCCCTCGCCGACCGGCGCGGTCAGACCGTCGGCCGAGGAGTGTGTCCACAGCTCCGTAGGCGCCAGGTCGGCGAAGACCGGTGCCCGTGCCCCCGCGCCGGCCTTCGCCGCGAACTCCCGGCAGGCGCCCGCGACGGTGGGCGCCGGTGGCGGCGGGTCGAGGGTCACCGTGAGCCCCGGGTACCGGTTGACCGTCGCGGTCGCGCCGTCCACCCGTACCGTCGTGACCTGGTCGGCCGCGATCAGCGGTACGCCCCGGGCCAGGACGTGTACGCCGCCCGCGGCGCCGGCCCGGACCAGCGCGTCGAGCTGCGCTCGGGCGTGCCGGTCGAGGTCGCGGCCGTCACCGAGCAGCACGAGCGCCTGCCACGGCTCGGCCCGGCGCCCGGTGCGCCCGGCGCGGTCGGCCAGGGAGGCGTACTCGCCGGCCAGCACCGTCTCGTAGCGTCGCTGCACCTCGTCGGTGAGCCGGTCCAGCAGGTCGCCGAGGGTGCGCGGGGTGACGAAGGTCAGTACCTCGGCGCCGGCGAGCGGGGCGAAGCCGGCCAGCCCGCCGCCGAGCTGCTCCGGGTCGTACCCGTAGAGGCGCACCGCGCCGGGCGGGGCGGTGCCGACCGTCCGGAGCAGCAGCGCGGTCAGCACGGCGTCGACCGCCGTGCGGTCGTCGCCGGTGAGCGCGACGTGGCCGTGGTCGAGGAACGGGACGAGCGCCGGTACCGCCAACCCGGCCGTCCACGGGTTGCCGGGGTCACCCGGCCCGGTCGGACCCGGACCGCCGGGGGTGACGGCGACGGTCACCCGGCCGATCCGCAGCGGCGGGAACCGGGCGGCCCGGTCCACCGGCGTGGGCCGCCACCGCGGCCACTCCTCGCCGGCCGCACCGGCGGCGGCCCGTACCGCGGCGTCGCGGGCCCGTACCGCGAGCTCCGCCAGCCGTTTGGCGTGCCGCTCGTCGATGGCGTGCAGGGCGGCGTCGCGTTCGCGCGCGGCCCGGGCCGGTCGCTCCACCGCCTCGCGCTCCGCGCGGGCCAGCCGGGCCAGCGCCGTCCGGTGGGCCTCGTGCGCGTACCCGCGTTCCCGGTCGACGAGCCGCAACGCCATGCCGAGCCGCCGTTCGACGCGTTCGATCACGGGCGTCCGGTCAGGCATGGGTGGGCTCCGTGACCGTGACGAGGTACCGGTCGAGCGCTGACGGGTCCCGGCCGGCGCGGCGCAGCAGCAGCCCGGTGAGCACCCCACCGGCCATCGCCGAGTCGGCCGGGTGGGGCGGCGCGGGCGGGTCCGGCCGGTCCGGGCCGGCGGGCCGCACCGGTACCCGGCAGGTACGGGCCAGCAGCACCTCGCCCACCCGGGGGTCCAGGTTCGGCAGCAGGTCGCGGAGGCGGGAACCGGCGGCCGCCCGCAGCGCCGCGACGTCGCCTGGGCCGGGCGGGTGGCCCAGGACCTCCGCGGCGATGCGGTGCAGGGCGGTCGGGGTCAGCGCGGCCAGCCCGAGGCCGGTGGCGGCGGTCACCCGGCGCAGCTCGGCCCGCAGCGCGGCACGGTCGCCGCCGCCGGCGTGGCCCGCGACGCGGCGCAGCAGCTCCGCGCTGTCAGCCGCGGCGCCGTCGGCCGGGTCGCCGTCGGCGTCCCGGGAACGGCCGCGCTCGCGGGCACCGCCGGCCCCGTCCGGCTCCCCGGCCGCCGCGCGGTCACCGGTCCGCGGCTGTCCGTACCCGGTCAGCTCGTCGACCCGGACGGCCCACCAGCGCCGCAGTCGCGCGGCCGGCTCGCCCTCGCCGGGTGCCGGTGCGTCGGCCCGCGGCGGCGGCCGCCGGGCCGGTGCCTCCGGCCCGGCGACGACCGCGGCGTCCCCGGCCAGGCCGATCGCGGCCAGGTACGCCGCGACCTCCTCCTGCGCCACCAGCAACGCCCGCAGCGCGTGTTCGAGGTGCTCGACGGCGACCGCGAGCGGGGTCACGCCGATCCCGCGGGTGGACTCGTGGCGGATCCACGCCAGGAGCTCGACCGCGCCGCGCAGCCGGTCGGCCGCGGCCGTCACCTCGCCGACCGGCAGTTCGTCGGCCGCGGTCCGCAGCCGGGTGCCCAGCTGCTCGACGAGGCTCGCCGTGCCGGCCGCGTCCATCACAGCGTCGCGGCGTAGGTCTGGGCCTGCTCCACCGCGGTGAGCGTGGCGGTCAGGCACTCGTCGAGTTCCTGGGCGGCCTGGGTGAGCGCCGCCTGCGCCGTGCCCACCGACTCGTGTCCGCTGCCCTCGACGGCGGCGGCGAGGCTCTGCTGGGCCTCCGCGAGCTTCTCACCGGCGAGCCGTACCGCGAGCTGACCCTCGCCGACCTGGTGGATCGCCGCGTCGATGGCGGCCTTGACCTCGGCGACGCTCGCCATGGCACCTCCCGCGTGTCCCGCGAAAACCAGTATCGGGTCTTCCCGTATCGATGCGGCCACGCCGGCGGTTGAGTGAATGCCCGCCACGACCAGATGCGCTGCCAGCACCGACGACCGTTCACCCGATTCACGTGCCACGGGTTCACGTGACGCCGGCGTGGTCAGGGGGCGAGCAGCTCCGACAGCGTGACCGGTTGCAGACCCCGGGCGTGCAGCCCGTCGAGGATCGGGCCCAGCGCCTCGTCGGTGTACTCCGCGTTGGCCTCGGTCACGTGTAGGACCACGATCGAGCCCGGCTTCACCTGCGACAGCACGGCGTGCACGATCGGCGCGGCCGCGGTCGCGAACGGGTCGCCGCTGACGACGTCCCACTGGATGACCGTGACCCCGAGCGGGGCCAGCGCCTGGAGCGCGGCGCCGTTGTAGCAACCGCCGGGGAAGCGGAAGTACCGGGTCTGCCGCCCGCCGAACGGCTCGATCACCCGGAAGGTGCGGGCGACGTCCTCGGTCATCTGGGCCGGCGGTACCTGGCCGAGCTGGTAACAGTTCGGGGTGAAGCCCTGGTGCCGGTAGGAGTGGTTGCCCAGTTCGAAGCGCGGGTCGGCGGCGAGTCGCCGGGTCACGTCCGGGTACCGCTCGGCCCACTCCCCGGTGAGGAAGAAGGTGGCCGGGACCTGCCGGGCCTGCAGCATGTCGATGATCTTGATGTTGGCGTACGACCGGACCCGGCCACTGGCCAGGTTCGCCAGCATCGTGTCCGTCATGTCGGCGTCGAAGGTCAACGCCACCTTGTTGCCGGTACGCGCGCCGTTCGTGACCACCGGCGGGGGCAGGCCGGGCCGGTTGGCGCCCGGCAGGTCGGCCGGGTCGCTGCCGTCCGCCGTCCGCTCGTCCGCCGTCCGCTCGTCCGTCGGCCGTCCGGGCGTGGCGGGAGGGGTGGCGGTCGGGCTGCCGCCCGGCGCGGTGACGGCCCGCGGCGCGGTGCCGGTACCCGACGCTCCCACCGGCTGGACGGCGGCCACGTCGCCGGTACGCGCGGGAGCCGGCCCGGTGCAGGCGCTCAATGCCAGCACGACCGGCACCGTCAGGAGCAGCAGTCGGGAAGTACGCACGGCCGCAAGGATGGCAGAGAGATCAGGTCCGTGTGGTACCCGGCGCGGACCGGGCGGCCGGTTTCTCGGCCTTGCGGCGGCGCCGGCGCCGCCGTAGCGCCCAGAACCCCGCGACCAGCCCGACCAGCCCGGCCAGGACGAGGACGGGCAGCACGATCGCCACCACCGAGAGCACGGCGCTGCCGATGTCCTCGATGGTGCTCACGACCGGCGCGCCCATCCCGGCCGTGGTCGTGTTGACCACCGGTCGTGCCGTCGCCTTGGCGCCGTGCACCGTCAGCGAGATCAGCGCCCCGATAACGACGGGTACCCACTGGTGGCCGGAGAAGAACTGGCCGGGATCGGAGACCATGACCGTCTGGGCGCCCGACGCCGCGCCGAACGCCAGACCGCCGGCGGTCGGCCGGACCACCGTCTGGATGACGTCGTTGACGTGGTCGACCACCGGCACCTTGTCGGCGACGACCTCGATCGCCAGGAGTACGGCGAGGATCGCGACGACCCAGCCGTTCGACAGCCACTGCCAGGACGGCGGGAGGTGGATCAGTCCGGTGTACCGGTCGAGCAGCCCGACGGCGAGCAGCGGGATGTAGGCGTTGAGCCCTGCCGATGTGGCGAGGCCGGCTCCGGTGAGCGCTTCGAGCACAGGTACAGCATGACAGTCACGGACAACATGACAGCCACCGACAACCGCGGTCGGCGGGGCGGGCCGCGCACGCTCGGCGGAGCGGGTCGCGGACCGTGGACGTCAGCAGAGCGAGTCGCGGATGAACTCCAGCGTCTCGACCGCCTCGTGCAGGTTGTCGGCCTTCTCCCACAACTCGTACCAGCCGGTGTCCGGCTCCTCGATGCGGTCGAGCGCGTCGTGCGCCAGCGAGGGCAGATCCGGGTGCAGCCGCGGCGGGTCGTCGAGGACCAGGAACTCCGGCGCGTAGTCGGATTCGATGCGTGGCGCGCCCGGGCAGCTCGCCGCCACCACGGCGGCCGCGGCGAAGGCGCGGAACGCCCGTTCGGTGTCGAGCCCGTTGTCGGCGTCGATCGCCTCCTGCTCGGCCCGGCGGAGCATGACCATGCGCTGATCGGGGTCGGCGTCGTCCAGCTCGGTCGCGAACGCCTCCGCGACGTCGTTGTCGAACGGACCGGTACCCCAGACGTGCATCGGACTCCCCTTCAGCCCCCACAACCGGCCGGTAGCAGCGCCCGGCTGTCCGCCAATGGGTACCCTCTCCCGGTGCGCTTAGTCATCGCTCGCTGCTCGGTGGACTACATCGGCCGGCTCACCGCCCACCTTCCGCTCGCGACCCGACTGCTCATGGTCAAGGCCGACGGCTCGGTCTCCATCCACGCTGACGACCGGGCCTACAAGCCGCTCAACTGGATGAGCCCGCCCTGCCGGGTCGAGGAGGCCCCAGGGGTGTGGAAGGTGGTCAACAAGGCCGGCGAGGAGCTGCGCATCACGATCGAGGAGGTGCTGCACGACTCCTCGCACGAGCTGGGCGTCGACCCTGGCCTGGTCAAGGACGGCGTCGAGGCGCACCTGCAGGAGCTGCTCGCGGCGACCCCCAGCGTGCTGGGGGAGGGCTTCACGCTGATCCGCCGGGAGTACCCGACCGCGATCGGGCCGGTCGACCTGCTGTGCCGCGACGGCGACGGCTCATGCGTCGCGGTCGAGGTCAAACGGCGCGGCGAGATCGACGGTGTCGAGCAGCTGACCCGGTACCTGGAGCTGCTCGGGCGCGACCCGCTGCTCGCCCCGGTCTCGGGCATCTTCGCCGCCCAGGAGATCAAACCCCAGGCGCGGGTACTGGCCATGGACCGTGGGATCCGCTGCGTGGTGCTGGACTACCACGCGCTGCGGGGCATCACCCGCGACGAGATGACGCTCTTCTGAGCGGTCTCTCCGGCTCTCCGACGCACGCGTGGTGGGGGCAGAACTCCACCATGAAGCCGCCCCGGTCGTCCGCGCGTACCTGGTACAGCTCGTCGAAGCCTTCGTCGTAGGACGGCCGGGTGAGGCGCTTCAGGGTGCTGAACAGGCCCACGTTCGGAACCCTTGCCCGGCCCTCCCGCTGTGCGTTGCGGGCCAGCGACACGCTCGGGTCCGGCGGGAACCAGTACCCGACGACCGTCGCGCCGGCCTCGTGCGCCAGGTCGATCAGCGGTACCCGCTCGTGCGGCGACGGGTTGGTGTTGTCGACGGCGACGTCCCGGCCGGCGGCGAGGGCCTCCGCGATCACGCGGCGTTGTCGCTGTTCGCGGTGCCGCGCGTGGGGCCAGTTGTCCTTGCTGACGTGCACGTGGGTGGTGGCCAGCCGCTGCCGGTAGAACGTCGACTTGCCCGACGCCTGCAGCCCGCTGAGGATCGCCACTTCGGCCACGCCGTGACCGCTACCCAGAATCGTGGACACGTGGACCGGTCACCGGCGGTCCACGCGTCCACGATCGCGGAGTCAGCGGGTGCGGCCGTGGAGCAGTTTGACGGCGCGGGTGATCATGGCGACCGCCTTGGGCGTACGGTCGAACGACATCGCCGGTACCAGCGACGGCCCCCGGCGGCGGGTGATCGCCTTCGGCCGGGCGAACTCGCGCAGCCCGTCCTCGCCGTGGATGCGCCCGAACCCGGAGTCGCCGACCCCACCGAACGGCAGGCTGGGCACGCCGGCGAACGAGATGGCCCCGTTGATCGAGGTCATGCCCGAGCGGAGCTTGCGGGCCAGTTCCATCCCGCGCGACCGGGAGAAGACCGACCCGCCGAGGCCGTACACGGAGGCGTTCGCCCGGGCGACGGCCTCCTCTCCGTCGCGGACGCGGGTGACCGTGAGTGTCGGGCCGAACGTCTCCTCGCGGACGGCGGCGCTGTCCTCGGGCACGTCGACCAGGACCGTCGGCTTCACGTACGGCGGCTGCACGGCGTCGGGGCCGCCCAGGACCGCCCGGCCGCCGCTGGCGATCGCGGCGTCGATGTGCCGGCGGATGACGTCGATCTGCCCCGGCATCGTGATCGGACCGAAGTCGGCGTCGTCACCGACCCCGACCTTCAGCCTGCCGGCGCGCTCCACCAGGCGCGCGAGGAAGTCGTCGTAGACCCGCTCGGCGACGTACACCCGCTCGATCCCCACGCAGGTCTGACCGGCGTTCGTCATGCCGCCCCACACGCACGCCGACACCGCCGCGTCGAGGTCGGCGTCCGCCTCCACGATCATGGCGTCCTTGCCGCCGCACTCCACGAGGACCGGGGTCAGCGTCTCCGCGCAGGCGGCCATGACCTTCTTGCCGGTCGCGGTGGAGCCGGTGAACGCGAGCTTGCCCACGCCGGAGCGGCACAGCGCCGCGCCGACCTCACCGGTGCCGTGCACGATCTGCAGGACCGGGTGTTCCGGTACGACCTCGGCGAACCGGTCGACCAACCACTGACCGACGGCCGGGGTGTACTCGCTGGGCTTGAAGACGATCGCGTTGCCGGCGGCCAGGGCGTACGCGATCGAGCCCATCGGGGTGAACACCGGGTAGTTCCACGGGCCGATCACGCCGATCACGCCGTACGGCTGGTACTCCAGGTAGGCGGCGTGCTCGAGCACCATGAGGGAACCGCGCAGCCTGCGCTGGCCGAGCACCCGGCGCGCGTGGTTCGCGGCCCAGGCGACGTGGTCGATGGCGGCCGCCGCCTCGACGACGGCCTCCGCGACGGGCTTGCCGCCCTCACGGTGGATCACGTCGGCCAGTTCCTCGACCCGGTTGGCGAGCACGCTGCGGTAGCGCAGCAGCCGCTGGCGGCGGCCGGCGTATCCGAGCTGTCCCCACCAGGTGGCGGCGTCCCGGGCGCCGGCCACGGCGGCGTCGACCTCGGCGGCGGAGGCGACCGGGAACCGGCCGACCTCTTCACCGGTGGCGGGGTTCGTCGAGACGAGCAGGCCGTCTTCGACCACGGGTACGCCGGGGGTGCGCGTCGAGGTCATGTCGGGCTCCCATCGTGATGGATGCCCGTCAGCTTAATCACAAAGCTACTCGCGGGTAATAGCTCGATCGACGTGTTCGCTGATGATGCGCCGCGCCACGTCGGCCGGCTGGGGCAGCTCGCCGCGCTCGTACAGGGCGACGTACCGGTCGCGGTCGGGGAAGTCGGCGCCGCGCAGGGCCGCCTGCATCCCGGTGTCCATCACGCCCGGGTTGACGTTCGCGACGTACACGTCCGGCCGCTCGACCGCGAGCGCGTCGAAGAACATCTCGGCGCCGCGCTTGGTGGCGGAGTACACCGACCAGCCCTCGATGACCCGGTGCGCCGCACCCGACGACACGAACAGCACCCGAGTCGTGGCATCCGCCGGCAGGGCGGCCAGGAACGCGTTGGTCAGCAGGATCGCCGCGGTCAGGTTGACCCCGACGGCGGTGACGGCCGCCGTCTCGCGTAGCTGCCCGATGGGTGCGATCGGCTCGACCACGCCCGCGTTGTGGATGAGCACGCTCTCGCCCGTACCGGTCAGGAACGCGCGGAGCGCGTCGGCGTCGGGCACCGTGGTCGGGTCGGCGAGTTCGGCCTCGTGCAGGCGTACCCGCTCCGGTTCGGCGGTGGCCAGGGCGACCTGGTCGGGGGTGAAGCGGCGGCCGATGCCGAGGACCCGGTCGCCGCGACCGGTCAGCTCGGTGAAGAGGGCGGCACCGAGGCCACGGGAGATACCGGTAAGGACGACCGATCGCATACGGCAACCCTATGAGCCGCCGCCGGCGCCGGGCGCGCCGACCTCTCCCGCCCGGCGCGACGAAACGGATCGGTGCCGCCCGGCGCGACGAAACGGATCGGTGCCGGCCGGTGTGGACGAATCCCCTCAGGGCAGATATCGGCGGTAGCCCTGCGCCGATGGGCCGAAGCCACACGCTTCGTAGAAGGCGTGGGCGTCGGTCCGGCTGGCCCGCGAGAGGAGTTGGACCTTGTAGCAGCCGGCCTCGGCGGCACGGGCCAGCGCCGCGCCGATCAGGAGGGAGCCGACGCCTTGGCGACGGTACGCGTTCCGGACGACCACGTTCTCGACGAACATGAACGGCCGGCCGCCGCGGGTGAGGTTCGGTACGAGCAGGCAGTCGACCGTACCGCCGAGCGCGTCGCCGCGCGCGGCGACCAGCACCGTACGCCCCGCCTGCGTGCTGATCTCGCGCCAGATCGCGGCCGCGGTCGCCGCGTCCACCTCCGGATCGTCCGGGTGCAGCTCGCCGTAGCAGGCCAGCAGCTCGGGCAGGTCCGCCGCGCGGGCCTCCCGGACCTCGACCCCGCGGGCCTCGCCGCCATCGATGCTGTCGTTCATCCGTGCAGACTAGGGCGGAATACGTCACACCTGGTGCCGTGGCGCGGAGCCGGCCACTACCTTAACTACCGTTCGGGATACTCACGGGAGGTCTCACCTTGGCGCGCGAGTTCACATCTGTAGGGGTAGTCGGGCTCGGCACCATGGGGGCCGGCATCGTCGAGGTCTTCGCCCGTAACGGCGTCGACGTCGTCGCGGTCGAGGTCACCGACGCGGCGCTGGAGCGCGGCCGCGCCGTGCTCACCGGCTCCACCGACCGGGCGGTCGCCCGCGGCAAGCTCACCGAGGCGGACCGGGACGCGCTGCTGGACCGGGTACGGTTCGCCACCGGCCTCGCCGCGCTGCGCGACGTCGACCTGGTGATCGAGGCGGTGCCCGAGCACCTGGACCTCAAGCAGGCGATCTTCGCCGAGCTCGACAAGGTCTGCAGGCCCGAGGCGATCCTGGCGACCAACACCTCCTCGCTGTCGGTCACCGAGATCTCCGTGGCGACCAGCCGGCCCAACCAGGTCATCGGGATGCACTTCTTCAACCCGGCCCCGGTCATGAAGCTGGTCGAGATCGTCCGGACGGTCGTCACCGCCGACGACGTGGTCACCGACATCGAGGCACTGTGCGCGAGGCTGGGCAAGGTCGACGTGACGATCGCCGACCGCGCCGGGTTCATCGCCAACGCGCTGCTGTTCGGCTACCTCAACCACGCCGTGCAGATGTACGAGTCGAAGTACGCCACCCGCGAGGACATCGACGCCGCCATGCGACTGGGCTGCGGCCTGCCGATGGGCCCGCTCGCGCTGATGGACCTGATCGGCCTGGACACCGCGTACGAGATCCTCGACACGATGTACCGCCGGGGCGGCCGGGACCGCCGGCACGCGCCGGTACCCATGATCAAGCAGATGGTCACCGCCGGCCTGCTCGGCCGCAAGTCCGGCCGGGGCTTCTACACGTACGAGAAGCCGGGCTCGCCGGTGGTCGTACCCGACGAGCTGACCCCGCGGGCGCCCGGTGCGCACGAGGCCGTCGAGAGCGGCCGGACGGTCACCAAGGTGGGCGTGGTCGGCTCCGGCACGATGGCCACCGGCATCATCGAGGTGTTCGCCAAGGCCGGGTACGAGGTCATCTCGGTCACCCGGGGTGCGGAGAAGTCCGCCAAGGCCCGGGACAAGATCACCGCGTCGCTGAACAAGGCCACGGTCCGGGGCAAGCTCAGCGAGTCCGACCGCGACGCCGCCCTGGCCCGCGTCGCCTGGTCGAACTCGCTGGACGACCTGGGCGGCGTGGACCTGGTCGTCGAGGCGGTCGTCGAGGAGCTGTCGGTCAAGAAGGCGCTCTTCGCCAACCTCGACGAGATCTGCAAGCCGGGCGTCATCCTGGCCACCACCACCTCCAGCCTGCCCGTGGTGGAGTGCGCGGTCGCCACCAACCGGCCGGCCGACGTGGTCGGGCTGCACTTCTTCAACCCGGCGCCGGTCATGAACCTGGTCGAGGTGGTCCGGACCATCCGCACGTCGGAGGAGACGGTCGCAACCGTCCGCGCGCTCTGCGAGAGCCTCGGCAAGTACCCGGTCGTCTGCGCTGACCGGTCCGGGTTCGTGGTCAACGCGCTGCTGTTCCCGTACCTCAACGACGCGGTGAAGATGCTGGAGGCGAGCTACGCGAGCGCCGACGACATCGACTACGCCATGGAGCTCGGCTGCGGCTACCCGATGGGCCCGTTCAAGCTGCTCGACGTCGTCGGGCTGGACGTGTCGCTGGCCATCCAGCGTGAGCTGTACAACGAGCTGCGCGAGCCGGGCTTCGCGCCGGCGCCGCTGCTGGAGCACCTGGTCACCGCCGGTTACCTGGGGCGCAAGGTCGGCCGGGGATTCCGGGACCACTCGCACTGACCGCTCGCTGACCCTCGACGACTCGGGGAGGTAGCGCCCGTGGGAACCCCTGCGGTCGCGACCTCCCCGAGGTCGTCCGGAGACCTGGCCGACCCGCGCGGTCGGGTGACCCGAGGGGAGGTGGCGCGGCTCACCCGTACCCTTGAACCGTGAGTCCGCGCCGCCATCACCGCCGCCCAGACGCCGCCCGGCCCCTCGACGATGGCCAGGCCCGGCGCGGGGTCGAGGGCACCCAGACGTGGGGGGACGGCGAGTTCGCGGTACGTACGATTCCCGGCGGTTCGGCGACCAAGGCGTACCGGTGCCCCGGCTGCGACCACGAGATCGTCGCCGGCGTGGCACACGTGGTGGCGTGGCCGGTCGACGGGCTCGGCGGCCCGGAGGACCGGCGGCACTGGCACACCGGCTGCTGGCGGGCCCGGGGCCGGCGCAGCCCCACCATCCAGCGCTCCCGCAGCGCCCCCCGGTACGGCTGAAAGGAATCTCTTGTCGACCCAGCCCATCAGGGCCAACTCGATCCTGCCCGCACATCGCGAGGACATCACCCTGACCACGGCCGACGGGCTCACGCTCGTCGGCGAACTGGCGGTACCGGCCGACCGGCCGCCGGTCGCCACGCTGATCTGCCTCCATCCGCTGCCCACCCACGGCGGCATGATGGACAGTCACGTGTTCCGCAAGGCCGCCTGGCGGCTGCCCGCCCTGGCCGACCTCGCCGTCCTGCGGTTCAACACGCGGGGTACCAGCAGCGTGCGCGGCACCAGCGAGGGCGAGTTCGGCGGTGGGGTGGCCGAACGGTTCGACGTGGCCGCCGCCCTCGAGTACGCCGAGTTCGCCGAGCTGCCGCAGGTGTGGCTGGTCGGCTGGTCGTTCGGTACCGATCTGACGCTGAAGTACGGCTGCGACCCGAGCGTGGTCGGCGCGATCCTGCTGTCGCCGCCGCTGCGCTACGCAGGCGATGACGACCTCGCGGTCTGGGCCCGCTCTGACAAGCCGCTCACCGCGCTCGTCCCCGAGTTCGACGACTACCTGCGCCCCGACGAGGCGACGGTGCGCTTCGCGGCCGTACCGCAGGCGGAGGTCGTGGGCGTACCGGGCGCGAAGCATCTCTGGGTCGGCGACGCCGAGACCGTACTCGACGAGATCGTCCGCCGGGTGAACCCGCCCGCGCACCCGCTGCCCCGGGAGTGGGACGGCCCGATGGAGTACGGCGACGCGAGCGCCTACGCCGACCGGACCGTCGCGGCGTTCTCGAACGTGCCACGCCCCGGCGCCGAGCCGGCCGACCGGTAGCCCGTCGCGCCGGCCGGCCGGAGGCCGGTCAGTCGACCGGTACCTTGCTGGGGCCGCGGCGGGGCGTGTCCTTGTCGGTGTCGCGGCGCGCCCCGTCGGCCGCCGTGGACTGGGTCGCGCCCGGCTTGCCGACGCTCCGGGCGTCGGTGGGCTTCGCGCCGGTGCCCTTGCCGTCAGCGGTCTTGGCCTCGGCCGGCTTGGTGCTGGCGGTCCTGGTCTCGGCTGGCTTGCCGTCAGCGGTCTTGGCCTCGGCCGGCTTGGTGCTGGCGGTCCTGGTCTCGGCCGGCTTGGTGCTGGCGGTCCTGGCCTCGGCGGCCGCGGTGCGGCGGCGCTCGGCGTCGTCCGCCCGGCGCTCCGCCTCCGCTGCGCGGCGCAGCGCTTCGTCCGCCCGGCTCTCGGCCGTGATGGCCTTGTCCGCGGACTCCTCCTCCATGCGCTTGGCCTCTTCGGCGTCGTGGCGGGCCTGGTCGAGCGCGCGCTGGGCCTTCTCTATCCGGTCGGCAAACTCGCGGTACCGCTGCTCGGCCGCGTCGATCTGCTGCTGGAGTTCGGCATGGCGTTGCTCGGCGGCCGCGGCCCGCTGCTCGGCCTCCTCGGCGCGCTCGGTCGACCGCGCGGCGAGCTGTTCGGCGTCGGCGCGGAGCCGCTCGGCCTCCTCGCGTACCCGCTCGAGGTCGGCCCGGCCCTCGGCGAGGATCCGCTCGGTCTCGCGCCGGGCCTCGGCGCGCAGGTCGGTGGCTTCCTGATCGGCCTGGGCGCGGATGGAGGCGGCGTGCTGTTCGGCCTGCTGCGCGATGGTCGTCGCCTGGTTCTCGGCCTGGTTACGCACCTGAGCCGCGTACTCCTCGGCGTCCGCCAGCATGGCCTGCTGTTCCTGCTGCATAGCGGCGCGGCGGGCGGTGTACTCCTGGTCCATCCGGACCCGGGTCTGCTCGACCTCGGCGGCGGTCTCCTCCTCCAGGAGCCGGCACTTATCCTTTGTGGACGCATAGAGCTGGTCGGCCTGCTCGCGCATCCGGCGGGCATACTCCTCGGCCTCGGCGACCTCGGCGGACAGGGCCTCGCGCCGCTGGGCGGCGGCCCGGTCCTCCTCCTTGCGACGGCTGTCGAGCGCCAGTTCGAAGTCGCGGATGGCCTGGTTGGCCCGTGCCCGGGCGTCTTCGAGGATCCGGTGAGCCTTGGCGTTGTTGCGCTGGACGTGGTCGACGGCGCTGGCGCGGATCGCCTCCGCCTCCTCCTCGGCGAGGGTGAGGATCTGCTCCACTCTGGCGCCGAGGTGGCGGAACGACCGCGGCGAGTCGGCGACCGCCAGCTTGCGTAGCTCCGATATCTGGCTCTGCAACTCGTGGATCTGGACGGCGAGCGCCTGATTCTGCGCATACGCCTCGTCCCGTTCGGCGGCGAGCGCCGCAACCTCTGCCTCGACCTGGCTGACGTACCGGTCGACCTGGCGTCGTTCGTAGCCCCGTAGGGAGATGTCGAAGCCCGCCTCGGCAACGACACTCTGGCTCAGCGCGAAAACCTCACCGCCGTGCGACATGCGCTCCATCCTCACACGCAGGGTCCCGTCACGCTCGGCGGAACACACCGGCGTGACGGGACCCGGACGACCCGATGCGCACAGGCATCAGCCACCAGCGGGCAGCGCTCAGATCAGAGGTTGACCTTCGTCGCGCCGTCCTCGGCCTTGTCGGCCTCGGCCTTCTTGCTGTCGTCTCCGTTCGGCTTGGCCGCCGGTGCGGTGGCCGCCGGAGCGGTGGGCACGATGCCGGCGAGGCCGGAGAGCATCTGACCCAGCTGCGCGGTGACCGCGTCCTTCTGGCGGGTGAGGTCTTCGACCTCGCGGCGCGCGACCTGGGTGGTGTGCTCGGCCTCGGAGCGGGCCTCGGTGAGCAGGCGGTGCGCCTCGGAGCGGGCCTCGTTGACCGTCTTCTCCGCCAGCGTCTTGGCCTTCTCCATGGTCTCCGACGCGGTCCGCTCGGAGTCGACCCGACGCGCCTCGGCGCGCTGCTCGATCTCCTTGGCCCGCTCCTCCGCGGCGCTCGCCCGCTGCTCGGCCTCGGTGACGAGCTTCTGGGTCTGCGCGACCGCGGCGGCGTGCCGCTGGGACTCCTCGCGCTCGGCCTTCTCGCGCCGCTCCGCCAGCTCCAGCTGCAGCGCCTGCAGGTCCTTGTCGCGCTTGTCCCGCGCGTCGGTCAGCAGCTTGGTCGCCTCGGCGCGCTTCTCCTCCGCGTCGCGGGCGGCCTTGGCGCGCAGCTGGGTGATCTCGCGCTCGGCGGTGGCCCGCAGCGTCGCCACCTCACGCTCCACCGTGGCCTTCAGCTCGGCGACCTCGTGCGTGGTGGCCGCGCGCAGCTGCTTGGTCTCACGCTGAGCGTCGGCGCGCAGCGTGTCGGCCTCGCGGCGGGCCTGCACCCGCAGCTCGGCGGCCTCCCGCTCGGCGGCGGTGCGGACGTTGCTCGCCTCGCGCTCGGCGGTCGCCTTCATCGCGGCGGCCTCGGCGCGCGCCTTGTCGGTGATCTCCCGCGCTTCCAGGCGCGCGGCGGAGACGATGCCCTCGGACTCCCGCTTCGCCTCGCTGCGATGGTCGTTGGCCTGCTCCTCGGCGAGCCGCAGGATCTGCTCGACCCGGGTGCCCAGCCCCGACAGCGTCGGCCGGCTGTTCTCCTCGAGCTGCTTGCTGGCGTCAGTGAGCTTCTGCTCGACCGAGTTGAGCCGCTGCTCCGCCTGGCGCAGCCGCCGCTGCGCCTCATTCATCCGCTGCTCGGCCTCGGTGCGAGCCTGCTCGGACTGGGACAGCGCGCTGTTGAGCCGTCCGATGAAGTCATCGACCTGGGCACGGTCGTAACCGCGCAGAACAACGCTGAACTCGGACCCTGAGTTCGCGTTGTCGAAGAATGCGACGTTCTGCTGCTGGGGCTGCTGGGGCATTGGCACATACTCGCAGACCTACCCCCGCCTTTCGCAAGGGCGTAGGCGGCAACCGGTACCGGTTGTGCGCGATTACGCACACCGTTTGTCCAAAGTCTGTGACGGGCGCGTGAACAGCGGCTTCGCCAGCAAGATCGGATATATCGGTGCGGCCGTCCCGGGGCCGGCACAGCGCTGTGCGCGACCCCGGGACGGGGCTCGTGGGCGGGTTGCTGGAGGCCCACCCGCAGGCGGGCCTCCGGGAGGTGGAGGACCGGCCACGGGCGGGGTATCCGGCTACCGGCCGCGGAACCGGTTGATCTCGGTCTGGTAGCGGGCGCGCATTTCCCGGTCGCGTACGCCCAGACCCTCCTCCGGCGCCAGGCACAGCACGCCGACCTTGCCCTGATGGGCGTTGCGGTGCACGTCGTACGCGGCCTGCCCGACCTGCTCCAGCGGGTACGCCCGGGACAGCGTCGGATGGATCGCGCCGCGCGCGATGAGGCGGTTGGCCTCCCACGCCTCCCGGTAGTTGGCAAAGTGGCTGCCGATGATGCGCTTGAGGTTCATCCACAGGTACCGGTTGTCGTACTGATGCATAAAGCCGGACGTGGACGCGCAGGTGACGATCGTGCCACCCTTCCGGGCGACGTAGACGCTGGCGCCGAAGGTCTCCCGGCCGGGGTGCTCGAACACGATGTCGGGGTCATCGCCGCCGGTCAGTTCGCGGATGCGTTCGCCGAACCGGCGCCACTCCGAGGGGTCCTGGGTGTTCTCGTCCTTCCAGAACCTGTAGTCCTCGGCGGTCCGGTCGATGATCAGCTCCGCGCCCATGCGCCGGCACAGTTCGGCCTTCTCCGGGCTGGACACCACGCACACCGGGCGGGCTCCGCCGTTGAGCGCGAACTGGGTGGCGTAGCTGCCCAGCCCGCCGGAGGCGCCCCAGACCAGTACGGTGTCGCCCTGCTTCATCTGGGCGCCGTGGTGGGACACGAGCTGCCGGTACGCGGTGGAGTTGACCAGGCCGGGGCTGGCGGCCTCCTCCCAGGACAGGTGCTTGGGCTTGGGCATCAGCTGGTTGGCCTTGACCAGGGAAAGCTCGGCGAGCCCGCCGAAGTTGGTCTCGAAGCCCCAGATCCGCTGCTCCGGGTCGAGCATCGTGTCGTCGTGGCCCATCGCGTCCTCGAGTTCGACGCTCAGGCAGTGCGCCACCACCTCGTCGCCCGGCTTCCATCTCGTCACGCCCGGGCCGACCCGCAGCACGACGCCGGCCAGGTCGGAGCCGACCACGTGGTACGGCAGGTCGTGTCGCTTGGTCAGCGCCGATACCTTGCCGTAGCGCTTGAGGAACGCGAACGTCGACAGCGGCTCGAAGATCGACGTCCAGACCGTGTTGTAGTTGATGGCGCTGGCCATCACCGCGATGATCGCTTCGCCCGGGCCGAGCTCGGGCGTCGGTACCTCCTGCACGTGCAGCGACTTGCGGGGGTCCTTGTCACGGGTGGGCATGCCCTCGAACATGTTGGCCTCGTCGGCGCGTACGACGACGCCGCGGTACGTGTCGGGGACGGGGAGTCCGGCGACCGAGGTCAGTTCGCGGGCGGGATCCGTCGCATGCTCCGCCGCCATGATCGCGTCGAGGATGTCCTTCACGGCGCTACCTTTCACTGCAGGTGTGTCGTGGATTCGGTCGGCGACGCCGCCGGCCCGGGCTGGGGCTGGCGCGTCGGATGTCTCATCGGGTCCGGTATGTCGTTACGGCACTGCGGCGGGCGTTGCGGCATTGCGGTGTCGTTGCGGCTCGATGGCGGGCGGTGGACACCCCGCGTGGCGGCGGTCACCGGCACTGATGGCGAGGCATGGTGCGACCGCCTCGTGGCCGCAGATGTTACTGCCCAGTAGCGACCGTCAGGAACCGCGTTGTGAAAAACTGCACGACCCCGGGTGTCCGCGGGGGCGCGACGCGACCACGACCGCCGCGGGGCGCAATAGCACCTTCCCGGAAGTCGTGGTCTCAGACCGTCGGAAGGCCACAAC
Source organism: Planosporangium spinosum (assembly GCF_049999945.1). Classification (NCBI taxonomy): domain Bacteria; kingdom Bacillati; phylum Actinomycetota; class Actinomycetes; order Micromonosporales; family Micromonosporaceae; genus Planosporangium; species Planosporangium spinosum. The sequence goes on along the minus strand of NZ_JBLYUB010000026.1, from coordinate 20,900 downwards.
TTCCCGGCGCCGGTCGTGGTGTCGTGACGGCGGTGCCGGTCGTGGTGTCGTGCCGGCGGCGCCGGTCGGGCGCCGCGGTCACGACGACGGTGGTGGCTGCGCTGACCGGTCGTGGCGGCCGTGGCAGCGGTGGTGAACGTGCCGGTGGTGACGGATGTGACGGTCGGGTGTCGGGGCGCTCAGGAGGCGGCCGGTTCCACCAGTTCGACCAGTACGCCGCCGGTGTCCTTCGGGTGTACGAAATTGATCCGGGAGTTGGCCGTACCCCGCCTGGGCTGGTCGTACAGCAGTCTCATGCCCCGTGCCCGCAGCGCCTCGCACGCGGCGTCGACGTCGCGCACGGTGTACGCGACCTGCTGCACCCCCGGCCCGTTGCGGTCGAGGAACTTCGCGATCGTCGAGTTCGGCGACAGCGGTGCGAGCAGTTGCACGCAGCCGCCGGACGGGTCCGGGCCCACCGACAGCATCGCTTCGCGTACGCCCTGCTCCTCGTTGGTCTCCACGTGCACGCAGGTCATGCCGAACGTGCGGCCGTAGAATTCGATGGCGGCGTCGAGGTCGGGCACCGCCACGCCCACGTGGTCGATGCGCAGCAGGCCTATTGATGCTGCCTGCGCTTGCCGCAGGCCGTGGGATCCCGCCTGCGCCTGCCGCAGGCCGTCGGACTCCGCCTGCGCTCCGGGTGACGTATGCAACGTCGAAGAGTCGTCCGTCATGGCGTTAGTCTGACCTAATCATCGTTAAGTATTCCCTGTGAGATAGAACTCGCGAAGGGCCAGAATCCATGACCTCGGTGATCGTCAACGGCGCGCGCACCCCGATGGGTCGGCTGCTCGGCGCCCTCAAGGACTTCCCGGCGACGAAGCTGGGCGGTATCGCCATCAAGGCTGCTCTGGAGCGCTCCGGCGTGGCTGGAGAGCAGGTGCAATACGTGATCATGGGGCAGGTTCTGCAGGCCGGCGCCGGCCAGATCCCGGCCCGGCAGGCCGCCGTCGAGGCGGGCATCCCGATGAACGTACCGGCGCTCACCGTCAACAAGGTGTGCCTGTCCGGCCTCGACGCGATCGCGCTGGCCGACCAGCTCATCCGGGCCGGCGAGTTCGACATCGTCGTGGCCGGCGGCATGGAGTCGATGACCAACGCACCGCACCTGCTGACGGGGCAGCGGCAGGGGTACAAGTACGGCGACGTCACCGTCTCCGACCACATGGCGCTCGACGGCCTCACCGACGCCTTCGACCAGATCTCGATGGGCGAGTCGACCGAGCGGCACACCGCGAAGATCGGCATCTCGCGCGCCGACCAGGACGCGTTCGGCGCCGCCAGCCACCAGCGCGCGGCGGCCGCCCAGAAGAACGGCCACTTCGCCGAGGAGATCGTCCCCGTCGAGATCCCGCAGCGTAAGGGCGACCCGATCCTGGTCACCGACGACGAGCAGATCCGCCCGGAGACCACTCCCGAGTCGCTGGCCAAGCTGCGGCCGGCGTTCACCTCCGACGGCACGATCACGGCGGCGACCTCGTCGCCGATCTCCGACGGCGCCTGCGCGGTCGTCGTGATGAGCAAGGCCAAGGCCGAGGAGCTGGGGCTTTCGTGGCTGGCCGAGATCGGCGCCCACGGCAACGTGGCCGGGCCGGACAACTCGCTGCTCGCCCAGCCGGCCAACGCCATCAAGCACGCCCTGGGCAAGGAAGGGCTGACCGTCGACGACCTCGACCTGATCGAGATCAACGAGGCGTTCGCGGCCGTGGGTATCCACTCCACCCGGGAGCTGGGTGCGAGCCCCGACAAGGTCAACGTCAACGGTGGCGCGATCGCGCTCGGCCACCCGATCGGCATGTCCGGCGCCCGCCTGGCGCTCACGCTCGCGCTGGAGCTCAAGCGCCGCGGTGGCGGGCTGGGCGCGGCGGCGCTGTGCGGCGGCGGCGGCCAGGGCGACGCCCTGCTGCTGCGGGTACCGCGCGCCTGAGCCGACGACCCGCCCGTCAGGGCACCGGGTTCACTTCAGGAGGGCGCCCCGCTCACCGCACCGGCGGGACGAGGGGCGCCCTCCTGGTGCCTCATCAGTGACGGAAAACCACCCAGGGAGCATCGTTGACGGTCACCTCGATCCGGCGCAGTCGGGACGTACCCGCGCTGGTGGCGGCGGCGCGCGCGGGTGACCACCGCGCCGTCGCCCGGCTGGTCAGTCTCGTCGAGAACGGCGACCCGGTGCTGCCCGAGGTCGCGGCGGCGCTCGCCCCGCACGCCGGGGCGGCCCAGGTCATCGGGTTGACCGGCTCCCCGGGGGTCGGCAAGTCCACCACCACCAACGAGCTGGTACGCGCGTTCCGCGCCCGCGGTCAGCGCGTCGGGGTGCTCGCCGTCGACCCGTCCAGCCCGTTCACCGGCGGGGCGATCCTCGGCGACCGGGTACGCATGCAGGACCACGCCACCGACTCGGGCGTCTACATCCGCTCCATGTCCAGCCGGGGCCACCTCGGTGGCCTGGCCGCCGCGACCCCGCAGGCGGTACGGGTCCTCGAGGGCGCCGGCTGCGACGTGGTGCTCATCGAGACCGTCGGGGTCGGTCAGGCCGAGGTCGAGATCGCGAGCCTGGCCGACACCACGCTGGTGCTGCTCGCACCGGGGATGGGCGACGCGATCCAGGCGGTCAAGGCCGGGATCCTGGAGATCGCCGACGTGTTCGTGGTGAACAAAGCCGACCGCGACGGCGCCGACGCGACCTACCGCGACATCCAGGGCATGATCGCGCTCGGCGAGCGCGGGCCCGGCGAGTGGCGGCCGCAGGTGGTCCGGGCGGTGGCCAACCGCGCCGAGGGTGTCGACGACGTGATGGCCGCGATCGACAAGCACCGCGGCTGGATGGAGACCTCCGGCGAGCTGACCCGGCGGCGGGAGAACCGCGCCGCGGCCGAGATCGAGGCGATCGCCCTGGGTGAGCTGCGGGCCCGGATCGGTTCCCTGCGCGACGGCTCGGCGCTGCCGGATCTCGCCGCCCGGGTGGCGGCCGGCAAGCTCGACCCGTACGCCGCCGCCCGCGATCTGCTGGCCGGCCTCGACGGCTAGGCCACCTGCCCGCGATCTGCCGGCCGGCCTCGACAGCCAGGCCGTGATCCTCACCCGGGCCGGTGATCTTCTCAGCGACCTCGATCCCTCGCTATGGTGGGCCCCTCGCGGACGGCGCGAGTGGAGACGAAGGGGTGACGAGGTTGACGGCCTGGACCGTCATGCTGCGGGGGATCGGGTACCGGGCCGGGCGTTCGCTCGTGGTGTTCGTGCTGGCGTTGCTGGCGACGACCGCCGCCGTGCTCGCGCCGGTGTACGCCCGGGCCGCCCAGCAGTCGGTACTCACCGACGCGCTGCGCTCCGCGCCACCGGACGCCACGACGCTCGTCGTCGCCGCACGGGGTACGGCACAGGAGTCGCCGTCGGCGTACCTCGACACCACCGAGATCCGCCGGGCCGTCGACGCCGCCCTGGCCGGCCGGGCGGGAGTGGCCGACCGGCTGGAACGCCCGGTCGCCGCCGTCGACACCGAGGTCACGCTCGTCTCGCGCGATGACCGTCTCGCGGCGCGGCTGGCCTTTCGGGACGGGGTCTGCGCCCACCTCCGGCTGACCGGCCGGTGCCCGACCGAGGCGGGCCAGGTGGCGGTGAGCGAGCGCTCGGCCCGGGCGGCCGGCATCGCCCTCGGTGACCTCGTCGACACGCAGCTGGGCGGCTCCGGCGCCGGGCACCCGCACCGGCTGCGGGTGGTCGGCCTGTACACCCCGAACGACCCGGCCGAGGCGTACTGGGGCCGGACCGTCTACTTCGGGGCGGACCCGGCGGATACCGGCGGTGCCGCCGAGCGCCTCGACGCGGTGTTCACCAACGCCCAGGACGACCTGCGGCTGGAGCGGTCGGCCGCGCTGTCGACCCGGTTGGAGTACCGGCTCGACACCGCCGGGATCGCGCTCGACGACGTGCCGGCGCTGCGCGAGGGCGTGCGCGCCCTGGTCAACCGGGTGCGCGCCGACGACCTGGAACTGTCGACCGCGCTGCCGTCGGTGCTCGCCGACGCGGCCGCCGACCAGGCGGCGATCGGCCGGACCGCGCCGGTCATCGCCGTACCCCTGCTCGCGCTGTGCTGGTTCGTGCTGTTCGGCCTGGTTGCGGCGCTGGTGGAGGAGCGCGGCCCGGAGGTCGCGCTGGCGAAGCTGCGCGGCTTCCCGGCCGGCCGGACCGTCCGGTTCGGGCTCGGCGAGGCCCTGCTGCTGATCGCGGCGGCCGCGCCGGTCGGGCTGCTGGTGGGCGTCGTCGTGGTGGAGGTGGCGGCCCGGTTCGTCCTCGCCGCGGGTACCCACGCCCAGGTCCGCCCGGCCGCGTTCGCCGCCGCCGGGGTGGCGCTGCTGGGTGCGGTGGCCGCGGCCGCCCTCGCCGGCCGGGGCACTGTGCGCCGGCCGGTACTGGCGCTGCTGCGCCGGGTCCCCGGCCGGTCCGCGCGCCGGGCCGGGGTCGCCGAGGGGGTCGTCGTGGCGCTCGCCGCCGCGTCGCTCGTCGCCGCCGTCAGCGACCGGTCCGCGCCACTCGCCCTGCTCGCGCCGCCGCTGCTCGCGGTCGTGGCCGGGATCGCCACGGCACGGGTCCTGGGCATCTGGTCGCGCCTGCGGCTGCCCGCCGCCCGCCGCCGGGGCCGGCTGGTCACGCTGCTGTCGTCGGCGCACCTGTCGCGCCGGCCGGCCGGGCAGCGCCTGGCGGTGACGGTGACGGTCGCCGTCGCCCTGCTGGCGTTCGCCGCCACGGCCTGGGACGTCGCCGCGGTGGCCCGCCGCGACCACGCCGCGGACGCCCTGGGCGCGCAGCGGGTCTACACCGTCGCCGCCGACCATCCGGACGCCCTCGCCGCCGCGGTCGCCCGGGCCGACCCGGGCGGCCACACCATGACGGTGGTCCGCACCAGCCAGCGCTACGGCGACGGCTCGGTGGAGCTGCTCGGCGTCCAGGCCGAACGGCTGCCGGAGGTGGCGGTGTGGCGCGGGTACGACCGGGCGGCGCTGGACGCGCTCGCCCGGCGGCTGCACCCTCCGGTCGCGCCGGCGCTCACGCTGACCGCTGGTGACCTGGCGGTGACGGCGACGGTCGAGCCGCCACCCGCGCGGCCGGTCCAGCTCGCGGCGGTGGTCGCCGCGCCCGGCGGGCCGGCGCGCACCGTACCGCTCGGTGCGCTGGTCCGCGGCCCGCACGAGTACCGGGCGGCGCTACCGGCCGGCTGTGCCCAGGGGTGCCGGCTGACCGGCTTCGCCCTGGCCCGCGCCGTACCCGGTGCCGAGCCGGTGACGCTGGCGCTGTCGGTCACTGGCGTGCGTACCGGTACCGCCCCGGTGCCGGTGGCGTTCGACGAGGCGGGCCGGTGGCGCGCCGGCCGGCACCCGGCGCAGACCGAGGTGACCGTCCGGCCCGGTGCCGCCCTGCGGATCGAGGTGTCCTCGGCCGACCGCGGTGACGTGCTGGTGGACTACGCCGACGCGCCGGAGACGCTGCCGGCGGTCCTCGCCGGTACCGCCCCGGCCGACGATCCGCACGCGGCCGAGTTCCGGTTCCCCGGGCTGGCCGAGCAGCCGCTCGCCTTCGCCGTCGCGGCACGCGGCGCGGTGCTGCCCCGCGCCGGCCGGCACGGGCTGCTGTTCGACCTGGACTACGCGGTACGGGCGGCCGAGCGCGGTTCGGCGCTGGCCGACCCCGGTGCGCTGCGGTACGAGGTGTGGGCCTCTGCCGCCGCCCCCGGCGACCTCGCGGCCCGGCTCGGCGCGGCCGGCGTGCCGGTGCTGCGTACCGAGACCATGGCCGGCTACCTCGACCAGCTCGGCCGGCGCGCCCCGGCGCTCGGGCTGTGGCTGTACCTGCTCGCCGGCGCGACCGCGCTGCTGCTCGCCGTCGGGGTGGTCGTGGTGACGGCGTACGTGGGGGCGCGGGCACGCGGCTACGAGCTGGCGGCGCTGCGGGTCGCCGGCGTGCGCACGGGCGTGCTGCGCCGGGCGGTGCTGCGCGAGTACCGGCTGCTGCTGGGCGTGCCGCTGCTGGTCGGCCTGCTCGCCGGGGTCGCCGGCGCGGCGGTCATGCTGCCGGGCCTGCCCCTGGTGACGGTCGGGACCGCCCGCGCGGTGGGGTACCGGCCGGCCCTCGGCGTGCTGCCGGTCGCGCTGGGCGTGACCGTGCTCGGGTTCGCCGTCGCCGTCGCGGCGGTGCTGCGGATGGCCGGCCGGGCCACGCCGGACCGGCTGCGGGAGGGGCTGCGGTGAGAGGTCAGCACGCGGCCGGCGCCGCCGGTACGGTGTCCGCCCGCCGGGACGCCGGCTCCGGCACGCACCACCGGGACGCCGCGCCCGGCCTCGCCGTCACCTGCCGGGGCGTGGTGTCGATCTACCGGCTGGAGGGCTACGACGTGGTCGCCCTCGCCGGGGTGGACCTCGACATCGCGGCCGGCGAGTCGGTGGCGCTGCTCGGTCCGTCCGGGGCCGGCAAGTCGACGCTGCTGTCGCTGCTGGCCGGGCTGATCCGGCCGGCCGCCGGCCGGATCAGCGTCGGCGGGCACGACCTGACCCGCGCCGGGGACGCCGAGCTGCAGCGGATGCGCGCCACCGAGGTGGGTGTCGTCCTGCAGGGCGCCGATCGCAACCTGCTGCCGTACCTGAGCGCCGAGCAGAACGTCCGCTTCGCCCAGCGCGCCGCCCGGCCCGCCCGCGGGCTGCCCGCCCCGCGCGAGGTGCTGGAACTGGTCGGGCTGACCGACCGGCGCCGGCACCGGCTGCGCCCGAAAGCCCTCGCGCCGGCCGACCGGCAGCGGCTCGCGCTCGCGGTCGCGCTCGCGGCGCGACCGGGGCTGCTGCTCGCCGACGAACCCACCAGCCAGCTCGACAGCCGGGCCCGCGACGAGGTGCTGGCCGCGCTCGAGGCGGTCAACCGCACCGGTACGACCGTCGTGGTGGTGACCCACGACCCGCAGGCGGGCCGGCGGATGGACCGGACCGTGACCATCCGGGACGGGCGGGTCGGCGCCGAAGGCCGCCGCGGCGAGGACTACGCCGTGGTGGGGCGCGACGGGGCCGTGCACCTGCCGCAGGAGGTGCTGCGCGCGGTGCCGCCCGGGACCCTGCTCGGCGTCGAGCTGTGCGATGACGGCAGCGTGCTGCTCGTACCCTCGGGCAATTCCACCGTGGAGAGTACTGATGCTCAGCGTCGATGACGTCACCCTCGCCTACGACCTCGACGCGCCGGTGCTGTCCGACGTGTCGGTCGCGGTCGGGCCGGGGCGGCTGCTGGCGGTGACCGGCCCGTCGGGCGCCGGCAAGTCGACCCTGCTGTGGGCGATGGCGGGGCTGGTGCGGCCGCGGCGTGGCAGCGTGGCGGTCGGCGGTACCCCGCTGCGCGACCACGACCACGCGCTGGCCTGCCGGGTGGTCCTGATCCCGCAGGACAACGGGCTGGCGCCGGTCCTGACGGCCGAGGAGAACGTGGTGGTGGCGCTGGTCGCCGCGGGGGCCGGTGCGGCGCAGGCGCACCGGGACACCGCCGCGACCCTGGCCCGGCTGGGCCTGTCCGACCAGGCCGGCCACCTGGTCGAGGAGCTGTCCGGTGGGCAGCAGCAGCGTGCCGCCCTGGCCCGGGGGCTCGCGATGCGCGGCGACGTCGTCCTCGCCGACGAGGTGACCAGCCAGCTGGACGCGGCCAACCGGCAGGTGGTGCTCGACCTGCTGCGCGAGGAGGCGCGGCGCGGCGCCGCCGTCGTCCTGGCCACGCACGACCCGCAGGCCGCCGCGGCCTGCGACGCCGAGCTGCGGCTGGCCGACGGGTGTGCCGTGCTGGTCCGGGGGTGATCGGCCCCCGGAGCGGGCGACGCCGTGGGCCGGTCACCACTTCCTTAGCGATCGTTCAGGTTTCTCCCCTAGTATCGGTGTGAAGGACGTCACGAACGTCGCACGGCGAGGGGGATCCGACACATGGACGCCCAGGAGATCGAGGCCGGACGCGAGCGCTGGCAGCGACGCTACGACGCCGCACCCAAACGCGACGCCGACTTCACGACGCTGTCGGGATCGCCGGTCGGCCCGGTGTACGGGCCACCACCCGGCTCCGACGTGCCCGGATTCGAGCGGATCGGTTGGCCGGGGGAGTACCCGTACACCCGCGGCCTGTACCCGACCGGCTACCGCGGCCGGGCCTGGACCATCCGGCAGTTCTCCGGCTTCGGCAACGCGAAAGCGACCAACGCCCGGTACAAGATGCTGCTCGGCGCCGGTGGCGGGGGCCTGTCCGTGGCCTTCGACATGCCCACGCTGATGGGGCGCGACTCCGACGACCCGCAGGCCCTCGGCGAGGTCGGCCACTGCGGCGTCGCGATCGACTCCGCCGCCGACATGGACGTGCTGTTCGACGGGATCCCGCTCGCCGACATCACCACGTCCATGACGATCTCCGGCCCGGCGGTGCCGATCTTCTGCATGTACCTGGTGGCCGCCGAGCGCCAGGGCGCCGACACCTCGAAGCTCGACGGCACGCTGCAGACCGACATCTTCAAGGAGTACATCGCCCAGAAGGAGTGGCTGTTCGCCCCCGAGCCGCACCTTCGCCTGATCGGCGACCTGATGGAGTACTGCGCGCACGAGATCCCCCGGTACAAGCCGCTGTCGGTGTCCGGCTACCACATCCGGGAGGCCGGGGCGACCGCCGCCCAGGAGCTGGCGTTCACCCTCGCGGATGGTTTCGGGTACGTGGAACTGGGTCGGTCGCGCGGCCTGGACGTGAACGTCTTCGCGCCGGGGCTGTCGTTCTTCTTCGACGCGCACGTCGACTTCTTCGAGGAGATCGCCAAGTTCCGCGCCGCCCGCCGGATCTGGGCCCGCTGGCTGCGCGACGTGTACGGCGCCACCAGCGAGAAGGCCCTGTGGCTGAAGTTCCACACGCAGACCGCGGGGGTGTCGCTGACCGCGCAGCAGCCGGTCAACAACGTGGTGCGGACCGCCGTCGAGGCGCTCGCCGCCGTCCTGGGCGGCACGAACTCGCTGCACACCAACGCCCTGGACGAGACGCTGGCGCTGCCCACCGACTCCGCGGCCGAGATCGCGCTGCGGACCCAGCAGGTGCTCATGGAGGAGACCGGGGTCGTCAACGTCGCCGACCCGCTCGGCGGCTCCTGGTACGTCGAGGCCCTCACCGACCGGATCGAGGCCGAGGCCGAGAAGATCTTCGCCCGGATCCGGGACATGGGCGGCGACGGCACGATCACCGCAGGGCTACTGCGCGGGATCGAGGACGGCTGGTTCATGTCCGAGATCGCCGACAGCGCGTTCGCCTACCAGCGGGCCCTCGAGAAGGGCGACAAGAAGATCGTCGGGGTGAACTGCCACACCGGCACGGTCGCCCGCGAGCTGGAGATCCTGCGGATCTCGCACGAGGTCGAGCGGGAACAGAAGCGGGTACTGGCCGAGCGCCGCTCCGCGCGCGACGACGACGCCGTGACGGCCGCCCTGGCCCGCCTGGTCGGGGTGGCGCGCACCGACGAGAACATGGTCCCCGCGATGCTGGACGCCGCCCGCGCCGAGGCGACCCTCGGCGAGATCTGCAACGCGCTCCGGGACGAGTGGGGCGTGTACCGCGAGCCGGCCCGGTTCTAGTCCCCGGCGTGCCGCTCGGTCGGCTGTCGGACACCCGACGCCGCCCGCGGGGTACATCCTTGCGGGCGGCGTTGAACACGCCAGACGCCAACGTGCCAGACTAGGGACCATGAGCGATCCACGGACGAGTTCTTCGATTTTCACCCGCGGAGCGGTGGACCTCGGAGCGCTGCGCGCCAGTTCGGCGGCTGGTCAACGGGCGTCCACGCCGGCTGCCTCCCCGGGTTCGACCGCCGCCGGTGCCGCCGGTGCCGCCGCGCCGGGCGACCGCGCGCCGGCCGCGCCGGGGTCGGGCGCGGCCGTCATCGACGTCACCGAGGCCACCTTCCAGCGGGAAGTGCTCGAGCGGTCGATGACCACCCCCGTGGTGGTCGACTTCTGGGCCGAGTGGTGCGGGCCCTGCAAGCAGCTGTCGCCGGTCCTGGAGAAGCTGGCGGTCGAGGGCGGCGGCTCGTGGGTGCTCGCCAAGGTCGACGTGGACGCCAACCCCCGGATCGCCCAGATGTTCCGGGTTCAGGGCATCCCGATGGTGTACGCGATCGTCGGCGGTCAGCCCGTCGACGCGTTCACCGGTGTGGTGCCCGAGACCCAGCTACGCCAGTGGATCGACGCGGTGCTGAAGGCCGGTGGCGTGGAGGTCGCCACGCCGGAGGACCCGCGCCTGGAGGCCGCCGACGACGCGCTGGTCAACGGCGACCTGGACGTCGCCGAGCAGGCGTACAAGAAGATCCTGGCCGACAGCCCGGCCGACCAGGCGGCCGAGGCCGGCCTGGCCCAGGTGGGCCTGCTGCGCCGGGTCTCCGGGGTCGACCCGCGGGCGGTGCTCGCCGAAGCGGCGACCAACCCGGACGACGTCGACGCCCAGACGCTCGCCGCCGACGTGGAGGTCCTGAGCGGCCAGGCCGAGCAGGCGTACCGGCGCCTCGTCGACCTCGTCCGGCGTACCTCCGGCGACGACCGCGAGCGGGTCCGCAAGCACCTGCTGTCGCTGTTCGTGATGGCCGGTCCCGACGATCCCGCGGTCGCCGCGGCGCGTCGCGCGCTGGCGAACGCGCTGTTCTAGGCCGGGCGCGAACGCGTTGCGCCGGATCGCCGTCCTCGACGCTCCGTCCAACCTGGGGTTGCGGCCACCGACCGCGACCTCGGTGCCCGGCTGTGCGAAAGCCCCCGGCGCACTGCGCGACCACGGCCTGGTGGGGCGGCTGTCCGCCCGCGACGCGGGCTGCGTGACGCCACCGCGGTACGACCCGGGCGACTGGCGCCCGGGTGACGGGGTGGCGCACGCGGAGCAGATCGCCTGGTACTCGCGGCGATTAGCCGACCGGATCGGCACCCTGCTGGACGGGGGCGAGTTCCCCGTGGTCCTCGGCGGGGACTGCTCGATCCTGATCGGCAGCGCGTTGGCGGTCAACCGGCGGGCGGCCGACCTGGACGGTCGAATCGGCCTGGTCTACATCGACGGGCACTCCGACTTCCGGCACCCCGGCAACGCCTCCTACGTCGGCGCGGCGGCCGGGGAGGACCTCGCGCTGGTCACCGGGCGGGGGCAGGCCGATCTGGCGGCCATCGAGAACCGCCGGCCGTACGTCCGGGACAGCGACGTGGTGGTGCTCGGCATCCGCGGCCACGACGAGCACCGGCTGGACCTGCACACGGCCGGCATCGCCTACCGCGCGGTGCCGCAGCTGCGCGCCGAGGGCCCGGCCCGCTCCGCGCAGTGGGCGCGCGGTCTGCTCAGCGACTGTCTCGGGTACTGGGTGCACCTCGACGTCGACGTGCTCGACCCGGCCGTGATGCCGGCCGTGGACGCCCCGGACCCGGGCGGTATCGCCTACACCGAACTCGAGCTGCTGCTGGCGGGCCTGGTGGCGACCCCACACTGCCTCGGGGTGGAGATCACCGTCTTCGACCCGGACTACGACCCGAGCGGGGCGTACGCGGCCGAGGTCGTCGAGACGCTCGTGGCCGGGCTGCTGCCCGCGACGGCCGTCGCGCCGTTGGACTGGGACGCGCTGGCGGCCGCCGCCGCGGCGGCGCGGGAGGAGGTCCGGGCGCCGGCGGCACCGGTGGCCGTTCCGGTCGTGGCGCTGTTGGCGGTACCGGACCTGGCGCCGGCCGTGGTCGAGACGGTCCCGGCGGACCTGGCGCTCGCCGCCGACGTGGGCACCGATGACGAGGTGCCCGTGGAGGACGAGGTGCCCGCGGAGGACGAGGTGCCCGTGGACGGGGTGCCTGCCGAGGACGAGCCGGCCGCGGGCGCGGAGACGCCGGTGGGGGACACGCCGCGCGCCGGGGTGATCACGCTCCGGACGGGCGCCTCCGACCTCACCGACGCCGACCGCGTCGCGCTGTCCCGGCGGCCGCCCGGTGGCATTCCGCTGCGGCGGCGCGACGATTCCGTACCGGAGCCGGCGGGTGTGGGTACCCGGCCCGGTCCCCAGGTGCCGGCTCAGCCGGGGGTTCCAGCCGCACGTGGCTCGGACGACGCGGCCGCCGAGCACCCCGCCGTGGTCGAGCGGGTGCGCCCGTTCGCCGGCCTGGCCGAGCAGGTACGGGCGGCCGGCAGCGGTCAGGTACCCGCCGCGCGGACCCCGGCGGAGTCCGCCGTGCCGGCGCCACCGGCGGAGACGGCGTAACCCTTCGCGATCCTGAACACGTGACGGGCCGATGGCGCCGCGACGTGTCCAGGATCCGTAACGGGGAGTCAGCCCAGCGCCACGCAGAACCTGCCGGCGACCGGTACGGCGGCGTCGCTGCTCAGGCCGCCGTTCTCGACGAACACGGCGAACGCCACGTCGCCCCGGAAGCCCATGAACCACGAGTGCGTCTTGTTCGGGTCGTTGTTGTCGTACTCGGCGGTGCCGGTCTTGCCGTAGATCGGCGCTCCGGGCGTGTTGCTGATCGCCTTGGCCGTACCGTCGGTGACGACCTCGCGCATCATCTGCTTGAGCGCCGCCACCGACTCGGCCTTGAGCTGCGGGCCGGGCTGGGCCGGCTTGGCCGGGGCCGGGTCGAGGACCAGCGTGGGCTGCTGCCACCGGCCGCGCGCGATCGCGGCGGCGGCGCCGGCCAGTGCCGCGGGTGAGACCTGCGTCTTCCCCTGGCCGAACGCCGCGGCCGCCTGCTCGGCGGAGTCGGCGCCGGTGGCGACGGTGCCGCTGAACACGTCGGTGCCGAGGTCCCATGGCACGCCGACGCCGAGCGTCTTCGCGGTCGCGGCCAGGCCGTCCGGGCCGAGCTTCGCCCCCAACTGGGCGAACGCGGTGTTGCAGGACTGGGCGAAGTTCACGTGCAGCGGCACGTCACCCAGGACGAAGTCGTGCGCGTTGTGGATGGGCGTGCCGCCGGGGGCGGTGTACTCCTTCGGGCACGGTACGACCGAGTCGGCGGTGACCGAGCCGCTGTCGAGGACGCCCAGCGCCGTGACGGCCTTGAACGTCGAGCCGGGCGGTACCTGCGCGGTGAGGGCGAGGTTGAGGTCGCCGCCGTCCGGCCCGTTGGCGACCGCGAGGACGGCCCCGTCACTGACCCGCACGGCGACCAGGGCGGACCGGGCGGTCTGGCCGGCCAGCGCGGCGTCGGCGGCGTTCTGGACCTTCGGGTCGAGCGTGGTCTTCAGTGCCCCGCCCGGCTTCGGGTCGGTGCTGAACAGCACCTTGTCGGACTTGGTCGGAATGACCACGGACACGCCGGGCGAGCCGGCGAGCAGGTCCTCGTAGCGCTGCTGGAGGCCGCCGAGGCCGACCTGGTCGCCGAGCTGGTACCGGCCCGGCTTGGCGTCCATGACCTCCTTGGTCACCTCGCCGACCCGGCCGAGCAGCGCCTTGGCGAACGTCGGCGTGGGGGCGAGGGTGCGGAAGCTCTCGCTGAAGTACAGGCCGGCGAGGTCGTGGATCTTGCCGCGGATCTTGACGTAGACCGGCTCCCGCAGTGAGACGACGTCGACCGCCGCGGTGCCGCCGGCCCTGATCTTCCCCGGCAGTTCGGTCAGGTCGATGTCGCCGACGTCTGCCTTGACCGACTTGAAGGCGGCGTCGAGCGCCCGCACGGTGCCGTCGACGTCGGTGACCTCGTTGGGCTGCACCCGTACCGTGATGATCTTCTGCTTGCTGGTCAGCGGTGCGCCCGAGCCGTCCAGGATGGCGCCGCGGTCGGCGGCGGTGTGCCTGACGGCGATCGTGTCGCCGGTGGTGAGGTCGGGGTGCAGCGTGGTCGGTTCGAAGAAGACCTGCCACGTGTCGTCCTTGGCCTTCCTGGCCTCCACGACGCTCTTGTACTCCCAGGTCACGCCGGTACCCACCGGCCAGGAGTAACTGAGCGTGGCGGTGGCGGAGTCTCCCTTGACCGTCGGCTTGTCGACCTTCACGGTGGGCTTCCGGCCGGCGAGGTCACCCTCCAGTTTGGCCAGCGTGTCTTTCGTGACCGGTTGGCCACTGTTGGTGAGGACGTCGAGGGAGCCGAAGTCACCGGCGGCCAGGGCGTTGGCGAACGCGTGCAGCGTACGGTCGGGCGGCGTCGACGAGCAGGCGCTCACGCCGGTGGCGAGCAGGGCCAGGCCGACGAGGCGCGCGGTCCAGCGTTGCGGACCGCGTCCGCCGGGTCGTGGCATGCCGTTTTCCTTCCAGGGTGGCCGGACCCCGCCGATAGTGGGAACGGGATCCACGATCCGGCATTGTCCGCTACCGTTGGCACTGTCCGCATCGGAACTATCCGGTCATACCGGGCCTGAGTCGGCTTTATGACGATGGCTTACTGTCCGATCGGTCAGGTCTATGCATCTGGACGGTGGTATCGGGGTCGGCTGAATCGGGTAGGACTCAGGCACGTCCTAGGCTGAGCGCAGACGGTCCCCCACAGCGTCGTGGGGGCGAGGGGAGTGCACGCATGGACCGCGACACTGCGGCGGGTGTCGATGACCTTTCCGACTCCGGGGCCCGGCAGGCCCGGGTCGGACACGTCGATACGGCGGGCCCGGAGGCGGACATAGCCGGCGCATTGCGCGTCGATGCGGCGGTCGACCCGAACCAGGGTTGGCCCGGCACCGGCGGGGGTGGACCCGCCGGCATGGTCCGTAAGGCGGCGCCGGCGCACCGCCTGGAGGGTGGCCTCACCGACGATGCCGAACTCGAGCGCCCCCTGCCCAACGCCGAACGCCTGGTCACCGGCGCGATCACGCTGGCCGGCGCGGACGGCGACGCGGAGCTGGCCGCGCTCGTCGGCCAGTACTGGCGGCTGGTGTCCGACGAGGAACTCGCCGGCTGCGCCGCACCGGACCTGGTCGCCGCGACCGTATCGCACCGCGAACTGGCCGGCGAGCGGCTGCGCGGGCAGCTCAAGGTACGGATCACCCCGGCGACCGAGCCGGCCGAGCACACCGCCATCGAGATCGTCACCGACGACATGCCGTTCCTGGTCGACTCGGTGACCGCCGCGCTGTCGAGCCGGCAGGTCGACATCCACCTGCTCGCCCACCCGCTGGTGGTGGTCCGACGGGAGCCGCTCGGCGCGCTGCGCGAGATCCGCACCGGGGTGGAGCCGTCCGACGCCGAACCCGGCGACATGGTGGAGAGCTGGATGCGGATCGAGATCGACCGCATCCGCGACGAGAAGGTCATCACGGGCCTGAGCAACGAGCTCACCCGGGTCCTCACCGACGTGCGGGAGGCCGTCGAGGACTGGCCGAAGATGCGCTCGCAGGCCCTCGCGCTCGCCGACGACCTGGCCGGTGCCCAGCTCCCGGTACCCGACAAGGACATCACCGACTCGGTCGAGCTGCTGCGCTGGCTGGTCGACGACCACTTCACGTTCCTCGGCTACCGGGAGTACCGGCTGGTCGAGTCGGACGCCGGCGAGCGGCTGCTGGAGGCCGTGCTCGGTACCGGCCTGGGCATCCTGCGCGCCGACCGCGCCGCACCGCGCATGCTGTCGTCGATGACGCCGGAGGCGTACGCCAAGGCCCTCGAGAAGCGCCTGCTGATCATCACCAAGGCCAACTCGCGCGCGACCGTGCACCGCGCGGCCTACCTCGACTACGTCGGCTTCAAGATGTTCGACCACGACGGCAACGTCGTCGGCGAGCGCCGGTTCCTCGGCCTGTTCTCCTCCACCGCCTACCGCACCAGCGTGCGTGACCTGCCGGTGGTCAAGCGCAAGGTCAACGAGGTGATCCAGCGCTCCGGGCTGTCGCCGCGCAGCCACTCCGGCAAGGACCTGCTGGAGATCCTGGAGACCTACCCGCGCGACGAGCTGTTCCAGATCAGTACCGAGGAGCTGTACCGCACGGTCATGGGCGTGCTGCGCACGGCCGGCCGCCGGCAGCTGCGGCTGTTCCTGCGCCGCGACGCGTACGGCCGGTTCATCTCCTGCCTGCTCTACCTGCCCCGGGACCGGTTCACCACGCACAACCGGCTCAAGTTGCAGGAGATCCTGCTGCGCGAGCTCAACGGCGTCGGCGTCGACTTCACCACCCGGGTGTCGGAGTCGCTGCTGGCCCGCATCCACTTCATCGTGCGCACCGACCCGGCCGACCCGCCCCGCGACCTCGACGTGGCCGCGCTGACCCGGCAGCTGTCCGACGCCACCCGGCTGTGGGACGGTGACCTGCGGCTGGTGCTCGAGCGCAAGCTCGGCGAGGAGCAGGCCAAGACGCTGTACCTGCGCTACGGCGAGGCGCTGCCCGAGGCGTACAAGGACGAGCACACCCCGTCCGAGGCGGCCAAGGACATCGCCAAGCTGGAGCTGCTGGAGGAGCCCGGGCAGCTCGTCATGCACGTGTTCCGGCGCCGCCAGGACGACCGCGACGTCCGGTTCAAGGTCTTCCGGTACGGCGAGCCGATGATGCTGTCGAACGTGCTGCCGGTGCTGCACTCGCTCGGGGTGCGCGTCACCGACGAGCGCCCGTACGAGGTGCACCGCGACGACGCGACGATCTACGTGTACGACTTCGGCCTGAGCCTGCCCGCCGACGCCCGGGAACTGGCCGACGTGCGCCCGCACGTGGAGAACGCGTTCTCGGCGGTGTGGCGCGGCGAGGCCGAGGTCGACGGGTTCAACGCGCTCGTGCTGATCGCCGGGCTGACCTGGCGGCAGGTCGTCGTGCTGCGCGCGTACACCAAGTACCTGCGCCAGGTCGGTGCGGTGTACTCGCAGGAGTACATGGAGCAGGCCCTCCTGCAGTACCCGGGAATCGCCGCCCTGCTGGTCGCGCTGTTCGAAACCCGCTTCGACCCGCGCCTGGCGCTGTCCGAGACCGACCGGTCGGCGCAGGCGCAACAGCTGGTCGACGCGCTCACCGCCCAGCTCGACGAGGTCACCAGCCTCGACCAGGACCGCATCCTGCGCGCGTACCTGACCCTGATCTCCGCGACCCTGCGCACGTCGTTCTTCCAGCGCAGCTCCGACGGCCGGCCCAAGTCGTACGTGGCCTTCAAGCTCGACCCGCAGCGGGCGCCGGACCTGCCGGCCCCCCGGCCCACGTTCGAGATCTTCGTGTACTCGCCCCGCTTCGAGGGCGTGCACCTGCGCTTCGGCGCCGTGGCGCGCGGCGGCCTGCGCTGGTCCGACCGGCGCGAGGACTTCCGCACCGAGATCCTGGGCCTGGTCAAGGCGCAGATGGTGAAGAACGCGGTGATCGTGCCGACCGGCGCCAAGGGCGGCTTCGTACTCAAGCGGGCGTTGCCGTCGGCGGGCGGCACCGCGCGGGCCCCGGAGACCAGCGCCGACCGCGAGGCCTACCAGGCCGAGGGGGTGGCCTGCTACCGACTGTTCATCTCCGCACTGCTGGACGTGACCGACAACCTCGACGGTGACAAGGTCGTCCCGCCGCGGGACGTGGTGCGCTACGACGACGACGACCCGTACCTGGTGGTCGCCGCCGACAAGGGCACCGCCAGCTTCTCCGACATCGCCAACGAGATCTCCGAGAGCTACGGCTTCTGGCTGCGCGACGCGTTCGCCTCCGGCGGGTCGGCCGGCTACGACCACAAGAAGATGGGCATCACCGCCCGGGGCGCCTGGGAGTCGGTCAAGCGGCACTTCCGCGAGCTGGGCCGCGACATCCAGGCCGAGGACTTCTCGTGCGTCGGCGTCGGCGACATGTCCGGCGACGTGTTCGGCAACGGGATGCTGCTGTCCGAACACACCCGACTGGTCGCCGCGTTCGACCACCGGCACGTCTTCGTCGACCCCGACCCCGACGCCGCCCGGTCGTACGCCGAGCGGCGGCGCCTGTTCGACCTGCCCCGGTCGTCGTGGGCCGACTACGACACCTCGCTCGTCTCGAAGGGCGGTGGGGTCTGGCCGCGCACCGCCAAGTCGATTCCGATCTCGCCGCAGATGGGGGAAGCGCTCGGCATCGACGAGTCGGTCACCGCGCTGTCGCCGGTGGAGCTGATCCGGGCCATCCTCACCGCCCCGGTGGACCTGCTGTGGAACGGCGGTATCGGCACCTACGTCAAGGCCGCCACCGAGTCGCACGCCGACGTCGGTGACAAGACCAACGACGCGGTCCGGGTCAACGGCCGGGACCTGCGCTGCCGGGTCGTCGGCGAGGGCGGCAACCTCGGTTTCACTCAGCGCGGGCGGGTCGAGTTCGCCCGACGCGGCGGGTACATCTACACCGACTTCATCGACAACTCCGCCGGGGTGGACTGCTCCGACCACGAGGTCAACATCAAGATCCTGCTCGGCGCGACCGACCTGGATCGCGAGCAGCGCAACGAGCTGCTCGCCGAGATGACCGACGAGGTCGCCGAGCTGGTGCTGCGCGACAACTACAACCAGGCGTGCGCGCTGGGCAACGCGCGGGCGCAGAGCCGGTCGCTGCTGCCGGTGCACCGGCGGATCATCGCCGACCTGGAGCGGCGCGGCGAGCTCAACCGGGAGCTGGAGGCGCTCCCCGGCGACGAGGAACTGGACGCCCGCGCGACCGACGGGATCGGCCTGACCACGCCCGAGTTCGCCGTGCTGCTGTCGTACGTCAAGCTCGCGCTCGAGCACGAGCTGCGCGACTCGTCGCTGCCGGACGAGGAGTGGACCGGAGAGGTCCTCGTCGACTACTTCCCGACACCGCTGCGCGAACGGTACGCCGCCGAGATGGGCCGGCACGCGCTGCGCCGCGAGATCGTGGTGACGCAGCTGGTCAACGAGGCGGTCAACCGCGGTGGCACCTCGTTCTTCTACCGCGCGATGGAGGAGACCGGCGCGAGCTCGGCCGACGTGCTGCGGGCGTACGTGGTGGTCCGGGAGGTCTTCGGGCTGCGCGAGCTGTGGCGGTCGGTCGAGGAGCTGGACGGTCGGGTGCACACGGAGGCGCAGACCGCCGTGTACCTGGAGATGCGCCGGCTGCTCGACCGGGCCGTCCGGTGGCTGGTGTCCAACCGTCGGTCCCCGTTGGACGTACCCGGTGAGATCGGCCGGTTCCGGCCCGGCGTCGCCGCGCTGCTGCCCAGGTTGGGCACCCTGTTCCGGGGCAACGAGCGGCAGACCCTGCGGGCCAACGTCGAGCGCCTGGTCAAGCTGGGGCTGCCGGAGAAGGTCGCCGACCACGCCACCCGGCTGATGTACGCGTTCGGCCTGCTCGACATCGTGGAGACCGCGCACGCCACCGGCAGCAGCATCGACGAGGTGGCGGGCGTCTACTTTGCGCTGTCCGAGCGGTTCCGGGTCGACCACCTGCTGTCGAAGATCTCGGCGCTGCCCCGGGAGAACCGGTGGCAGACGACGGCCCGGATGGCGCTGCGGTACGACCTGTACGCGGCCCTGGCCGGGCTGACCGGTGAGGTGCTGGCGGCGACCGCCGGCGAGGCGCCGGCCGACCGGCGGGTACTGGACTGGGAACACGGCAACGTCGCCTCGATCACCCGGATCCGCAACGCGATGAGCGAGTTCGACGAGTCCAACGCCGACCTGGCACCGCTGTCGGTCCTGCTCCGCCAGATCCGCACCCTGGTACGGACCACGTCCGTCTGACGCCCCTCTCCCATGATCACGGAAACTCTTCCGTGCTCTGACACGGATGAGTTTCCGTGATCATGGGAGCTGTGGATGTGTTGTCCACAGGGAACAAGGTGGGGCAGCGTCAACGTGGTCGGGTCCGGCACGCTCGGTCGGTGCGCGATGAGACGGCCGCCCGGTGGGACGAGACAACCGCCCGGTGGGACGAGACAAACGCTCGGGTCGATGGGGGAGCCGCTCGGGTCGAGGGGATAGCCGCCCGGCAGTGCGGAGTGGTCACCCGCCGCCAGGCGCACGAGTGCGGTCTCACCGACGAGGCGATCGAAGCCCGGCTGCGCAACCGGTGGCAGCGGTCGCCGGCGCGGTCTATGCCACCCACAACGGTCCACTGGGCCGTGACTGTCTGTTGTGGGCGGCCGTTCTCCGGGCCGGTGACGGCGCGGTGCTCAGTCACGAGTCGGCTGCCGAGATGGCTGGCCTCGTCGACGAGCCGCAGTACCCGATCCACGTCACGGTGCCGACCCGGCGTAGGGTACGGCGGTCCGCCGGCATCGTGGTCCATCGCTCCTCCCGGGTGGACGCGGCGCGGCATCCGATCCGGTTGCCGCCGCAGACACGGGTCGAGGAGACCGTCGTCGACCTCACCCAGACCGCTCCCTCGGTGGCGCAGGCGCTGGCCTGGATCACGCGGGCGTGCGGGCGCCGGCTCAGCCGCCCGGAGCGGATCGCCGCGGCGATCGACGCGCGCAAGAAGCTCCGCTGGCGGGAGGAGCTGCTGGCGGCGGTGTGCGACGTCGCGGAAGGGGCCGAGTCGCCGCTGGAACTGCGGTACCTGCGCGATGTCGAGCGGGCGCACGGGCTACCGGCCGGCGACCGCCAGTACGCCGTCGCCCGTTCCGGTGGGCGGCGCTACGACGACGTGCGGTACGTCGAGTTCGGTGTCGTCGTGGAACTAGACGGCCGGGCCGCCCACCCGGACGAGGCGAGGTGGCGGGACATGCGCCGCGACAACCTCACCGTCGTCTCGGGCGCACGGGTGCTGCGGTACGGCTGGGCGGACGTCACCGGTCAGCCGTGCGCCGTCGCCGCGCAGGTCGGTGTCGTGCTCCGCGCGGCAGGCTGGCGCGGCGGCGGGCGCCGGTGTGGCCCGTCCTGCCAGTTACCCGCGCCCCTCCCCATTCCGTGATCACGGAAACTTTTCCGTGCGGGAGGGCGGAGAAAGTTCCGTGATCATGGGAGGGGGCCGGGAGGGGCCGGGAGGGGCCGGGAGGGGCCGGGAGGGGCCGGGGA
>NZ_JBLYUB010000025.1:0-96653 GCF_049999945.1 Planosporangium spinosum | reverse complement strand
GGCGGGGCGTGGCGGGTCGGGCGGGTCGGGCGGGCCTGGGCGGCCCAGGCCGGCCGGCCCAGGGCTACTCGTCCTCGTCCTCCTCCGGGTCGAGGTTGGCCACCTCACCCAGCACGTACGCCTGCATCGCCAGCTCGTCACCGGCGGGTGAGACGAAGGCGGGCAGCTCGCGCGGGCCGAGCTGCATGGTGTACGTCCAGAACGCCCGTACCGCCTCGGCCGGCGAGGCCGCTTCGATCGGCAGGTAGAGCCCGACCAGCCACTTCCGGCCGGTGGCGTCGGCGGGCTGCGCGGTGTCCACCTTGCCGGAGAGCGCGGCGAACCGGTCGGCGTCGATCGGGTACGCCCCGGCCCCGGCCGGCCCGCCGCCGGCCCGTGCCACCAGGCCGTCGCCGGGCAGCGGGGCGTCGAACAGCCGATGCGTGTACGCGATGTCCAGCGAGGCCGGCGGCTGCCCCGCAGCCGGGTCATCCGGGTCGGTCTCGGCGACGCCGACCGCACGTACCCGACCCAGCGCGAACACGACCGGTTCCGCCCCGGTCACCAGGGCCACCTCGTCGCCGACCGCCGGCAACGGGCCGTCCAAGCCGGTCAGTTCCAGCGTCTCGTGCAGGAACAACCGCTCCGCCGCGTACCGCTCATCCGGTACCACCACCGCCCAGTGCGCCATGCCCCCATCTCATCACGAGCGCCCGCCAGTGTTCCGGGGTGACCGTTCCCGCCGGTTGCCCGGGGTCGATCCCGGCCGCCCGGAACGCCGCCGGACCGACCGGTACCACCTTGCGGACCGCCCGGCCGGGCTGGTGGTCGGCCGGGCGTGAGCAGTCGCGCCGGGCGGCGCTCGGCCGCACCGCCCATCGGGTACGCGGTGATGGTGACCAGCGCGGCGTCGACCTGGGGCGGCGGCGCGGCGCCGCGATCCATTTGCCCGCGCGACCCGTCTGTCAGCGGGGGTGTCCCTGGGCCACGTGGCAGTCGGCCAGATGGTCGTCCACCATGCCGGTCGCCTGCATCAGGGCGTACGCGGTGGTGGGGCCGACGAACCGGAAACCACGCTGCTTGAGTGCCTTGGCCATCGCCGTCGACTCCGGCGTGACCGCCGGCACCTCGCCGGACGAGCGCGGTCGCCGGTCGCGCGGAGCCGGTGCGTACGACCAGAGCAGCTCGCTCAGCCCGCCGTCGAGGGCGGCGGCGGCCCGGGCGTTGTGCAGCGCGGCCTCGATCTTCGCCCGGTTGCGGACGATCCCGGCGTCGAGCAGGAGCCGCTCGACGTCGGACTCGTCGAACGCCGCGACCTCGGTGATCACGAAGCCCTTGAACGCAGCCCGGAACGCGGGCCGCTTACGCAGGATGGTCAACCAGGACAGCCCGGACTGGAACGCCTCGAGGGTCAGCCGCTCGTACAGGCCGTCGTCGTCGCGGACCGGCCGGCCCCACTCCTCGTCGTGGTAGGCCAGGTAGTCGGCGGTCGCACCGGCCCACGCACAGCGGGGCAGGCCGTCCGGGCCGGCGACGAGGTCGGGGCCGGGCGCGGTCACGGCAGTTGTCCCATCTCCACGAGCCGGGCGAAGCGGCGCAGCGCCTGGATCAAGCTGACCTTCGAACCGGGCCAGAGTACCGGCCAGGCGACCTTGCCGGCGGTGCCACCGGGCAGGTGGAACCACTCGTGCCAGACCACCTGCGTGCGGTCCCCGTCCATGGGGGTGCACCGCATGACGCCGGGGCCGCGCAGCACCCTGCCGTAGTGGACGACCCGGATCTCGTACGGCCGGTCCACCTTGACCACGCGCATCTCGTCGCGCAACACGGCCGGGCCGACCTGCGTCACGGCCTCGATTGAGCTGCCCTCGCCACCATCGCCGTCGACCAGCCGTACCCGCGTGAACGGGATCCAGTCGCTCTGCCGCTCCCACGCCAGCAGCGCGGCGAAGACCCGGGTGGCGGGGACGTCGACGATGACGGTGGCGGTCACCTCACCGGCACCGGGCTGTACGGCGTCGCCGAGCCCGGCTTGGGCGGCCGACGCGCCGGATTCGGCAGCGCCACCCGCGCCGGTGGCGTCACCGGCGTCCGGCGAGTCGCCGGCGGTCGCGTTCCCGTTACGACCGGAGACGCCGCCGGCGGTCGCCGCCGGCGGCGATGTCGGATCGCTGACCCCGCCCCCCGCGGACCGGGGCTCGGGGGCACTCACGGCAGTCTCATCTCCTCGGGCTGTGCGGACGTGCCGGCCGGGTCGGCGGCGCCGGCCGGGTCCGTGGCGTCCGACCGGTCCGCGGCCTCGGCCTGCTCCCGGCCCTCGGCGTCCGCCCGGTCCACGGCGCCAGCCCGGCCCTCGGCGTCCGCCCGGTCCGCGGCGGAACCGGCGTCCCCGGTGCCGCTCGCGGTCGTCCTCGTCGCCGCCTCCCGGGTGCGCCGCAGCTTGTCGGCGTCGTCGAGCCGACCCTCGCGCAGCGCCTGCACCTCAGCCTCGAGCACCCCGATCAGCTCCAGCTTGTACCCGATGTCGTACGCCGCCCGGCGCAGCGCCGTGTCGACCTGCGCCATCCGGTAGCCCCGTACGGCGGTGTCGAAACGGGTACGCGCGAGATCGCTCTCGACCAGCGGGCGGTCCACCGGCAGCGGTACCGCCCGGCCCTCCGGTTCCACCGGCTGTAGGCCCGGGTCGGAGCCGGAGATGAGCACCGCCACACCGAATCCGATGGCGCCGACGACGAGGGCACCGATCGTCAGGAGCAGGAACTGACCCATGTCACGATCGTGTCACGCTCGCCCCGGCCAAGCGAGCCCGGCGCCCCGGATGGAATGAAAGCGCAGGTAGGCGCGGTGGCGCGGAGCGGCGGGGCATCGAAGAACCGACCTGTTCGCGCGGCCGCGACCGGGGAAGGCACGCACGTCCGGCCCAACGGTCACGCACGTCCGGCCCAGCGGCCGCGCACGTCCGGCCCGACGGAAGGTACGTCCGGCGTCGGTGAAGCCGTCAGCTCCAACGCAGGACGCGCTTACGCCAGGCGTACAGCAGGCCGAGCGCGAGCAGGCCGACGAAGATACCCATCTCGACCACGGTCGCCACGCCGAACCCGGGCCGGTCGAAGACGACCGCCCACGGGAATAAGAAAACGCTTTCTACTGCAAAGAGCACATAAAGGTACGCGTAGACGTAGTAACGGATCTGCGCCTGCGCCCAGTCACCGCCGACCGGGTCCAGCCCGCACTCGTAGTTCTCCCACTTGCCCGGCGTGTCGGTGGGGCGCCGGGGGCGCAGCACGCGGTTGGCGCCGAACGCACCCACGAATACCAGCGCCCCGATCAGCAGGAGCAGCCCGAGCGTCGCGTACGAGCCCAGATATCCGGTCACGCCCGCAGCTTACCGACCTCACCGGCCGTCATCTGACCGGTCGCGGACTGCATGACCAACCAGCCCGACTCATAATGAATGCCTTTGGGCCGGTGCACCCGGCCCGGGCCGACCCACCCGGCACACCGGGCCCGGCCACGCCCCGCACCACGACCACACTCCGCACCGTCACGACCACGCACCGCACCGCACCACCGCGGCACCGCCACGCGGTACCGCGACCCGACCGGGCATGACCAGGGCGCTACCACCACATAGACGACACACCGCTGCGCGGAACGTGTCCTCACCCACCCACGGAATACCACGTAACGATCCGTCGCCGCATTCGACGTAGGCTCGGGGTGTACGTAGGAGCGGGTCCCCCAGGGCCCGTCGCCCGATGCTGCGCGACGGCGACCACCCAACCACAACCCGCCGTCACCAAGGAGGTCAGCCACGTGACCAAGCAGGTCCGCCAACTGGATCGAGTGGTCATTCGTTTCGCCGGGGACTCCGGCGACGGCATGCAGCTCACCGGCGACCGGTTCACCTCCGAGACCGCTCAGCTCGGCAATGACATCTCGACCCTGCCGAACTTCCCCGCGGAGATCCGGGCCCCTGCCGGCACGCTACCCGGCGTGTCCAGCTTCCAGGTGCACTTCGCCGACTTCGACATCCTCACGCCCGGTGACACCCCGGACGTCCTGGTCGCGATGAACCCGGCGGCGCTGAAGGCCAACCTGCGCGACCTGCGCTCCGGGGCCGACATCATCGTCAACACCGACGAGTTCACCAAGCGCAACCTCGCCAAGGTCGGGTACGCGGAGAACCCGCTGGAGGACGGCTCGCTCGAGGGCTACGTGCTGCACCCGGTCGCGCTGACCTCGATGACCGTCCGGGCGCTGGAGAGCTTCGAGATCTCCAAGAAGGACGCCGAGCGGGCCAAGAACATGTTCGCCCTGGGCCTGCTGTCGTGGATGTACTCGCGCCCCAGCGAGTCCACGATCCGGTTCCTGGAGCGCAAGTTCGCCAAGCGTCCCGAGGTGGCCGCCGCCAACGTCGCGGCCTTCAAGGCCGGCTTCAACTTCGGTGAGACCACCGAGGACTTCGTGGTCCGGTACGAGGTCAAGCCGGCGAAGATGCCCGCGGGCGAGTACCGCAACATCACCGGCAACACCGCGCTGGCCCTGGGCGTGGTGGCCGCCGGCGTACGGGCGAAGCTGCCGGTGTTCCTGGGCGCCTACCCGATCACCCCGGCCAGCGACATCCTGCACGAGCTGTCCAAGCACAAGAAGTTCGGCGTGACGACGGTGCAGGCCGAGGACGAGATCGCCGCGGTGGGCGTGGCGCTCGGCGCCTCCTATGGCGGTGCGCTCGGGGTGACCTCGACCTCCGGCCCGGGTGTGGCCCTCAAGAGCGAGACGATCAGCCTGGCGGTGGCCCTGGAGTTGCCGCTGCTGGTCATCGACGTGCAGCGGGCCGGGCCCTCGACGGGTATGCCGACCAAGACCGAGCAGGCCGACCTCAACATGGCGCTGTTCGGCCGGCACGGCGAAGCGCCGGTCGCGGTGATCGCGCCGCGCTCCCCGGCGGACTGCTTCGACGCCGCCATCGAGGCCGCGCGGATCGCGCTCACCTACCGCACGCCGGTGATCCTGCTGTCCGACGGGTACATCGCCAACGGATCCGAGCCGTGGCGGCTGCCCGACGTGGCCAGCCTGCCGGACCTGCGGGTGGAGTTCGCGAGCGAGCCGAACGGCCCGGAGGGACAGTTCCTGCCGTACCTGCGGGACCCGCAGACCCTGGCCCGTCCGTGGGCGGTGCCGGGCACTCCCGGCCTGGAGCACCGCATCGGCGGCCTGGAGAAGGCCGACAAGACCGGTGACATCTCGTACGACCCGGCCAACCACGACTTCATGGTCCGTACCCGTGCCGCCCGCATCGACGGTATCGAGGTGCCGGACGTCGAGGTCGACGACCCGGACGGCGACGCCCGGGTCCTGGTTCTCGGCTGGGGCTCCACCTACGGCCCGATCGGCGCCGCCTGCCGGGCGCTGCGCCAGCGCGGCCTGCCCGTCGCCCAGGCGCACCTGCGCCACCTCAACCCGATGCCGGCCAACCTCGGCGAGGTCCTGAAGCGCTACGACCGGGTCGTCATCCCCGAGATGAACCTCGGCCAGCTCGCCGGCGTGATCCGGGCCCGGTACCTGATCGACGCGATCGCCTACAACCAGGTCCGCGGCCTGCCGTTCACCGCCGCCGAACTGGAGAGCATGCTGGAAGAGGTTGTGAAGAATGCCTGAGACCGACGTGTCCGGCGGCACCCGGGTGCCTCTCAAGCTCACCGCGAAGGACTTCAAGTCCGACCAGGAGGTGCGCTGGTGCCCCGGCTGCGGTGACTACGCGATCCTCGCGGCCATGCAGTCGTTCCTGCCCGAGTTGGGCATCCCCCGCGAGCGCATCGCGTTCGTGTCGGGCATCGGCTGCTCGTCGCGCTTCCCGTACTACCTCAACACCTACGGCATGCACTCGATCCACGGCCGCGCGCCGGCGATCGCGACCGGCCTGGCGGTGTCCCGGCCGGACCTGTCGGTGTGGGTGGTCACCGGTGACGGCGACGCGCTGTCGATCGGCGGCAACCACCTCATCCACGCGCTGCGCCGCAACGTGAACCTGAAGATCCTGCTGTTCAACAACAAGATCTACGGGCTGACCAAGGGCCAGTACTCGCCGACGTCCGAACTGGGCAAGGTCACCAAGTCCACGCCGGTCGGCTCGACGGACTCGCCGTTCAACCCGCTGTCGCTGGCGCTGGGCGCGGAGGCGTCGTTCGTGGCCCGCACGATCGACTCCGACCGCAAACACCTCCAGTCGGTGCTGCGCCAGGCCGCCGAGCACAAGGGCTCGGCGTTCGTCGAGATCTACCAGAACTGCAACATCTTCAACGACGGCGCGTTCGAGGTACTCAAGGACCCGGCCACCCGCGACGAGTACGTGATCCGCCTGGAGCACGGGCAGCCGATCACCTTCGGCAAGGACGGCGAGTGGTGCGTGACGCACCCACCGGGCGCCTTCGGGCTCCAGGTCCGCCGGACCGCAGAGGTGGCCGCCGACGAGGTGGTCGTGCACGACGCGACGGTGGGCGAGCCGGCGTACGCGTTCGCGCTGTCCCGGCTGCCGGACAGCGACCTGCGCAACACGCCGATCGGCGTGTTCCGTGCGGTGGACCGGCCGGTCTACGACGACCTCGTCCGTACCCAGCTCGACGCGGCGAAGGCGAAGCTGGCCGGCGACGCCGACAGCGAGCTGGCGACCCTGCTCGGCTCCGGCGACACCTGGACGATCCTGTAACCGTCCCGCCTCCAAGATCGTCACAACTTCCCGGAAGTCGTGGTCACGACCGGGCACGGAGACCACAACATCCGGGAAGTTGTGGCGATCTTGCGTTGTGCGGACCCGGCGGACCCGGCGGTCAGGCGGACCCGGCGGTCAGGCGCTGTGGCTGAACCGGTCCGAGCCGACCGCGAGATCGGGGTGCTCCACGGTCAGGGCCACCGCCACCGCGTCCTCTAGGGACAGCGTCGCCCCCTCGGCATACGCGGCGTCGAACACCACGTCCCCGAGGACCGCCCGGGCCACGGCCTGCTGCTCGTGCCAGTACGGGCCGAACGGCCCGGCCGCCAGCCGCAGCCGGGCCCGGGCCGCCTGTGCCGCCGCGAACAGCCGGGCCGCGGTCAGCGGTTCGCCGCCGGTCAGGCAGCGCACCGCGACCGCGTTGAGCGCCTCGCTGACCTGCGCGTGGAAGCCGAACCCCATCCGGGACCGCAGCGCGGCCATGAGGTGGTCGTGCGCCGCGACGACGTCGCCGCGCCGGAGGGCCGCCAGGCCCAGGAGCAGGTCGACGGTACGCTGGCCGCGCTCGGCCGGCCGGGAGGCCTCCAGCGGCCGGGCCCCGGCCAGCAGGTCGGCGGCCTCGTCGAGGGCGCCGCGGCGCAGCAGGATGCGGGCCAGGGTGTACACGGCCGCGACCGCGTCGCCCGGTACGCCCTCCCGGCGGGCCCACGCGGTCACCTCGCGGCAGACCTGCTCGGCCTCGTCGAGGCGCCCCATCCCGGCCAGCGGCGCTCCGCGCCCGCCCAGTACCCGCGCCAGCAGGCCGGCGTCACCGCAGCCGCGCGCCATCGCCTCCGCCCGCTGGGAGAAGCGCAGCTGTTCGACGTACTCGCCGGCGGCGCCGGCCTGCAGGGCGTGGGATTGGTACGCGGCCGCCCACTCCGCCTCGGTGAGCTGCTCGCCGGTTGCCCTGATCCGCTCGTAGAGCCGGAACAGCCACATCCGGCTCTCGCTGGCGAGCCCCCGCTCCCGCCACCACTGGTCCAGGGAGGTCGCGACCGCCAGGCCCTCGCGGGCCAGGCCCCGCGTCACCGTCCAGCGCAGCGCCCCCCGCACCTCGTCGGCCAGCGGGTCGATCGAGTACAACGACAGCGTGACCGGCCGGCCGTTGGGGTCGACGTGGGCGCCGCGGACCTGCCGCAGGCACCACCCGACATGCCGGTCACGGACCACCTCCTCCTCGCCGGTGTCGCGCAGCGCGCGGGCGGCGTACGCCCGGACCGGGGCCAGCAGCCGGTAGGTCGCCGCGTCCGGTTGCTGCTCGACCTGTACCAGCGACTTGTCGACGAGTGTGGCCAGCGGGTCGAGCGGGTCGCCACCGCCGAGCCACTCGACGGCGGGCAGCGCCACCGGCCCGGCGAACACCGACATCCGGCGCAGCAGCCGCGCGGCCGGCCGGTCGAGCGTGCGGTACGACCACTCCAGGGTGGCCTGCATCGTGCGGTGCCTGCCGCCGCCGGACGGCCAGCCGCCGCGGCCGGCGTCGAGGACGCCGAGTACGTCCTCGATGCGGGCGGCGAGCTGGCCGGTGGAGAGCACCCGCAGCCGGGCGGCGGCCAGTTCCAGCGCCAGCGGCAGCCCGGACAGCGCGGTCACCACCCGGTCCAGATGGCCGGCCTCCTCGCCGCTCAGTGGCTGCCCGCCGCGGGTGGCGGCCGCCCGGTCGAGCAGCAACGCCATGGCGTCGCTCGGGCCACCGTCGGCGGCCGGGCAGGTGGACAGCGGTGGGACCCGCCAGACGACCTCCCCCGGCAGGCCGAGCGGTTCGCGACTGGTGGCCAGTACCCGCGCACCGGGACCGCTGCCGACCAGCCGCGCCACCAGCGGGGCGACGGCGGCCAGGTGCGCCTCGCAGGTGTCGAGCACCAGCAACAGGCGGCGGGCGGCGACGTGGTCGGCGATGGTCCGCGCGACCGGGCGCCCGGGCTCCGGCCGCAGTCCCAGCGCCGCGGCGACGGCGACCGCGACGACGTCCGGACCGGTGGCCTCGGCGGTGCCGGTCCCGGCGGCGCCGGTCTCGGCGAGGTCGACGAACCAGATCCCGTCGGGGTACGAGCTGACGAGGTCGTGTGCCACCTCGACGGCGAGCCGGGTCTTGCCGGCGCCGCCGGTCCCCACCACGGTGACCAGGCGGTGGTCGTCCAGCAGTTCGCGCAGCCGCTGCCGTTCGGCGACCCGGCCCACGAACGAGGTGGTCGGGGCCGGCAGGTTGTGCGGGGACCGGTCGAGGGTGCGCGGGCGCGGGAAGTCCCGGTCGAGGCCGGGGGCCACCAACTGGAACAGCCGTTCCCGGCCGTCGAAGCCGCGCAGCGGGTGCAGTCCGAGATCGGCGAGCGTGACGCCGGTGGGCAGGTGGCCGGCCGCCGCCGCGGTCGCCGCCGAGCACAGCACCTGGCCGCCGTGCGCGGCCGCCGCCACCCGGGCCGCCCGGTGCACCTCGGGACTGGCGTACTCCCCCGCCACCGGCTCGGCGTGCCCGGTGTGCAGCCCCATCCGTACCATCGGGCGGGCCTGCGGGTCGCGCCACCCGTGGGTGGCCAGCGCGCGCTGCGCGGCGGCGCACGCCGTGAGCGCGGCGGCCGCGTCGGCGAACGCGACGAACAGCGAGTCGCCCTCGGTGAACAGCTCCACACCGTCGCCAGTGGACAGTGCGCGCCGGAGCACCCCCCGGTGTTCCATCAGTACCGATCGGTAGTCCGCACCGAGCATCTGGGCCAACCGGGTCGAGCCCTCGATGTCGGTGAACAGAAAGGTCACCAGCCTGTTCGGCAGGCGCATCCGTGCCGACACGCGTGAACCTCCGCCCTGCCAGTCCGCACTCATGCTGCCGCACGCCCCGCCGCGCGCACATCATAGAAACGGCCCAGCGCGGCCCACCCGGGTTGCAACGTTGATCTATCCGAGCAGGCCAGTGGGCGCAGGGGTGTTCGGCTGAGGTGACGCCGGGAGGATGAAAGGACCGCCACCGGATGGATGAACATCACTACTGGCGGGTACGCCGCCGGTCAGCAGCCGCAGGCTCCTCCGCAGCACCCACCCGACGCGGCGGGCTGGCCGGGGCGGCCGGTCACGGCGACAGTGGACAGAAGCTTGACGGTGTCGTCATGGCCGCCGGGGCAGCGCGCCGGTTCACCCGACTCGCGCATCGGCCGGTTGACCTCGAATGTGGAGCCACAACGACGGCAGCGGTACTCGTAACGGGGCATGTCACCAGGTTACCTACCAAGACCGAGACGGTTCCGGAGTACGACCGGACCCACCGGATGGGCCATACTCGACGGCGTGGGACAGGGGGACGGGGTGGCCGAACCGATGACGCTGCGACCGGCGGCACCGACCGAGGTGACCGATCCCCCGGCCGCGGCTGACGGTACCGGCGATGTCATCGAGGCCACCGGCGGGCCGGCCCGGCGCTCCGGCCACCGCTGGGCGCGACCGGCGATCCGACTCGGTGCGCTGGCATCCCGGCTCGGCGCGGGTGCGCGCGCCGCGGGGCGGGCGGCGGTCGGCTGGTCGCGGCGGCGGTACGGCCGGGTCGTCGCCCACGGACTCGTCATCTTCGCGGTGCTCGGCGCGTCACTGGCGGCCGGCGCGTACGTCGTACCGGTGTGGCCCACCTCGACCCAGCGCGCCTTCGCCACGCTCGCCCCGGCCGCCGACGGCGTGCCCGGCGGCGGCTCCGACCTGCCCGGAGTGGACCCGAGCGGGGGCGCCGGCGCCGGCCCGGGTACCCCCACCCGCGCGCCCGACGCCGTGACCAAGCCGTCCGACCTCGCCGCCTGGGCCAGGCCGCTGGCGACCCGGCTCGGCATCCCGCAGGTGGCGATGCAGGCGTACGGGTACGCGGAACTGGCCACCGCGATCAGCCAGCCGACCTGCCAGCTGCGGTGGACGACGCTCGCCGGTATCGGCAAGGTCGAGTCCGCGCACGGCCAGCACAAGACGACCCTGGCCGCCGACGGCACCGCGCTCCCGCCGATCCTCGGCGACCCGCTCGACGGCCAGGGCGGCCGCATGGCGATCCACGACACCGACAACGGGCGGCTCGACGGCGACCGGATCTGGGACCGTGCCGTCGGCCCGATGCAGTTCATCCCCTCCACCTGGGCGTCCTACCAGGCCGACGCCGACGGTGACGGCGTCGCCGACATCAACAACATCAACGACGCGGCCCTGACCGCGGCCCGCTACCTGTGCGCCGGCAACCGCAACCTGTCGGTCGCGGGTGACTGGTGGGCGGCGATCATGTCGTACAACGCGGTCCAGGCGTACGTGCAGGACGTGTTCGCCGCCGCGAACGACTACGGCGTACGCAGTCGCTGATCCGACACGGATGGGATCCAATCCTCGCTCAGCCCTTCCGTCCCGGCCCGAAGCTGGGCAAGCTATGAGCCGTGCAGGTGCGCGAGTGGGATCCGGCTGCCGCTCCCGCCGAGGAGATAGCGGGGGTGCTGCGCACCCTGAACATGATCATCGCCACCGACATGCCCGAGGATCCGCCCTGGCGGACCGACTCCTTCCGGGAGTACCTGGCGGTGACCATGCCCGACGAGCGCCGCGTCTGCTGGATCGCCGTCGACGGCGACGACCTTCTCGGGTACGCCACCATCCTGCTCGTCGGTGACATCGCCGTCCTGGAACTGCTCGTCCGCCCGGACGCGCGCCGGTCCGGTGTCGGCACCGCGCTGCTGGCCGCCGCCGCGCGGCGCGCCCGGGCGGAGGGGTACGACGCGCTCGGCGTGGAGGTCGTGGGCGGCACGCCCGCCCCGGGCTTCTTCGAGGCCCTGGGGTTCCGGTGCGCGTTCGTGGAGATGCGCAACGTGCTCGACCTGTCCACCGTCGACTGGGACCAGCTCGGCACCCTGGCCGAGGGGGTCGGCTCCGGCTACCGGATCGAGTACTACCCCGGCGGGCCGCCCGAGCCGATCCTGGACGAGTACGCCGGGGCCAAGGCGACCATGCGGCTGGACCCGTCCTACGACCTGGACCTGCGGCCCAGCTCGTATGACAGCGACCGGCTGCGGGCGAGCCTGGCCACACTGCACGCGCGCGGCCTGAAACCGCACGTCGTACTTGCCGTCCACGAGCAGTCCGGCGCCGTGGCGGGGCTGACCGAGGTCGTGGTCCCGGCACAGCGGCCCACCCGGGCCGACCAGTACGACACGGTCGTGGTGCGCAGCCATCGGGGGTACGGGCTGGGCCGCGCCCTGAAGGCACGGATGCTGACCGAGTTGCGGGCCGCCGAACCCCAGTTGCTCGACGTGCAGACCTGGAACGCGGTGGGGGCCGACGCCCTCCTCCGGATCAACGACGAGCTGGGGTTCAAGCCCGACCGCGAGTGGCGGGAGTACGAGGCCGACGTCGACGAGGTGCTGCGCCACCTGGACCAGGTCGCCTAGCGACCCCGGCGAGACCGCCCAGGCGCGTCGGCCCGCCCCGCTCAGGCGCCGACCGTCTCCCGCCGCCGCACCCGGGGCATGACCTCCTTGGCGTACAGGTCGATCAGCTCGCGGTAGTGCGGACCGATGCCCGCCACGTACACCTCGTCGTAGCCGGCCTGCTGGTACTTCTCGATCATCGCCAGGTGCCGGGCCGGGTCGGGGCCGAGCGCGAACAACTCCTTGAGCATCTCGGGCTGGACCAGACTGCTCGCCTGCTCGGTGTGGCGCGGCGACGGCAGCACCTGGTTCAGCTCACCGGGCACCGCTTCGCTCCGCCACTTCTGATGCGCCAGCCGCATGGCCTCGTCCTCACTGGACGCGTAGCAGGCCTTGAAGCCGCCCTGGACGGGCTTGTCGCCGCCGCCGCTCTCCCGGAACCGGCGTACCTTCTCGGCGTCGGGCATCACGCACATGAAGCCGTCGCCGATGCGGGCGGCGAGCTCGATCGACTTCTTCCCGAACCCCGAGACGTAGATCTTGGGTGGCTGTTCCGGCAGCGTGTAGATCCTGGCCTGCTCGACCTGGTAGTGCTCGCCGTAGTGGTTGACGAACCTGCCGCTCCACAGCTCCCGGATCACCTCGACGGCCTCTTCCAGCATGTCGAGGCGTATGCCAGCCGACGGCCAGGGGTCGCCGAGGATGTGCTCGTTGAGGTACTCGCCGCTGCCGACACCGAGGACGAACCTGCCGCCGGTCAGCACGCCGCTGGTCGCCGCCGCCTGCGCGATGATCGCGGGGTGGATCCGGACGGTCGGCGCGGTGACGGCCGTGGTGATCGGCAGCGAGCAGACCTGGCTGAGCGCGCCGATCATCGACCAGACGAACGCGGACTGGCCCTGCTCCTCCAGCCACGGGTGGAAGTGGTCGGAGATCCACAGGGCCTCGAAGCCCGCCTGCTCGGCCGCCTTGGCCTGCTCGATCAACTCAGCGGGTGCGTACTCTTCGCATGACAGGAAGTA
Source organism: Planosporangium spinosum (assembly GCF_049999945.1). Lineage (NCBI taxonomy): Bacteria > Bacillati > Actinomycetota > Actinomycetes > Micromonosporales > Micromonosporaceae > Planosporangium > Planosporangium spinosum. The sequence goes on along the minus strand of NZ_JBLYUB010000025.1, from coordinate 83,523 downwards.
TCCGAGTCTCATACGACTCGGATACCCCCTGCCGCCGTATCGACACGACCGGGCCTTCAGCACCCGGGGCGGAGCGACCGGGTCGCTCAGTAGTCCTGGCGGAGCAGTCGCGCGGCCTCGACCGCCCAGTACGTGAGGATGATCTGCGCGCCGGCGCGCCGGATCGAGGTGAGCTGCTCCAGGATGACCCGCTCGCGGTCGATCCAGCCGTTCGCGGCGGCCGCCTCGACCATCGCGTACTCCCCCGACACCTGGTAGGCGGCGACCGGCACGTCGACGTTCGCGGCGACCGCGGAGACCACGTCGAGGTACGGCAGCGCCGGCTTGACCATCACCATGTCGGCGCCCTCGGCGAGGTCGAGGGCGACCTCGCGCATCGCCTCGCGCAGGTTGGCCGGGTCCTGCTGGTAGGTCTTGCGGTCGCCCTGCAGCGTCGACTCGACGGCGTCCCGGAACGGGCCGAAGAACGCCGAGGCGTACTTGGCCGCGTACGCCAGCACCGCGGTGTCGGTGTGGCCGGCCTCGTCGAGCGCCTCGCGGATCACGCCGATCTGGCCGTCCATCATCCCGGACGGGCCGAGCACGTGCGCGCCGGCCTCGGCCTGCGCGAGCGCCATCTCGGCGTACCGGGCCAGGGTGGCGTCGTTGTCCACCGAGCCGTCCGGCCGGAGCACCCCGCAGTGCCCGTGCGAGGTGAACTCGTCCAGGCACAGGTCGCTCATCACCACGGTGGCGTCGCCGACCTCGCTGACCACGTCGCGGAGGGCGGCGTTGAGGATGCCGTTCGGGTCGGTGCCGGCCGAGCCGATCTCGTCGCGGGTGGTCGGGATACCGAAGAGCATGATCCCGCCGATGCCGGCCTGTACCGCCTCGACGGCGGCCTTGCGCAGCGAGTCACGGGAGTGCTGGACCACGCCGGGCATCGAGGTGATCGGCCTCGGCTCGGTCAGCCCCTCGTGCACGAACATCGGCAGGACGAGTTCGGCCGGGGCGGGCCGGGTCTCCGAGACGAGCCGGCGGATGGCGGGGGTACGGCGCAGGCGCCGCGGGCGAATCGTGGGAAACATGACTCCTCCACAATCTTCGACACTGAGACCGGCTACAACCGGTCTCAGTGTCCAAGATCCATCGAAAAACGTCAGCGGTAGCGTAGCGCGGTCGGGCCCTGGACCTTGGATCCGCGGCGCTGCTTGGCCGGCATGGCCGCCAGCTTCTCGCGCAGCTCCACCGCGTACGCGGCGAGCGCCTCCACCAGGTCGGGAACACTCGCGTGCTGCGGCTGCACGTCCACGCGCAGGCCGAACTCGGTCGCCGTCTCCGACGTCTTCGGTCCGATCACCGCGACAACGGTGCGGGCGTGCGGCTTGCCGGCGATACCGACCAGGTTGCGCACCGTCGACGACGACGTGAACAGCACCGCGTCGAAGCCACCCGACTTGATCGCGTCGCGGATCTCGGCCGGCGGCGGCGCGGCGCGCACGGTCCGGTACGCCGTGACGTCGTCGACCTCCCAGCCCAGCTCGGTCAGGCCGGCCGCGAGCGTCTCGGTGGCGATGTCGGCGCGCGGCAGCAGGATCCGCCCGACCGGGTCGAGCACCTCGTCGTGCGGCGAGAACTCGGCCAGCAGCCCCTCGGAGGACTGCTCACCCGACGGGATCAGCTCCGGCTGCACGCCGAACGCGCGGACCGCGTCGGCGGTCGGCTCGCCGATACAGGCGATCTTCACGCCGCCGAAGTGGCGCGCGTCCAGCCCGTGCTCGGCGAACTTCTCCCACACCGCGCGGACGGCGTTGGTGGAGGTGAAGACGACCCAGGCGTACCGGCCGTCGACCAGGCCCTTGATCGCCCGCTCCATCTGCGCCGGGGTACGCGGCGGCTCGACCGCGATCGTCGGCACCTCGCACGGGATCGCCCCGTACGCCCGCAGCCGCGCGCTCATCGCGCCGGCCTGCTCCTTGGTGCGCGGGACGAGCACCTTCCACCCGTACAGCGGGCGGTTCTCCCACCAGCCCAGCTTGTCGCGGTGGGTGACGCTCTCACCGAGGCTGACCACGACCCGGCCGGTGAACCCGATCACGGCGGTGACCATGTTGTCCACCGAGGACGACGTCGTGTACTGGGTGTCGCCGGTGCCCTCGCCGGTCACCGCGACCGGGGTGCCCGGGTCGACGCCGGCGGCGAGCAGGCCGTCCCGCACCGTGGCGAGATCGCCCGCGTCCACCGCGAGTGCCACGGACGAGCCCCTGGCCAGGGCCGACGCGAGCGGCTCGAAGTCGAGCGTGTGTACGTCGTCGACGTCGACGACGGTACGCACGCCGGGCAGCGGCACGCCGGCGTAGGTGGCGACACCCGCCGCGGTCCCGATGCCGGGTACGACCTCGAACGGCACGTTGGTGCGGGCGACCGCCTGCACCTCCTTGACCACCGACTCGTGCCCCAGCGGGTCACCACCGACGAGATGGACGGCCGTCAGCCCGGAGCGGGCCGCCGACAACAGCACCTTGGCCACGTCGCCGGACGCACCCTCGGCCGGGGAGAACTCCGTCTCCGGGGCGGCGTCCGCCCGGATCGCGGCGAGCATCGGCTCGGACACGTGCCGGTCGTACACGATGTGGTCGGCGGTCGTCAGGGCGTCGTGGGCACGGCGGGTGAGCAGTCCGGGGTCACCCGGGCCGGCACCCACGAACACGATGCGGCCTGCGGTCTTACGGGTACGGGTCATGCTGTACTCCCCAGTACAGAGTCAGCGCCTTCGGCGAGCAGGTCGGCGGCGAGCAGCCGGCCGACCTGGTCCGCCTCGGCGAGCGTTCCGGTGCGGGACAGCCGGACGTCGAATCGACCGTCCGGGCTGAACACCGCACCGCGCAGGTAGATCTCGGGGCCTTGGTCGCCTTCGGCGACCTCGGCCAGAGCGGCGACCGGTGCGGAGCAACCGGCCTCCAGTTCCGCGAGCAGGGCACGCTCGGCGGTCACCGCGGCACGGGTGCCCGCGTCGTCGAGCGCGGCGAGCAGCTCGATGAGCTCGCCGTCGTCGTCCCGGCACTCCACCGCCAGCGCACCCTGGGCGGGGGCGGGCAGCATGAGCATCGGGTCGAGGATCTCGGTCACCTCGGCCGCCCGGCCGAGACGGGCCAGGCCGGCGCGCGCCAGGACGATTCCGTCCAGCTCGCCCTGGGCGACCTTACGCAACCGAGTGTCAACATTACCTCGGATTGGGACGCATTCCAGATTTCTCCCGAGAGCGGAGATTTGGGCGATCCGGCGGAGCGCGCCGGTACCCAGCCGGGCGCCGGCGGGAAGCTCCGCCAGCGTCAGCCCGTCCCGGGCGACCAGCGCGTCGCGGGGATCCTCCCGCGGCGGGACGGCGGCGACGCACAAGCCCTCCGGGGCCGCGGTCGGCAGATCCTTGTAGGAGTGCACCGCGAAGTCGATCTCCTTGGCGACGAGCGCGTCACGCAGTGCGCTGACGAACACGCCGACCCCGAGGCGGGCCACCGGCGCGCTGGACCGGTCACCGGCGGTCACGATCTCCACCAGCTCGACCTCGCGGCCGGTCTTCGCCCGGACGGCGTCGGCGACCATGCCGGACTGCGCGACCGCGAGCGCGCTCCCCCGGGTGCCGAGCCTCAGCTTCCCGTACACGTCACTCACGACTCCTCCGGCCCTGTGACGGCGACCTCGGAGGCGGCCACAGGATCGATGTCCTGCGGAATCTCCAGGTCGAACAGTGCCCGCAGGGCGAGGGCGTATGCCTCCCCGCCCGGTTCCGCGGCGAGTTGGCGCACCCGGACCGACGGCAGGTGCAGCAATCGCTGCACCACCCGGTGGATCGCGTGCGCCACGTCGTCGCGCTGATCGTCGGTGAGGTCCGGCCGGCGCTGCCGCAGCCGGCGCAGCTCGGCCGCCACGACCTCGTCGGCGCGGGCCCGCAGGGCGGCCACTGTGGGCGCCACGTCGGAGCTGCGCTGCCAGGTACGGAACGTCTCCACCTCGTCGTCGACGATCGTCTCGGCGGCGCGCACGTCGGTGTCGGCCGGCAGCCCCAGGCCCTGCCCTTCCGGCAGGGCCACGTCACCGGCGACGCCCATGACGTCGGCAGTCTCACCGGCCCGGTCCCCGGCGGCGAGGCCCAGGCGTTCGAGGTCGACCAGGATCACGCCGGGCAGGTCCCCGACACCGGCGGCCACGTCGCGCGGCACGGCCAGGTCCAGGACGAGTAGCGGCCGGTCGGTGGCCGAACCGGCGCGCCGGGCGGCGACCAGCAGGTCGGTGGTGAGCACCGGTTCGGGCGAGGCGGTCGCGCAGACCACCAGATCGACCCGGGCAAGCGTCGCGACGAGGTCGTCGAACGACACCGCCTCGGCCTCGTAGTTGCCCGCCAGCCGCTGTGCCCGCGCGGCACCCCGGTTGGCGACGTACAACTGACCGGCGCCGGCCCGGCGCAGCGTGGCCAGCGCGAGCGCACCCATCGCACCCGCACCGATGACCAGCGCGTCCGCGGGCGCGTCCGGCGGGAAGGTCTCGGTCGGCGTGCCGTACAGCCTCGACAGGCCCAGGTTCAGCGCCGCGGTGACCACGCTCTGGCCGGCCCGGTCGATACCGGTCTCGGCATGGGCGCGCTTGCCGACCCGCAGGGCCTGCTGGATCAGCTCGTGCAGCAGCCGGCCGGCGGTGCCGTACTCCGTTGCGACCGCGTACGCGTCGCGCAGCTGCCCGAGGATCTGCGCCTCGCCGACGACCATGGAGTCCAGGCCGGCGGCCACCCGGAAGGCATGCCGGACGGCGTCGACCTCGTAGCTGACGTACAGGTGGGGGGCCAGGTCCGCGACTGAGCAGCCGGCCCGCTCGGCGAGTACCGCGCCGATGTCGGCGAGGCCGCCGTGGAAGGCCGAGACCGAGGCGTACACCTCGACCCGGTTGCAGGTGGACAGCACGAGGGCCTCGCCCACGAACTCCTGGGCGAGCAGACGGTTGAGCAGCTGGGGGGTCTGGTCAGGCGTCACCGCGAGCCGCTCCAGCAGGGCAACCCCGGCGGTGCGGTGCGAAACGCCGACGACGAGCAGGTTCACGTAGCGAGCGCCTCCCCATCAAGGGCTGGACGGATCTTCACCCTCCCGTTGGGCGCGGGCGGGGGCAGCGTGGTCAGTGCCGACTTGCGGTGTTCGTGGAACGACAGGATCTGCAGCTCGATCGCGAGATCGACCTTTCGCACGTCGACCCCGTCGGGGACGGTCAGCACGCACGGCGCGAAGTTGAGGATGCTGGTGACGCCGGCGGCGACCAGCCGGTCGGTGACCCACTGGGCGGCCTCGGCCGGGGTGGCGATGACAGCGATGGAGATCCCCTCCGTCGCCACCACCTCCGGCAGCCGGGAGATGTCCTGCACCACCAGTCCGTTGATCTGCTCACCGATCCGCCCGGGGTCGGCGTCGAAGAGCGCGGCGATCCGGAACCCGCGGGTGCCGAACCCGCCGTAGCCGGCGAGGGCGTGACCGAGATTACCGACGCCGACCAGGGCGACGGCCCGCCGCTGGGTCAGCCCGAGGACGTGCTCGATCTGCTCGATGAGCAGCGTCACGTCGTAGCCGACCCCGCGGGTGCCGTACGAGCCCAGGTGGGAGAGGTCCTTGCGCAGCTTGGCCGAGTTGACCCCGGCGGCGGCCGCGAGGCCCTCGCTGGAGACCGTGTCGAAACCGGTCTCCGCGAGGTGGTGCAGGGCGCGGAGATACTCCGGCAGCCGGGCGACAGTGGCCTCGGGAAGGTCCGGAAAGACAGCCCCGTCGGATACACCGGCGGCTTGCCCGTTGCGCTGCTGGCTCATCTGACTCCGAGACGTCGAACGTTACTGGGAACCCCTCGTGCTCAGCCACAGGACGGCTGTGCTATTCAGGCTCGACGTCGTAACAGAGTAGGCGTTTGTGAACGCCTGCACAAACTCACGATCTTGAAGAAGCAGGTGGTCAGCGCCCACCCGTCACGCATCACAGCTCGAGATATGCCCCCGCGACACGGTGTGCCATTCATTCTGGACCTGCCGCGTGACGGGCGGACGCCGACCCCGATTATTGCGCAATTCGGACGTACTGGGATAAGACGCGCCGAGGGTACGTACGCTCCAGGTCGGTACCCGCGCGTCACGGCGAACGGCGCACCTCGCCGCCGGTGGTAGGGCTAGCCTCACCCCGAAGACGCCAGCCGGCGGGATGGGGATGAGCGGGCCCGGTGCCTAGCGTTTCCAGCATGACGAGGACGGATATGACGGCGGCGGACGACCCGGCGGACGCGACGACATCGGACAGGGTGGCGGCGGACACGGTGACGCGGGACAGGACGACGCCGTACGGGGCGGCGACCGGTGCGCCGTACGCGTACCCCACGCCGCCCGCGCTCGCCGAGCCGCCCCTGCGGCGGCTGACCCGCCGGCTCGGGGGCGACTCGGTGTACCTGCTCACCGGCTTTCCGCTGGCCCTGATCAGCTTCGTCGTCCTGGTCGTCGGGCTCTCGGTCGGTCTGGGGACGCTGGTCACGGTGGTGGGCATCCCGGTCCTCGTCGCCACCCTGTTCGCGGCCCGCGGCTTCGCCGAGCTGGAACGCTGGCGGATCTCACGGGTACTCGACGAGCCGCACGTCCGCGGTCGGTACAAGCGCCCGGCCCCCGGGGCGGGATGGTGGCGGCGGCTGTTCACGTCGCTGTCCGACGCCCAGTCCTGGCTCGATCTGCTGCACGGCCTGATCGTGTTCGTCGTGGCGACCGTCACGTGGTCGGTCGCGATCACCTGGTGGGCCGGTGCGATCACCGGCGTCCTCTACCCCGCCTACGACTGGGCGCTTCCGCACCCGCCCGGGAACACCGACCTGTCCGAACTCCTCGGCATGGGCGACGGCGCCTCGGCGCGGATCGTGCTGTACACCGCCATCGGCATCTTCTTCCTGTTCACGCTGCCGCTGGTGAGCCGGCTGTGCGCACTGTCCCAGGCGTACCTGGGCAAGGCGCTGCTGACCGGCGTGACGGAACTGCGGGTCAGGATCAGCGGCCTGGAGGAGGCCAACGCCGCCGCCGAGGCGGCCCGGGACACCGCCCGGTCGCAGCGCGCCGCCGCCGTGTCGGCCGAGGCCACGGCGCTACGCCGGCTCGAGCGGGACATCCACGACGGACCACAGCAGCGCCTGGTACGGCTGGCGATGGATCTCGGTCGCGCCCAGCACCAGCTCGACACCGACCCGCAGGCCGCCCGCCAGACGGTTGCCGAGGCGCTGATGCAGACCCGCGAGACGCTCGACGAACTCCGTGCGCTGTCGCGCGGCATCGCCCCGCCGATCCTGGTCGACCGGGGCCTGGCCGCCGCCGTCGCGGCGCTGGCCGGCCGCTCGACCGTGCCGGTCGACCTGGAGGTACCCGACCCCGGACGGCTGGACGCGGCGGTCGAGTCGACGGCGTACTTCGTCCTGGCCGAGGCGTTGACCAACGTCGCCAAGCACAGCGGGGCCGACGAGTGCCAGGTGACGGTGCGCCGCGAGGGCGACCGGCTGGTCGTCGCCGTCACCGACAACGGCGTCGGCGGCGCCGCGCTGGCGAAGGGGCACGGGCTGGCCGGCCTGGCCGACCGGGTACACGCGGTGGGCGGCGAGCTGACCGTCACCAGCCCGTCCGGCGGCCCGACCACCGTCCGCGCCATGCTGCCTGCGCCCCTGACGACGGGAGATCTGTGAACGACACCCATCGGACCGCCGCCGGCGACCCGCCGCGCGGCGGTCTGCGGATCGTCATCGCCGACGACGCCGTGCTGCTGCGCGAGGGCCTGGTACGCCTGCTCGCCGAGAACGGCCACCACGTGGTCGCCGCGGTCGGGGACGGGCCGGCGCTGGTCGAGGCGGTGACGCGGCACCGCCCGGACGTGTCGATCGTCGACGTCCGGATGCCGCCCAGCCACACCGACGAGGGGCTGCGGGCGGCGGTGGAGGTGCGTGACCGGCTGCCCGGCGCGCCGGTGCTGGTGCTGAGCCAGTACGTCGAGGTGTCGTACGCCCAGGACCTGCTGGCCGACCGGCACGGTGCGGTCGGGTACCTGCTCAAGGACCGGGTGGCGGAGGTCAGCGAGTTCCTCGACGCCCTCGAGCGGGTGGCCCGCGGCGCCACCGTGCTCGACCCGGAGGTCGTCGCCCAGCTGCTGGTACGGCGCCGGCGCGACGACCCGCTGCGCACGCTCACCCCGCGCGAGCGCGAGGTGCTGGCGTTGATGGCCGAGGGCCGCTCCAACAACGCCATCGCCCGCCGGCTCGTGGTCAGCGAGGGCGCGGTGGAGAAGCACGTCCGCAACGTGTTCGCCAAGCTCGACCTGGCCCCCGACGACGAGCAGCACCGCCGGGTCCTCGCGGTGCTGGCCTACCTGCGGGCCTGACCGGCCGGCCTACCTGAGGGCCTGACCGGCCGGCCTACCTGAGGGCCTGGTCGCCGACCGCCGTGCGGGCCAGCGCGACCGCCTCGACGAGGGTGGCCGCCACCGGCACTCCGACCCCGGCCAGCCGGTCGGGGTGGGTGAAGCCGCCGCCGTAGAGCACACACGCCGCCCCGACGGCCGCCGCGGCGTGCGCGTCGTCGGCGGAGTCGCCGATCAGCACGGCGTCGCCGGCCGGCACGCCGACCGCGTCCAGGTGCGCGACCAGGTGTTCGGCCTTGTGCCCGCCAGCGACGACGCCGGGGCGCAGCCCGTCGATGCGCTCGAACACGGTGTGCAGCCCGCGCCGGGTCACCTCGGGGACGAGCTCCTCGTGGAACCACATCGACAGCAGGGACTGGGTACCCGGCCAGGCGCGCATCGCGTCCTCCGCGTCGGCCGCGAGCGCGCAGTCGAGCAGCCCCTCCCGGTAGAAGTCGTGGTAGACCCGGTCGAGCTGGATGAACTCGTCCTGGGACACCGACCGGCCGAGCACGTGGCCGTAGTAGTCGGCGATGGGCCGGCGGAAGTCGCGCCGGTGGTCGTCAGCGGTGATCTCCGGGCCGCCCATGCCGGCGAGCGAGACGTTGGTCGCCGCGACCACGAGGGTCAGGTCATCGAGCAGGGTGCCGTTCCAGTCCCAGACAAGATGTGCCACGCGGCAACCCTAGCGTCCCAGGTCGCGCAGCAGGCGCTGCTCCTCGACCCGCCAGTACCCGTGCTCCTTGCCGTCGAGCATCACGACCGGGATCCGGTCGCCGTACTCGGCTTCCAGCTCCCGGTTGCCGGAGATGTCGACCTCGTGCCACGACTCACCGCTCGCGGCGGCGACCCGCGCCATCGCCTCCTTCGCGACGTCGCACAGATGGCAGCCGGCCCTGGTCAACAACGTGAGTCGAACAGGCTTCTCCGAGGTCACCCGAGCTCACCCTTCCGCACCTTGCCGGTCGCCGACTTGGGCAGGTCGGCGACGAACTCGACCGCCGTGGGGCACTTGAACCGGGCCAGGTTCGCCTCGCAGTACCCGATCAGCTCCTCGGCGGTGACGCCGGTGTCCGGCCGGCGCACGACGTAGGCCTTCACCGTCTGCTGGGTGTACGGGTGCGCGACCCCGACCACGGCCGACTCGACGACCGCGGGGTGGCTGTCGAGCACCAGCTCCACCTCGTGCGGGTACACGTTGAACCCGCTGACGATGATCAGGTCACCGACCCGGTCGACCAGGAACAGGTCGCCGTCGGCGTCGGCGTACGCGACGTCGGCGGTCGACCACCAGCCGTCGGCGTCCGGGCCGCCGTGCGCGTCGGGCCAGTACCCGGAGAACAGGTTGGGGCCGCGGACCACGATCACGCCGGGGTCGGTGCCGGGGCTGCCCGGCGAGTCGTACTCGAGGTCGGTCTCGTCGTCGATCCCCTCGTCGTCGACGGCGCCGACCACGTTGCCGGCGGCGTCGACGAGCTTCACCTCGACGTCGGGCAGCGGGCGGCCGATCGAGCCGGCCTTCGGGTCCTTCTCCCCCAGCGTCGTGGTGAGCACGGGCGCGGTCTCGGTCAGCCCGTACCCCTCGTACACCGGCCGGCCGACGACCTCGGCGAACCGGCGCGCGGTCTCGACGTCCAGCGGGGCGGCGCCGGAGACCGCCACCCGGACGCCGGCGAACGCGGTCGCCAACTGCTCGCCCATGAGCGACCAGGCGACGTACATCGGCGGCACCCCGACGACGACCGTGACGCCGTGGCTGCGGATCCGGTCGAGGGTGTCGGCGGGATCGAAGCGCTCCACGAGCACCCCGCACGCGCCGTGGTAGGCGATGGCTCCCAGGCCGGTGTTGAGCCCGTACGAGTGGAACAGCGGCAGGGTGAGCAGCACCACGTCAGCGGCGCCCATCGGCTTCGGATCGATGGTGGCGAGCTGGGCATGGTTGGCCACCAGCGCCCGGTGCGACAACATCGCGCCCTTGGGCATGCCGGACGTACCGGAGGTGTAGAGCAGCACGGCGATGTCCTCACCGCCGGCGAGCGCCTCGACTCCGGCCGGGGGCGCGGCCAGGAGATCGGCGAAGGGCCGTGCGGCCACGGACCCGGTCGTGGGCTCCGCTCCGGACTCTCCGCCCAGGGTGTACGCGTGCCGCAGCGCCGGTGTGGCATGCGTCGCCACGGCCGCGAGGACGGCCGGCGTGCCGATGATGACCTCGGCGGCCGTGTCACCCAGCACGTACGCCAGCTCGCGGGCGGTGTACCCGGGGTTGACCGGCACCGCCACCAGGCCGGCGCGTAGCGCCCCGAAGTAGCTGGCGGCGAACTCCGGGACGTTCGGCAGCGCGATCGCCACCCGCGGTGCGGCGCTCGCCGCCGCCCCGGTCTCCGCCGCCGCCCCCGTCTCCGCCGGCGACCCGGTCTCCGCCGGCGCCCCCGTCTCCGCCGGCGACCCGGCCCGCACCGCTCCGCTCAGGGCCGCCGCGACCGCGTCGACCTGCGCGTCCAGTTCACCCCAGGTGATCACCCGGTCGTGCCAACGCAGCGCCGGGCGATCGGCACCCAGGGCGGCGGCGCGACGGACCAGATCGGCCACGTTTCGTACGTCCTGCACGACCGCTGACCCTATCGCGCCGAACCTCCCCGGATCACCGTCCGGGCGACACGCCGGACGGCAGATAAGTAATCAGGAGACACCCGAATAGGTGACCTGGGCGTGCCTTAACGGACATCAATGAGTACGACAGAGTCGATCTTTAGCGCAATTACTCATAAATACGACACGTTTAAGCGCCATGACGCACACGGTGTGCGACGGAGGGTCTCGGTGATCGGGAAATACTCATGCCCCGTGTAACCAAGCGCCCACAGCCGGGTGACGACACCCCAACAGTCACCCCAGCCAAGATCATCCCTTTTAACGTTTGGTACCCCTCACCCCCCGAGGAGGCCGCAGTGCCCTGTTTCGCACCGCATCAGCGCTTCTCGGGCGTGGACCGCAGCGCCACCCGCGCCACGCCCACGCCCCACCCAGGGTCGACCGCCCGGCGGTCCGGCCGGTCGGGTGGTGCCGTGGTCGACATCGACAGGCGTGCGAGTGCCACGGTCAGCCCAGCTCTGACCGCCGAGGAGATCGCGTGAGCGGGTACACACTCGGCAGCGCCTCCGACGTCGTCGCGGCACGCCACGCCCTCAGCGATGGACTGAGCACGATCCGCGAAGTGATGACCACGGCGATCCGGCGGGACAGCGGCCTGCCGCACACCCGGCACCGCCCGCACGTCACCGAGTCGCACAGCGTCCGGCACGTACCCGGGCCGAACGCCCGGCCGGTCGACGGCCGCGTGGCGCCACCCGGCCGCGTCTCCCCCGAAGGCCACCCGGAGCCGCCCCCGTCCGGTACGCCGGCCGGCAGCATCGCGATCGACGAGCCCGCGACCGGCGGCGAACCGAAGCCGGACAGCGAACCCCGTACCGGCGGTGACGGCGGCCCGCCGCCCGGCTACCCCGACCGCCCGGAACCCACGGACGCCGCGGCGGCCGTCTGGAGACTGGTCGAGCGGGCCCAGGCCGGCGACGCCGAGGCGTTCGGGCTCATTTACGACCGGTACTTCGACACCGTCTTCCGGTTCGTGTACTTCCGGGTCGGCAACCGGCAGCTCGCCGAGGACCTGACCGCGGACACGTTCCTACGGGCGCTCAAGCGCATCGGCAGCTTCACCTGGCAGGGTCGCGATCTCGGCGCCTGGCTGGTCACGATCGCCCGCAACCTGGTCGCCGACCACTTCAAGTCCGGCCGGTACCGGCTGGAGATCACCACCGGCGACGTCCTCGACGCCGAGCGCGCCGAGAGCGGCCCGGAAGGCAGCCCGGAGAGCGCCGTCGTCGACCACATCACCAACGTCGCCCTGCTCACCGCGGTCAAACAGCTCAACCCGGAGCAGCAGGAGTGCATCGTGCTGCGCTTCCTGCAGGGCTTCTCGGTGGCGGAGACCGCGCAGGCGATGGGCAAGAACGAGGGTGCGATCAAGGCGCTCCAGTACCGCGCGGTCCGCACCCTGGCCCGGCTGCTGCCCGACGGCTTCCAGCCCTGACGGGTCTGCCGTACCGGTACCGCTGAAATATTCGGCAGATCACGTTTGAGGTGACCGTAACCACGGCCACCATGACGGCGTTGGAGGGAGTATGACCGGTGGCCGGGCGCCCGCCGGTCCCGGTGGCGACCCACGCTGCCCCGTCGCGCCACACCATCGTGACGAGCGAAGGGAGGTGCTCGCGGTGAAGCCGTCGATCTTCCACCGCCGGAGCGCCGAACGCTTCGCGCAGCTGCTCGACGAGGCCGGTGACGCCCATCGCCACCACGCCCGTCCCGACGTCGAGCCGGACCTGACCGACCTCGTCAAGGTCGGTGACCGGTTGGGCGGCATCGACGTCGACGTACCGGTCGATCCCGAGTTCCGGGCCGGACTGCGCGCCATGTTGATGGCGACGATCGAACGGGAGGGCATCGGGGCGACCGCGGTCGAACCCGAACCGCCCGCGCCGATCCGCCGACCGGTCGCCACCGGCACGAGACTCGCCTGGATGCCGGTACGCAGCCGGCGTGCCCGGGGCGCCGTCGTGGTCGGCCTCGCCGTCGGCACGCTCGCCGTCTCCGGCATGTCCCTCGCGAGCGGCGACGCCAAGCCCGGCGACCCGCTGTACGGGATGAAGCGCTCCGCCGAACGCGCCCAACTGGCCCTGTCCGGCTCGCAGTCCGGTCGTGGCCAGCTCTACCTCGAGTTCGCGAAGACCCGGCTCAACGAGGTCGCCGCGGGCCGGGGCGACGCTCTCGCCATCCTCGACGACATGGACAGCGAGACCCGCGAGGGGGTACGGCTGCTCACCACCGCGGCCGTCGACCGGCAGGACCCGACGGCCCTGGACGTGGTCGACGCCTTCGTGTCCAACCAGCGTCACACGATCGCCGGCCTGCTCGACACCGTCAGCGGCGATGCGCGTACCCGCACCATCGGCTCGCTGCGCCTGCTCGACGAGGTCCAGACGCGCGTCGGCGGCCTGCGCAGCGGCTTCGCCTGCGGTGCCGGCACGAACGCGACCACCGACGAGCTCGGCCCGGTACCGGGCCGGTGCGCCCCGGTCACGCCGTCACCGGTTCGGACCGGCACGGCGCCCGACAGCGGCGCGGTGACACCCGGCAACACCGCACCGCTGTCGGAGGGCGGCTCCAGCGCCGGCGGCTCCAGCAGCGGCTCCAGCAGCGGCGCTACCACCGGCACCACGCCGGCCACGGATACCGGGGCGAGTACGGCAACGTTTCCGGTGACGCCCACCACCCCCTCGGCCGCACCGTTGCAGGACGCCGGCGCCGACAACTCTCTCCTGGGTCGGATCGGTCGGCTGCTCGGCCTGGGCTGACCCGTCCGGACACCGTCTGCCCGGCGCCCGGACGGTGTCCGTTGCCGGCGGCTCACGCGCGCGTCTACGTTTGTTCGCCGGTTGTGGGCCCGCATTCGGCCCACGACCTGGTATCTGCCAGATACCCTCACAAAGGCGGCCGAACGGCCGGCCTGATGCAACAGGGGGGCGACAGCATGGCGAGCCGGATCCCGATCCGCCGCAGATCACGTGCCGCTACCGCGTCGACGAAGGTGGTCGACCCGGTAGCGGGCTGGGCGGCGGCAGAGGTCGAGGCAGCGCTCGCCATCCCGACGGACCCCACCGCCGCGGCCTTCTTCGACGTGGACAACACGATGATGCAGGGCGCCTCCATCTACTACCTGGCCCGCGGCCTGGCCGCCCGCAAGTACTTCACCACGGGCGACCTGGTGCGCTTCGGCCTGCAGCAGCTCCGGTTCCGGCTACTGGCCTCGGAGAACGCCGGTGACGTGTCGGCGGCCCGGGACGCTGCGCTGGCCTTCGTGGCCGACTGGCGGGTAGACGACCTGGAACGGCTCAGCGAGGAGATCTTCGACGAGCTGATGGCGGAGCGCATCTGGGCCGGTACCCGGGCGCTCGCCCAACTGCACCTCGACGCGGGCCAGCGGGTCTGGCTGGTCACCGCGGCCCCGGTCGAGCTGGGTCGGGTCATCGCCAAGCGGCTGGGCCTGACCGGCGCGATCGGCACCGTCGCCGAGGTCCGCGACGGCCGTTACACCGGGCGTCTGGTGGGCGACCTCATGCACGGCCCGGCCAAGGCCCAGGCGATCAACGCCCTCGCCGAGGTGGAGGGTCTGGACCTGGCGCGCTGCTCGGCCTACAGCGACTCGGTCAACGACATTCCCATGCTGTCCACGGTCGGGCACGCGGTCGCCGTCAACCCCGACTCGGCGCTGCACAGCGAGGCCCGCCGCCGCGGTTGGGAGATCCGCGACTTCCGCACCGGGCGCAAGGCCGCCAAGGTCGCCGTGCCGACCGCCATGGGTACGGCGCTCGCCGCCGGTGCCCTCGTGGCCGGTGTCGCGCTCGCCCGCCGCCGCCGAGGCAGCCACGAGCACCGCTTCTCGATCGCCCATTTCCGGCGCTGAGCGCCGGACGGGCGGCTCAGCCGGCGCTGAGCGCCGGACGGGCGATTCAGCCGGCGCTGAGCGCCGGACGGGCGATTCAGCCGGCGCTGAGCGCCGGACAGGTGGCTCAGCCGGCGCTGAGCGCCGGACAGGCGGCTCAGCCGGCGCTGAGCGCCAGGCCCGGGTCCTCGCCGCTCCCGGTGTCCCGTCGCCCCGGTCAGGCCGACCACGGGTCGGGACGGCGCTCCAGCAGGCGGTGCAGGGTCTGCTGGATCGTCTCGCGGACCTGGTCGGCGAGGTTGAACACGGCCATCGGGTCGTCGGCCTGCTCGCTGCGCCCCTCGGTGCTGATCGGCTCGCCGAACTCGATCAGCCACTTGCTCGGCAACGGCACCATGCCCAGCGGCCCGAGCCACGGGAACAGCGGCGTCACCGGGAAGTACGGCACGCCCAGTAGGCGCGCCAGCGGCCGGATGTTGCCGATCAGCGGATAGGTCTCCTCGGCGCCGACGATCGAGACCGGGATGATCGGGGTACCGGTGCGCAGCGCCGCCGACACGAATCCGCCCCGGCCGAAGCGCTGCAGCTTGTACCGCTCGGAGAACGGCTTGCCGACCCCCTTGAAGCCCTCCGGGAACACACCGACCAGCTCGCCGACCCGCAGCAGCCGCTCGGCGTCCGGGTTGCAGGCGAGGGTACTGCCGGACTTGCGGGCCACCTCGGACAGCCCCGGCATGCGGAACACGAAGTCGGCGCCGAGCAGGCGCAGGAACCGGTGGGCCGGGTGCTCGTCGTGCACGGCGACGGCCAGCATCACCGCGTCGAGCGCGACGGTGCCCGAGTGGTTCGCCACGATCAGGGCCGGTCCGGTCTCGGGCAGGTGCTTGGCACCGTACGTCTCGATCCGGAACCAGGAACGGTAGAGCGGGCGCAGCAGCGGAAGGAACACCGACTCGGTGAGCTGCTTGTCGAAGCCGAACTCGTCGACGGAGTAGTCGCCGGTAAGGCGGTGGCGCAGCAGGGAGAGCAGCCCCGCGACCCGCTGGTCCCAGATGTCGGCGTCGATCTCCTCGCTCGGCTCGGTCACGGGTTCCCCTCCAGGGCGGCGCGGATCCGCCGGATGCGGTCCAGGATCACCTGCTCGGCCGCGCGTACCTTCTCCGGTCCCAGCGGCCCGAACCCGGCGCCGCGGATGAAGTCGTCGAACGCCACCGCCGTCGGGCGGGGCGCGAAGTCGAACTCCCGGACCAGCCGTGTGGTGTCCACCACCCGGCCGTGGACGAACAGGTCGAGCTGGTCGAGGGAGAAGTCCAGCGCCCCGGTGCCTTTGGCGAACCCGGCCACCGCCGACAGGCCCGGCTCGACGACGGGCAGCGCGACCCGCCCCGCCCGCCGGATCGCCTGGGACAGGGTCAGCACGCCCGAACCGGCGACGTTGTAGGTACCGGGGTGGTGCTCCACGACGGCCCGGTGCAGTACCTCCAGCGCATCGTCGACGTGGACGAACTGCAGCCGCGGGTCGCGGCCCAGCACGGTCGGGACGACCGGGAGCGAGAAGTACCGGTTGAGCCGGGTACCCGCGCGCTCACCGATGAACGGCGCGAACCGCAGCACCGTCGCCACGACGTCCGGGCAGCGGCGGCGGAACCCGCGCACGTACCCCTCGATGTCGAGGACGTCGCGGCCGAAGCCGCCGCGCGGGGCCTCGCGCGGCTCCATGTCCTCGGTGAAGACCGCGGGATCGCGAAACGACGCCCCGTACGCCGCCGTCGACGACCGGACCACCAGCTTGCGCAGGTCAGGTGCCTGCTGGCAGGCGGCGATCAGCTGCATCGTGCCGATGACGTTGAGTTCCTTGGTCGCGCCGCGGCCGCCGGACTGGGCATCGGCCGCCGTCGTGATGGCCAGGTGCGCCACCGCCTGAACGCCCTCGTCACCGAGCAGCCGGGCGATCTCCGGATGGCGGAGGTCGACCCGGTGCAACTCGACCCCGTCGAGCAGCCGCACCAGTTCGGCGGGCGGCGCGGTGAGGTCCACGCCGATGACCCGCTTCACCCTGGGATCGGCGCAGAGCCGCCCGGCCACCTGCGCACCGAGGTGGTGGGCCACACCGGTGACGAGCACGATCTCCGGCACGCCCCACTCGTCCGGCATCGAGCCCCCGGTCCGCTCGCCCACGCCATCACCTCACGCCTCTATTACCCGCAGGGCGCATCGGCAATACGCACCGGATGTTGAGCCGCTCGATGGAACTGTACGCTCACGCGCGGTGCGGCGGCACCGGCCACGACGACGTCCCGGAAGCGGTAGGACGCTACGCCCGTGGTGCCGCCACGGAGCGCAGGCACGTACCGGTCACTGGTACGCGCCGACGCACCGCACGGAGGTCACTTGCCGAGACGACGACGCTGGACCCGGGTCTTGCGCAGCAGCTTGCGGTGCTTCTTCTTGGCCATGCGCTTGCGGCGCTTCTTGACCACAGAGCCCATACGAATGTCCCCTTGTCACATGGATGAGTGCCGGCCGCCGCGAAGAGCGCCGGTGACACCCGGAAATAATGGCGCGTCCAGGGTAGCCGGCAGTATACGAGATCGGGAAACAGGCACCGCACATCGTTTCGCTGGTCACGACCGGCCGGCGGCCCGGGCGGTGCGGCGGGCGTCAGGTCAGGCTCCGCCGCACGTACCCGGCGCAGCCGCCGGCCGTCCCGGCCCAGTCCCGGCCGAGCGCGACGACCGCGGCCTCCGCCACCGGGGCGCCGTGGCGTACCACCCGGTCGAAGAAGCGCAGCAGCCGCTCCTCGCCGAACCGCTCGGCCAGGCACCGTACGGTCAGGAAAGCGATCCCGTACCGACCGGCGGCGTCCTCGGCCGGGGCGTCGGCCGGCGGCTCGGCCAGGCTCCCCACGTCGGTCGCGTGGCCGGCGCGGACGTACCGGCGCGATACACCCAGCAACTCGTAGTCGGCCAGCGGTCGGCCCACCATCCGCACGTACTCGGCGATCCCCTCGACCAGCCACCACTGCCCCGAGTAGTCCCGCCCGACCCGGTCGAGCGTCACCACGTGGGTGAACTCGTGCCGCAGCGTGTCGACGACCTCCGCGCCGTCGACCCGCTGCCCGTTGAGCACGATCTCGGTGTCGTGGTCGGCTACCGGCATGGCGTACCCGGCGACCCAGTCGGCCTGGTGCACGCCGTACCAGCGGCGCCACTCGTCCGGTCCGGCGATCGCGACGAGGTACCGGCCGGGCGGCGCCGACCAGCGGGCGTACCGGTCGGCGATCGAAGCGGCCGCCTCGGCCGCCTCGAGCAGCGTGCCCAGGCGGTCGGCGTACCGCGGCGGGGCGGCGATCAGGACCCGCCGGCCCACCGCGACCCGCAGGTCGCTGACCTCCCACGGTCGGGGGCCGAGGTCGGCGCCGGCGGAGGTGCCGAACTCGACGAGGCTCGGCGACCCGGCGCGGTCCGTCCAGCGGGTGACCACCGGCACCGTCACCGGCTCGCAGCCCACCACGACGAAGCAGTACCCGATCCGCACCACCACCCGCCAGCCGCCGTCGACCGGCTCGGGCTCGCCGCCGAGCGTCTCCGTCCAGCCCGCCACCCGCAGGGCGCGCAGCACCCCGAAGCGCCGGCGCAGCTCGTCCACGAGGGCGGTGGCGCCCGCATCGACCGGGGCGAGGAAGCCGGCCTCGTCGCCGCGCAGCAGCGCCGCGGCCTGCGCGTCGAGCGCCGCCTGTAGCGCGGCGCGCACCCGGGACCGGCGGATCACGGTGGCACGGGCGGCCGCCCCGGCGGCCACGGCCGGCTCCGCGCCGGGCGCGGCCCCCGGGGCGCTCTGCTGCCTCATCGCCATCGCCGCCCGGTCGAGCGGCCACCACCGGTTGCCGGCACCGGCCACCAGGGCAGGGGTGCCGAGCAGACCGCACAGCACGGCCAGGCAGAGGACCAGCCGGCCGAGCGGTGCCGACCGGCAGCGCGGCCCGGCCAGTGGGTACGGCGGTGGCCGCAGCGGACCGGACCCGACCGGCCCAGCCGGAACGGCCCCGGGTTCGGGCTCGTCGGTCACGATTGGACGCTACGCGATACCGAGTCACCACGCTCTCTGAAAGCGCAAGTCGATGGGTATCCGATGCGACGTCAGCCCCGCGAGTGACGCCAGCGCCGCGAGCCCGGCACCCGTCAGCGCCGCGAGCCCGGCACCCGTCAGCGCCGCGAACCCAACGCCCGCGCGAAGAACGCCAGGTTGGCCGGGCGCTCGGCCAGCCGGCGCATCAGGTACCCGTACCACTGGGTGCCGTACGGCACGTAGACCCGCACGGTGTACCCGTCCTTGGCCAGCCGCAGCTGCTCCTCCGGCCGGACGCCGTACAGCATCTGGAACTCGAACTCGTCGGCCGAGTGGTCGAACCACTTGGCCCGGTCCTCGGCGATCGCCACCACCCGCGGGTCGTGGCTTGCGATCATCGGGTACCCGTCGCCGGCCAGCAGGATGTTCATGCAGCGCACGTACGACTTGTCGACGTCGAGCCGGGACTGGTAGGCGACCGACTCGGGCTCGGCGTAGGCGCCCTTGCACAACCGGATCCGCGACCCGGTCGTCGCCAGCTCCCGGCAGTCCGCCTCGGTGCGCCGCAGGTACGCCTGCAGCGCCACGCCGACGGTCGGGAAGTCCGCGCGCAGCCGGGCCAGCGTCTCCAGCGTCGCGTCGGTGGTGGTGTGATCCTCCATGTCGAGGGTGACCGTGGTCCCCGCCTCGGACGCCTTCGCGCAGATCGCCCGCGCGTACTCCTCGGCGAGCTTCTCGTCGAACGCCTGCCCCAGGGCGGACAGCTTCACGCTCACCTCGGCCGCGGGGGTCAGCTCGGCGGCGGCCAGGGCATCGAGCAGCGCGAGGTACTCGTCGCGGGTCGCCTCGGCGTCGGCCGGCGTGGTGGTGTCCTCGCCCAGATAGTCGAGCGTCACCGCGAGGCCGTCGCCGACGAGGTCGCCGGTGGCGCGGAGCGCGTCGTCACGCGTGCTACCCGCGACGAACCGGCGGACCACGTTGCGGCTCAGCGGGACGGTCTGGACAAGCCGCTCCACCTGGGAAGACCCGGCGGCGGCGAGGATCACCGATCGGAACATGAGCGTCAGCGTAGCCCCCGCCTCCGACAGGTGCGCCGGTCTGAGGCGACTGACACCGACCAGGCGATCCGCGCCCACCGGACCGGGCGACAGGAACGGGACCGGGCGACCGGAACTGCGCCGACGCCGACGGCCGGGGCGAGGCGGCCGGACCGGGTTCCGGGAGAGCGACGGCCTGATCACCGATGGATACGCCCGGTTTCTGCCGCACCTGATACCCGTGGACCAGGGCCCGATACCCGTGGACTAGGGCGCGGCGGATTTCTTGTCTACCTTTGTCGCGTGGACTTCGACGCGTACGCCCGGTCGGCCGTCGACATCGTCAACGCACCGCTGGCGGGGTTGGCCGACCTGAAGGAGCTGTTCGGCGAACAGGGATGGATGGCTGCGGAAGCCACCGAGCGGGACTTCACCGCCATCAAACGCGCGCAGAGGCGGCTGCGGGAGGTGTTCGAGCACGGCTCCGCCGGCCGCGACGCCGAGGCCGTGGAGGAGCTGAACGCTCTGCTGGAGGCGTACCCGATCCGACCGCGGATCTCCGGGCACGACAGCAACGACTGGCACATGCACGTCACCGGCCGCGGCTCGGCGGTGAGCTCCGAGTACCTCGCCGGGGCGGCGTGGGGGCTGGCGGTGTGGCTGTGCGAGCACGGCAGCTCCCGGTTCGGCATCTGCGCCGACGAGCGCTGCGGGAACGTGTACCTCGACACCTCGTCGAACTGCTGCCGCCGCTTCTGCTCCGAGCGCTGCGCCACCCGCTCGCACGTGGCGGCGCACCGGGCCCGCAAGAAGGCCGCGGAGTCCGAGCCGATCCCGGTGACCGTCGCCTGACCGGCTGTCCCGGTGATCGTCGCCTGACCTGCTCACCCGAGCTTGGCGCGGACCTCCATCAGGGCGAAGCCGAGGAGGTTCTGGCCGCGCCAGCGCGCCGGGCTCTGCGCGTCGGGCGCCTCGGCGCTCAGGCCGATGCCCCAGATCCGGTCGTCCGGGCTCGCCTCGACCAGCACGCGTGAGCCGGTGGCGAGCAGGAACCGTAGCAGCGGCGGGTGCTGCTGGAACTTGGCCAGGTTACCGGCGACCACGACGTCGTAGCGGTGCGCCGCCCAGGTCCGCTCGTCGAAGCGCCGCACCCGCCGCCCGACGCTCTTGGCCCGGTCCGGGGTCGGCGCGGCCAGGACCGCTTCCGCCGCCGCGGCGTCGCCGAACAGCCGGGCCTTGGCGGCCATCATGTAATGCTCGGCCGTGGGGTACGTGGTGCCGTCGACATCGAAGGACGCCGGGTACCACTGGCTCAGGCAGGACTTGCCGACCCCGCCGCGTGCCGCGGGTCGATGCCCCCAGAAGAAGAGCAGCTCAGGCAGCTCGCCGTGGTGCTCTGCGGTGATCAGGTCGTCGACGCGCACCGGTACATGGTGCCAGCCCGGCCGGCTGTCCGGTGTCCCGCACTCACACGTCCACGGTGGACGGGGTGCCCAGGTGCTGGCGGGCGAAGGCCAGCGCCTCGGCGAGGTCGGCCTCGCGCTCGGCCCGGCTGGCCGACCGGCGGGTGGAGACCTCCACCGCGACCGATCCATGGAAGCCCCGCCGCGCCAGTGACTGGAGCAGCTCGGCGCACGGCTGGCTGCCCCGGCCGGGCACGAGGTGCTCGTCGCGGCCCTCCCCGGTACCGTCGCCGAGGTGCACGTGGCTGAGCCGGTCCCCCATCGCGTCGGCCATGGTGAGCGAGTTCGTCCGCGAGGCGGCGCAGTGCGACAGGTCGAGCGTGTAGTCGTCGAACCCGGCGACCGTCGGGTCCCACCCCGGCGAGTAGGGCACGAACTCCCGACCGGCCATCCGCACCGGGTACATGTTCTCGATCGCGAACCGGACCGACGGGTGCTTCACCGCTACCCGGCCCAGTCCGGTGCTGAAGCCCCGGGCGTAGTCGCGCTGCCATGTGAACGGCGGGTGCACCACGACGGTCGGTGCGCCGAGGGTCTCCGCCAGCTCGGCGGCGCGCCGCAGCCGCTCCCACGGGTCGGCGCTCCACACCCGCTGGGTCACCAGCAGGCACGGCGCGTGCACCGACAGGACCGGAACCCCGTAGTGCTCGGAGAGCCCGCGCAGAGCCCCGGAGTCCTGGCTGACCGCGTCGTTCCAGACCATGACCTCCAGCCCGTCGTAACCGAGCGTGGCGGCCACCTCGAAGGCGGCGGCGGTGGGCTCCGGGAACACGGACGAGGTCGATAGCAGGACGGGCGTCACCGCTTCAGCCTAGCCGCCGTACCGGCCAAAAAGCCGAGATACCGCGCTTCACGGCTGATTTGTGGGCGTCATCCCAGCGGTACGCCGGTGGATATGATCCGCAGCGGGACACCGCCGGTGTCACCCCGTCAGGATGTCGAGACGGCGCAGGATCACGCCCTCCCGCAGTGCCCAGGGGCACAGGTCCACCGAGTCGATGCCCAGCCGGCGCATCGCCGTCTCCGCCACCACCGCCCCGGCGAGCAGTTGGTGTGCCCGACCGGCGCTGACCCCGTCCATCTCGGCCAGCGCGGCCGACGGCATCCGGCGGATGAAGCCGAACACCTGGTGCAGCCCGGTACGGGTGAGCCGGCGCGGCACCCAGCGACCGGCGCTCGACGGGGCGGCACCGGCGAGGCGCCCCAGCGTCCGGAACGTCTTGGAGGTCGCCACCGCCCGGTCCCAGCGTCCGGGCAGCTTCTCCACCGCCTTCGCGACCTGCTCGTCGACGTATTCGCACAGCTTCTCGACCTGCACCGGGGACGGCGGATCACACGTCAGCCAGTCCCGGGTGAGCCGGCCGGCCCCCAGTGGCAGCGAGAGCGCGGCGTCGGGCTCCTCGTCGATTCCGGACGCCAGCTCCAGCGAACCGCCACCGATGTCGAGTACCAGCAGCCGCCCGGCCGACCAGCCGAACCAGCGCCGCACCGCGAGGAACGTCATGATCGCCTCGGCCTCGCCGGAGAGCACCTGCAGGTCGACCCCGGTCTCGTCGCGTACCCGACGCAGTACCGCCGCGGAGTTGGCGGCGTCCCGTACCGCCGAGGTGGCGAATGCCAGCAGGTCCTCGGTCTGTCGGCTCGCGGCGGCGTCCCGGGCCTTCGCCACCGCCTCGACCAGCGCATCCGCCCCGGCCCGGCTCAGCTTGCCGTCGGAGCCGATCTTCTCGGCGAGCCTCAGTCCGACCTTCTCCGAGTGCGCCGGCCACGGATGCGCACTGTGGTGGGCATCGACCACGAGCAGGTGGACGGTATTGGATCCCACATCAAGTACGCCGAGTCGCATCCGCATACCGTAGATCTCGCCGGGTAGCCGCGTACGGTAGTCGGCGTGGTGGTGGAGATTATGGTCACGGTGGAAAATTCGGACGATCACACTAAATCGGACGACCCGCGCAGCCGCGAGGTCGGCTTGGACTTCCCGCGCGAGTGGCTGGAGTTCGTCGACCCGGCCGACCCCGAGCACCTGATCCGGGCCGACCTGACGTGGCTGCTGTCGCGGTGGACCTGCATCTTCGCCCGCGGCTGCCACGGCATCGTCGCCGGCCGGGCCGCGGACGGCTGCTGCTCGCACGGTGCGTTCTTCACCGACTCCGACGACGAGAAGCGGGTACGCGCGGCGGCGAAGAAGCTGACGCCCGAGACCTGGCAGCACTTCCGGCGCGGCTTCAAGAACTACACCGAGATGGACACGATCGACGGCGACTCCCCGGCACGGCGCACCGCCACCCGGGGCCCGGATGAGCCGTGCGTGTTCCTCAACGAAGCCGACTTCCCCGGCGGGGGCGGCTGTGCGCTGCACGCCCAGGCGCTGCGCGACGGCGTGCACCCGTTGGAGTACAAGCCGGATGTCTGCTGGCAGCTACCGATCCGTCGGGACCAGCAGTGGACCAAGCGCCCGGACGGGTCGAAGGTCCTGCTGTCGGTGCTCGGCGAGTTCGACCGCCGGGGCTGGGGCGAGGGCGGTCACGACCTGCACTGGTGGTGCACCTCGTCGCCGGAGGCGCACGTCGGCACCCGGCCGATGTACGAGGAGTACGGGCCGGAGCTGACCGCGTTGATCGGCGAGGCGGCGTACGAGAAGCTCGCCCGGCTGTGCGCGGCCCGGGTGGAGCTGGGCCTGGTGGCGAAGCACCCGGCGTCCCCCTGACGGGAAGACGGCCGCGCTCACGGGAAGACGGGAGCGCTCACGGTTCGAACTTGTAGCCGAGGCCGCGCACGGTCACGATGTAGCGCGGCGCCGACGGCTCCGGCTCGATCTTGGAGCGCAGCCGCTTGACGTGCACGTCCAGGGTCTTGGTGTCGCCGACGTAATCGGCGCCCCACACCCGGTCGATGAGCTGCCCGCGGGTGAGGACCCGGCCGGCGTTGCGCAGCAGCAGTTCGAGCAGTTCGAACTCCTTGAGCGGTAGCTGCACGGTGTCGCCGTCGACGGTCACCACGTGCCGGTCCACGTCCATGCGCACCGGCCCGGCGGACAGGGTCGGCGGGGTCAGGTCGGCGGCGTCACCGGCGGCCTGCCGGCGCAGTACCGCGCGGATCCGGGCGACCAGCTCGCGGGGCGAGTACGGTTTCGTCACGTAGTCGTCGGCACCGAGCTCCAGCCCCACGACCTTGTCGATCTCGCTGTCCCGGGCGGTCACCATGATGATCGGTACGTGCGACTTGGCGCGTAGCTGCCGGCACACCTCGGTACCCGACATTTCGGGAAGCATCAGGTCCAGCAGCACGATGTCGGCGCCGGTACGGTCGAACTCGGTCATCGCCTCCGTGCCGGTCGCCGCCACGGAGACCTCGAAGCCCTCCTTGCGCAGCATGAACGACAGGGCATCGGAGAACGACTCCTCGTCCTCGACCACCAGCACTCGCGACAACGTCCGTTCCTTCCTTGACGATCTAGTTCGGCTCGATCTCAGCCGAGGCCGGTAGCGGCAGGGAGACGTCCGGGGGACGTCCAGGCAGCCGTAGGGTGAACGTCGACCCCACGCCGACGGTACTGCTCACGTCAACCCGGCCAGCGTGGTTGGTGGCTATGTGCTTGACGATAGCCAGCCCCAGACCGGTACCGCCGGTGGCGCGGGACCGGGCCCGGTCGGCCCGGTAGAACCGCTCGAAGATCCGGTCCAGGTCCCGTGGCTCGATACCGATTCCCTGGTCGACGACGGCGACCTCCACACCGTCGGCGCTCGTGCGGGCGTCCACGGTCACGCGGGTGCGCTCCGGCGAGTACGCGATGGCGTTCTCCACCAGGTTGGTGACGGCCGTCACCAACTGGCTCTCGCTGCCGTACACGGTCAACTCCCGCTCGCCGGTGAACAGCACCTCGATGTCCTTGGCCGACGCCGGCGTACGGGTACGGTCCAGCACCTCCGCGACGATCCGGTCGACCGAGACCGGCTGCGGCTCGGGCAGCGGCTCGGCGCCCTGCAGGCGCGACAGCTCCAGCAGCTCGCTGACGAGCCGCCCGAGCCGGATCGACTCCTTCTGGATGCGCTCGGCGAAGCGCCGGGCCGCGGCGGGGTCGGACGCGCCCCCGGCCTGGCCGGTACCGGTACCCACCGCGCCGGCCTCGTCGGTGCTGGTGGCCTCGTCGGTGCTGGTGGCCTCCAGCAGCGCCTCGGCCAGTAGCTGAAGAGCACCGACCGGGGTCTTGAGCTCGTGGCTGACGTTGGCGACGAAGTCGCGGCGCACCCGCGCCACCCGGTGTGCCTCGGTCACGTCGGCCGCCTCCACCACGACGTGCCCGGCGTCCAGGGCGGAGGCCCGTACGTGTACCCCGAGCAGTTCGGCGCTGCTGCCCTCGATGCCGCGCGGGCGGGGAAGGTCCAGCTCCACCTCCCGGCTCACGCCGGACCGGCGCACCTGGCCGGCGAGGGTACGCACGATGCTGTGCGCGTCGAATCCGCCGCCGCTCCGCCCGCGCACCAGGCCCATGTCCCTCGCCGCGGGGTTGGCCACCACCGGACGGTCGGCGGCGTCGAGGACCAGGATGCCCACCCGCAGTGCCTCCAGGGCGGCCCGGGCCAGCGGGGCGCCACCGGGTTGCGGCACCTCCAGGAGGGTCCGGTCAGGTTGGGCGTCCGCGGGCCGCGACACCTCCAGGGCTGCCCCGGCCGGCGGATCCCCGGCGGTCGGTGGGAACGGAGACGGGACGGAGGTGGCCGCCGACCCGCGGGCTACCGGATCCACCTGGGAATCCCCGCCCACAGGCCGCCCACCCGGTACTGCTGGCGACACGACCATGACGGTACGCCGCCGGCGCGCACCCGCCACGGCAACCGCCACCACGGCGAGTCCGAGCAGCACGGCGGACATCACAACGAGGTAACCGGACGGCATCCGCCGATGGTAAGGGCCCACCGGCCGTATCAAGCCGGTCAGTTCGCGCCCCCGGACAGCCTTTCGTCGATTGTTCACCGGCGCGCGGTACCCCGTTCACTCATCTGCCCCGACGTGAGCCCCCGTCCGGAATAGTCTGAGCGGCCAGCCTCATGTTCAGGAGTGTCATGCGCGAAGAATTCCGGGCGGATCTCGCCCAGATCGGCCGCACGCTGGTGGCGATGGCGGAGTCGGTCCAGGCAGCCATGCGGCGCGCCACGGACGCCCTACTCAAGGCCGACCAGACCGACGCGGAGCAGGTGTGTGACCGGGACGCCGAAATCGACGCGCTGTACCGGATCGTCGAGGACAAGGTGTACGACGTGGTCGCCCGGCAGGCACCGGTCGCCTCCGACCTGCGGGTGGTCCTGACCGCCCTGCACGTGGCCGGTGACCTGGAACGGATGGGTGACCTGGCCGAGCACGTGGCACGGTCGGTACTGCGCCGCCACCCGGCACCCGTCCTCGCCCCCGAGCTGACCGACGTGGTCGAGCACATGGGCCGGATCGCCGACCTGCTGGCGGGCAAGATCGCAACCGCGCTGACCAACCTCGACGCGGTCGTCGCCGCGCAGCTCGAACGCGACGACGACGTGATGGACGACCTGCACCGCCAACTGTTCAAGGTCGTCCTCGACCCGGGCTGGTCGCACGGGGTCGAGGCGGCGGTCGACGTCGCCCTGCTGGGCCGCTTCTACGAGCGGTACGCCGACCACGCCGTCAACGTCGGCCGGCACGTCGTCTTCCTGGTCACCGGCGAGAACGCCCCGTAGGTTCTTCCGCGATCGTGGACACTTGACGGCGCCACAGGCCCGCCAAGTGTCCACGATCGGCGTAGTTACCGGCCCTGGTTCGCCACCGCGGCCGCCGCGTCGCGCGCCGCCTCGGGGTCGAGGTACACCCCGCCCGGGGTGGTCGGCCGCAGGTCGCGGTCGAGGTCGTACCGCAGCGGGATGCCGGTCGGGATGTTGAGCCCGGCGATCGCCTCGTCGGAGATCCGGTCGAGGTGCTTGACCAGCGCGCGCAGCGAGTTGCCGTGCGCGGCGACCAGGACCGTCTTCCCGTCGAGCAGGTCCGGCACGATCCGGTCGTACCAGTACGGCAGCATCCGGTGGACGACGTCGGAGAGGCACTCCGTCCGCGGCATCAGCTCCGGCGGCAACATCGCGTACCGCGGGTCCCCGACCTGCGACCACTCGTCGTCGTCGGCGATCGGCGGCGGCGGGGTGTCGTAGGAGCGACGCCACAGCATGAACTGCTCTTCGCCGTACTGCTCGAGGGTCTGCTTCTTGTTCTTTCCCTGCAGGGCCCCGTAGTGGCGCTCGTTGAGTCGCCAGCTCCGGTACACCGGGATCCACAGGCGATCACCGGCGTTCAGGGCGATCTCGCTCGTACGGATGGCGCGGCGCAGCACCGAGGTGTGCACCAGATCAGGCAGCAGGTCGTGCTCGCGCAGCAGCTCGCCGCCGCGACGCGCCTCCGCCTCGCCCTTGGCGCTGAGGTCCACGTCGACCCAGCCGGTGAACAGATTCTTGGCGTTCCACTCGCTCTCGCCGTGGCGCAGCAGCACCAGCGTCCCGACTTCGCTCATGCCACACATCTTCGCGCACCCGCCCGCTGGGCGACCGGCCACCCGCCGGGGCCACGGTGACCGCCAGGTGGCAGCCGTGATCACGGACACGCGTAAACAGGTGTCGTGATGATCGGGAGCCGACCTAGGCTGTAAGGATCGCACTGGCAAATGGTCATTACGGGGGCACCAGCGTGGAATGGTTACGAAGGCCGGCACACGGCACGACGGGCAGGCTTCCCGGCCGGTTCTGGGCGCTGTGGACCGCAACGCTGATCAATCGGGCCGGCAGCTTCGTCGTCCTGTTCCTGGCGCTCTACCTCACCGCCGAGCGCCATTTCTCGCCCTCCGCGGCGGGCGCCGTGGTCGGCCTGTACGGAGCCGGCGGGGCGGCCGGCGTGACGCTCGGCGGCTACCTGGCCGACCGGTGGGGCCGCCGCCCGACCGTACTGTCGGCACTCGGCACCTCCTCGGTCCTCATGGTGCTGCTCGGCCTGGCCAGCCAACCGCTGACGATCGCCGCCGCGGCCGCGGCGCTCGGACTGGCCGCCGAGGCCGCCCGCCCGTCGCTGGGCGCCATGATCGCCGACATCGTCCCGGACACCGACCGGATGCGCGCCTTCTCGGCGTACTTCTGGGCGGTCAACCTCGGGTTCAGCGCCGCCGCCATCCTCGCCGGGTTCGCCGCCCAGGCCGGCTACCTGCTGCTGTTCGTCCTCGACGCGATGACCACCGCGGCGGCCGCGGTGCTGATCGCGGTGAAGGTACCCGAGACCCGCCCGGTCATCGGCGCGGACGCCACCGACCGGGGCGGCAGCCTGCGGACCGTCGTCCAGGACCGCGCCTTCCTCGGGTTCGTCGTCTGCAACCTGCTCGTCGCGCTGGTCATGCTCCAACACATGTCGATGCTGCCGATCTCGATGCGCGCCGACGGCCTGTCCAGCCGGACGTTCGGCCTGGTGATCGCGCTCAACGGCATCCTCATCGTCGCCGGGCAGTTCCTCGTCACCCGCCTGCTGCGCGACCGTCGCCCGACCCGGGTGCTCGCGGTGTCCGCCGTCGTGATGGGCCTCGGCTTCGGGCTGACGGCCTTCGCGCACACGCCGGCCTGGTACGCGGCGACCGTCCTGGTCTGGACGTTCGGCGAGATGCTCAACGCCCCGTCGAACTCGGCGCTGCTCGCGGCGATGTCACCGGTCGCCATGCGCGGCCGGTACCAGGGCCTGTTCAGCCTCTCGTGGCAGCTCGCGAGCTTCGCGGCGCCGGTACTCGGCGGCTTCGTCCAGCAGGAGGCCGGCGGACCGGCCCTCTGGCTCGGCTGCCTCGGGCTCGGGCTGGTCGCGGGGGCATGGAACCTCGCCGCCGCTCCGGCCCGGGAGCGGCGTATCGCACAGGTGCAGGCCGCGACGGCTCCGCCGGCCGGAAATCGGGATGACAAGCTGGTTACGATCTAGCAGTTAGCAAACCTAACTGAGAGGCGTGGGATGCGGGCCTGGTACCGGGCGAACATCGGCGGGCTACCACGCACCTACTGGTACCTGTGGGCCGGATTCTTCATCAACCGGCTCGGCGGCTTCGCGGTGCTGTTCCTGTCGCTGTATCTGACCAGCGCCCGTGGCCTGTCGCCGGCGGTCGCGGGACTGGTCGTCGGCGCCCACGGGATCGGCGGCGCGGTCGGCGTACTGGCCGGCGGGGTGCTGGCCGACCGGTGGGGCCGCCGGTCGACGCTGCTCACCTGCCACGGCGCGGCGGCCGTCCTGATGCTCGTCCTCGCCTGGTCCACCTGGCTACCGATGATCGCGATGGTCACCGCGCTCATCGGCCTCGCCCAGTCGATGGCCGGGCCGGCGTTCGTGGCCGCGATCGTCGACGTCACCCCCGAGCCCGACCGTACCCGCGCCTTCAACCTCCAGTTCTGGGCGTTCAACCTGGGGGTGGCCGGCGCCTCGCTGCTCGCCGGCATCGTCGCCGAGGCCAGCTTCACGCTGCTGTTCGCCGTCGACGCGGCGGCCACGCTGGTCACGTTCGTGATCCTGCTGCGGGTCCCGGAGACCCGCGGCACCGCGCGCCGGCCCGCCGCAGAGCGGTCGGGCGGCCGGCCCGTCGGCGAGCAGCAGGGTGGCCTGCACACCGCCCTCACCGACCGGATCTTCCTGGCGTTCGTCGGGCTGACGTTCGTCTCGGCCGTGCTCACGACGCAGACCTCGACGATCCTGCCGCTCGCCATGCGTGCCGACGGGCTGCGGCCGTCGGCGTACGGCCTGGTCGCGGCGTTCGCCGGGGCGCTGATCGTACTGGGGCAGCTGTTCGTGCCGCGGCTGATCGCCGGCCGGCTGAAGGGTCACGTGCTGGCGGTCGCCACCGCCGTCCTCGCCGTCGGCATCGGCGCGGTCGGCCTGGTGGACGCGCTGCCGGCGTACCTGGTGGCCGCGACCGTGTGGACGGTCGGGTCGATGCTCGCCGCTCCCCCGAACGCCGAGATCAACGCCGAACTGTCCCCGCCCGAACTGCGCGGGCGTTACCAGGCAGTGTTCTACCTGACGTTCCCCGCGGCGGGGTTCGTCGCCCCGGCCGTCGGCGGCTGGAGCCTGCAGAACCTGGGCGACTGGCACTGGACGCTGTGCGGGCTGGCCGGTGTCCTCGCCGCCGCCGGTCACCTCGCGGCGTCCCCGGCGCGCGAACGCCGTACCGCCGCCGTTGCTCGACACAACGTCCGGGAAGTTGTGGTATCTGACCGGGGCTGACACCACACTTTCCCGGAAGGTGTGACGATCAAGGCACCCCAACCAGCCCAGCACCCGTGGCGATATCGACGACGGCGGGCGGCGCGTGCCCCCACGCTCGCGCCGCCCGCCCCGCTCCAGCCGCGGCGGACGGGGTCCGCCGGCTCCCCAGCAGCCGGACACCGTCCGCGGCCGCATCGACCCGTCCCCCCGAGACTCCCCCCAGCAGGCGGGTCGACCAACCCCACGGCTCACCGTGGGATCCAAGGATCCCGAACCGCACACTGCCGAACTGTCGCCCTCCGCACAGTCCGGCTGACGGCTAGCGGACACGTGACCACGGTCACCTGCCCGCCGGGATCCGGAGCAGGGCCGGTCCCCGGCGGACCGGAACGGTGTCGCCGTCAGTCGAAGTGCTGGAACCTCGGCCAGAGCTCGCGCCACGAGCCCCGGGGATCCCGGCAGATCCGGACCGGCAGTCCCTGCTCCTCGTTGTCGACACCGACCCCGTTGTCGAGGCGCCCAGCGACCACACAGGACGCGAAGCGCGCCGCGAGGTACGCGTCGGAGAAGCCGCCGACCACGACCACCGTACGGGCCGACTCCGGGGGCGGCCCCTGCCGGTACAGCTCGTTCTGGCCGCTGTACGCCCTGGGCAGCCCGTAGCCGCGGCCGTACCGGTCGAGGGCGCCGGCCTCGCCGTAGTTGCCGGTGACGATGACCGCGCCGGCCCGCTCGTCGGGCGGCAGCATCCGGTGGACGTCGGCGACCTGGCGCACGTACGCCGGCCAGCCGATCTGGTCGGCGACGGTCTGGTTGGCAGCCGGGATCGGGGTCTGCGCGAGTACCGGCAGCGGCAGCACCGGTATCGCCATGACCGCCGACAACACGGCGTTGGCGCCGACCACCGCGACCGTGCCCACCCACCGGCGCGGTCCCCCCGCGGCCAGCCACCGGGCCGTCGCCACACTGCCCACGGCGTACAGCGCCAGCAGCAGCCCGACCGTGTAGTACGGCTGCCCGGCGAGGGCGAACAGCAGGACGCACATCAGCGGGTACGCGACACCGAGCGCCCGCACCGCCCGCAGCGCCGGGTTGCGCAGCAGCGACACCAGGCCGGCGACCCAGACCGGCACCAGCAGCGGTCCGAGCAGGATGAGCTGGAACGGCACCAGGGTGATCCGCGCCTCGTCGCCCTTGTTTCGCCGCAGGGCCTCCGCCATCGCCAGCTGCGGCCAGTCGTGGGTGGCCTGGTAGACGAGGTTCGGCGCGCCGATGACGAGGGCGAGCGCGACGCCCGCCCACAGCCAGCCCGACCGCAGGACCCGGCGGGGGCCGGCCAGCAGCAGGCCGCCGGCCAGCCCGAGCAGCAGCAGTACGACCAGGTGCTTGTTGTACAGGCCGACCCCCACCACGGTGCCGGCCGCCAGCCACCAGCGCGGCGCGTCCCGGTGCAGCGCCCGGATCACGAAGAGGATCAGCACCGACCAGATGACCAGGTCCACCGTCGAGGTCAGCAGCACGTGCCCGGAGATCAGCGGGAACACCGACAGCACCCCGGCGGCCGCGAGCACCTGTGCGGTCCGCCCGCCGCCCAGTTCCCGGGCGATCAGCGCGACGACGAAGACGGTCGCCACCACGCTCAGCAGGCAGGGCACCCGCAGGGCCCACACCGAGTCGCCGAGGACGGCGGTGGCGATCCGGGCCAGCAGCGGCGTCAGCGGCGGCTGGTCGACGTACCCCCACGCGAGGTGCCGGCCGAGCTGCCGGAAGTACAGCTCGTCGCGGTGGTAGTCGTACCGGCCGGAGGTCGCGGCCAGCAGCGCGGCGATCCCGGCGGCCAGTACCGCCACCGGCCGCCAGGCGAACGGCGGTGGCTCGTCACCGGCGACGGCGACCGGGACGGCCGGCTCGACAGATTCGGTTCGTGACGCTGTCGACCCGGCCATCCCCGTACCTCAGCCTGTTCGTTTGATGAAGTGTTCGAATGCCCGCAGGTTGTCCAGCGGCTCGCCACGCTTGACGCGCCACTCCCACTCGCGCCGGATCGCGGTGCCGAACCCGATCTCGAGCATCGGATCGAAGCTCTCGTCCGCGTACGTGAGCACCGAACCTAGCAGCCGGTCGAGCTCCTCGGTGGTGATCGCCGGCAACGACACCCGACCGGTCAGATAGATGTCGCCCACATCGTCAATGGCGAACGCCACGCCGTACATCCGGGCGTTGCGCTTCAACAGCCAGGCCCACAGCTGCTCGCGGTTCTCGTCCGGCTGGCGCATCACGAACGCCTCGACGCGCAGCGAGTGCTCGCCCACGATCAGGTTGCAGTTCGTCTTCAGCTTGTGCGCGCCGGGCAGCGTCACCACGAACGAGTGGTCGCCGGTGCGCTCCACCGGGACCTCGCGCTCGGCGCACACCGCTTCGATCAGCGCGCTCACGCGCTCCTGCTCGTCGCTCACGTCTCCCCCTCGACCGCCGTCCGCGCCTGGTACCCGATCGGCACCGGTCACGAACATGCCCCCGTGGACACCGCGGCGCGGCGGGCGCGGTGCTCGCCCAGCGCCTCCCGGTACACCGCGAGCAGGCCGCAGGCCGTGCGGTTCCAGGAGAAGTTGCGGGCGTGGGCCGCCGCACCACCGGCGAGCCGGTCCCGCTCGCCGGGGGCGCGCAGCAGGCCCCCGATCACAGTCGCCCAGTCGGCCGGGTCGTGGCCGTCCACCAGTACGCCGGAGACTCCGTCGCGCACCGCCGTCACCAGCCCGCCGACCGCCGCGGCGACCACCGGCGTACCGCACGCCTGCGCCTCCAGCGCCACCAGGCCGAAGGACTCGTTGAAGCTCGGCACGGCGACCAGGTCGGCGGCCCGGTACAGCTCGGCGAGCGCGTCACCGGGCTGCGGCGGCAGGAACCGGACGGAGTCGGAGATGCCCAGGTCGGCGGCGAGTTCGATCAGGGCTTCCGGCCGTTGCAGGCCGGTGCCGCTCGGGCCGCCGCAGACCGCGACGACCAGCTTCCGCGCCGTCTCGGGGTCACGGGCGCGCAGCTCGGCGACCGCACGCAGCAGCACGTCGGGGGCCTTGAGTGGCTGGATACGCCCGACGAACGCCACCACGTACGCGTCCGGGGGCAGGTCGAACCGGCGCCGGGCGGCGAGCCTGGCCGCCTCCGCACCGCCGGCCGGCGGCGGGCAGAACCGGTCGAGGTCGACACCCGGCTCGACCACGGCGACCCGGCCGAGGTCCGCGCCGTACAGGTCGACCAGCTCCCGGGCCTCGGTCGGGGTGTTGGCGACCAGCCGGTCGGCCTCGGCCACCACCTGTTCCTCACCGATCACCCGCGCCTTCGGCTCGGGGGTGTCACCGGCGGCGAGCAGCCGGTTCTTGACCTTCGCGAGGGTATGGGCGGTATGCACGAACGGCACGCCCCAGCGGTCCTTGGCCAGCCAACCGACCTGTCCGGACAGCCAGTAGTGCGAGTGGACCAGCTCGTACCAGCCCGGCGCGCGGGCCGCCTCGGCGCGCAGCACCCCGGTGGTGAACGCGCACAGCTGGGCCGGCAGCTCCTCCTTGTCCAGCCCCTCGAACGGGCCCGAGATCACGTGACGGACGAGGACGCCGGGCGCCATCTCGACGACCGGCGGCAGGTCACTCGACGTGGCGCGGGTGAAGATCTCGACCTCGACACCGGCCTGGGCCAGCCGCTTGGACACCTCGACGATGTAGACGTTCATACCGCCCGCGTCGCCGGTGCCGGGCTGGTGGAGCGGCGAGGTGTGCACCGAGAGGGTCGCCACCCGCCGGGGCAGGTCCGAGCGGGTGGAACGGCGGCAGGGACCAAAATTGTGCAGCGAATCCACTCGCGCCACCGGTACTCCTTCTGTCGCCGCCGCGCCCCCGCGCGGCGGTCGCCGTTGCACGCGCCCGTCAACACAACACACCGGGCGCACTCCATCTTCCCAGGAGCCGCGGCGCCGTCTTCCGGTGTACCCCCGGTGGGGGCGAAGATGCCCGGAGCGGGAGGATCGAACCATGTCACAGAAGATCGCCGTAGTCACCGGGGCATCCAGCGGGATCGGCGCCGCCACCGCCCGGCGGCTGGCCGCTGAGGGCTTCCACGTCGTCGCCGCCGCACGGCGCGCCGACCGCCTGGACGCGCTGGTGAAGGAGATCACTGACGCGGGCGGATCGGCGACCGCGGTCGCGGTCGACCTCACCGACGACGCCCGGGTGGCCGCCCTGGCGGAGACCGTCGCCGGCCTGCCCGGGCCGCTGGAGCTGCTGGTCAACAACGCCGGCGGGGCGCGGGGCGGTGACTACGTCGAGGACGCCGACCTCGCCGACTGGCAGTGGATGTACGAGGTGAACGTCCTCGGCACGGTACGTGTGACCAAGGCCCTCCTGCCCGCGCTGGAGGCGTCGGGGGCGGGCACCATCGTCATCGTCAGCTCCACCGCCGGGCTCATCGTGTACGAGGGCGGCGGCGGGTACACGGCCGCCAAGCACGCCGAGACCGCGGTCGCCGAGACGCTGCGCCTGGAGCTGTGCGGCCGGCCGGTACGCGTCGTCGAAATCGACCCCGGCATGGTGAAGACTGACGAGTTCGCGCTGGTCCGCTTCGGTGGGGACGCCGACAAGGCGGCGGCGGTCTACCGTGGCGTACCTCACCCGCTGGTCGCCGACGACATCGCCGAGTGCGTAGCGTGGACGGCCACCCTGCCCCACCACGTCAACGTGGACCGGCTGGTGGTCCGCCCGCTCGCCCAGGCAGCCCAGCACAAGGTGCACCGGGTGGAGTGATGGCGCCACGGGCACCGCGCCGCGCGGGGACCGGGGCCGGCAGGCCGCCGGTGGCGCTGGGAGCCATCACCCGCGGTACCACCAACCCCAACCGGCTGCGCCGGGTGGACAACTGGATCGCCGCGCGGCTCGGTGGCCTGCTGCGCGGCGCGGACGACCCGCTGGTGGTGGACCTCGGGTACGGGGCGAGCCCGGTCACGACGGTCGAGCTGCGCTCCCGGCTCGCCCGGATACGGCCCGACGTGCGGGTCGTCGGGCTGGAGATCGACCCGGCCCGGGTGGCAGCCGCCGCACCGGCCGCCGATCCGCCGTCGCTGGAGTTCCGGCGCGGCGGCTTCGAACTGGCCGGCCTGCGACCGGTGCTGGTACGCGCGATGAACGTTCTTCGCCAGTACGACGAGTCCGAGGTGGACTCCGCCTGGGCCACGGTGTGGCGCCGGCTCGCGCCGGACGGGGTGCTGGTCGAGGGTACCTGCGACGAGCTGGGACGGCTGGCCTCCTGGGTGACGCTGGACGCGGCCGGCCCGCGCAGCCTGACCCTGGCCGCCGCGCTGTCCACCTTGGACACACCGGCCACGCTGGCCGAACGGCTGCCCAAGGCGCTCATCCACCACAACGTGCCCGGTGCGCCGATTCACGGCCTGATCAGCGCGCTGGACGACGCCTGGCGGGCCAACGCCGGGTACGCGTCGTTCGGGCCGCGCCAGCGATGGCGCCGCAGCGTCGAGGCGGTACGCGCGGCCGGCTGGCCGGTGCTGGACCGGCCGGGCCGCTGGCGGCTGGGCGAGGTGACCGTGCCCTGGTCCGCCGTCGCACCCCGCCCCTTGCCATGATCACGGAAACTTTTCCGGGCCCCGAGCCGGAAAAGTTTCCGTGATCACGAAATGTGGGGCGTCAGAGGGTGCAGTTGACCAGTACCGGCTCGGGGCGCAACACCACGCCGAACCGGTCGCGTACCCCGTCCCGGATCTCGCGGGCCAGTTCCAGCAGCGCGGCGGTCGTGCCGGTACCGCGGTTGGTCAGCGCCAGCGTGTGCTTGGTGGAGATGCCCACACCGGAGCCGTCGTGACCGTACCCGCGGGAGAACCCGGCGTGCTGGATCAGCCAGGCGGCGCTCACCTTGACCGAGCCGTCCGCTTCGGACCAGGCCGGCGGCTCCGCCCCGGCCCGCGCGCACAGCGCCGCGTACTCCGCCGCCGGCAGTACCGGGTTGGTGAAGAACGAGCCCGCTGAGTTGGTGTCCGGGTCGGCCGGGTCGAGCACCATGCCCTTGCCGGCCCGAAGCGCGAGCACCACCTCGCGTACCCGCCCCAGCTCGGCCGGCTCCCCCGGCGCCACTCCGAGGGAACGGGCCAGTTCGGCGTACCGGACGGGCATCGACCGGGTCGACACGGCGAGCGAGAAGTCCACCGACAGCACGACGTAGCGCGGGTTGTGTTTGAAAACACTGGTGCGGTACCCGAAGCCGCACTCCCGCGGGCTCATCGTGCGGGTTTCGCCGGTACGGCGGTCGTAGACCCGTACCGCCGCGATCGTCTCGGTGACCTCCTGCCCGTACGCCCCGACGTTCTGCACCGGCGTGGCGCCGGCCGACCCGGGGATGCCGGACAGGCACTCCAGCCCGGCCAACCCTTCCGCCACGGTGAAGGCGACCAGTTCGTCCCATTCCTGGCCCGCTTCGACGCGTACCGTCGCCCGGTCACCGTCGCGGCGCACGCTGAACCCGCGGTTCCGCAGGAGCACGACCGTGCCCGGGTATCCCTCGTCGGCGACGACCACATTGCTGCCACCGGCGAGCACGAATGCAGATATGGCGGCATCATCGGAGGTGGGTTCGCTCGGGTCCACCTTCCGGAGAGCGGCGACGATCTCGTCGGCGCTCGACGCCTCGACCAGCTCGGCGGCGGGGCCGCCCAGCCGCAACGTGGTGTGCGAATCAAGCATGACGCGATGGGTACGTTCCGGCACGTGGTTCACCCTAGGCTGGAGTCGGCGGGACATCCCACCGGCGCGGCCGTTTGATGGTGGGGAAGGATGGGGATGAGCAAGCCGCACTTCAACAAGGAGTTCTGGGTGGCCGGCCTTCGGGCCGAGAGTACCGCGTTCCGCGCGGCTGTCGGCCAGGACGGTGCGCTCGCGCTGCCGGTCCCGAGCTGCCCTGATTGGACCGTCGAGGACCTGGTCCGCCACCTGGCGGGCGTCTACCGCACGGTGACCGCACACGTCAGCCGAGGTGTGACCACCCGGCCGGAGGCTTGCGACCATACCGACGGTCCCACCGGGGTCGACCTGCTGACCTGGTGGGACGAGCAGTACACGACCCTGCTCAAGACCCTGGACTGGATCGACCCGGCCCTGCCGGCGTGGAACTGGGCCCCGCAGCCCAAACGGGCCGAGTTCTGGCACCGCCGGATGGCCCACGAGACCGCCGTCCACCGGTGGGACGCCCAGATGGCCGTCGGCCTCAGCGAGCCCGTCGAGGCCAAGCTCGCCGCCGACGGCATCACCGAGGTGCTCGACACCTGGCTGCCGTCGGGTAACCGGCGGGGCCCCCTCGACCGGCATGGTGTCGTCGCGCTGCGGGCGGCCGACGTGGCGGGAGCGTGGGAAGTGCGGCTGCGCGGCGACGGGATCGCGCTGCTGGACAACGACACCCTCCTCGACCACGACCGGCACCACGAACGCGTGGTCGCCACCGGTACGGCCAGCGACCTCCTGCTGGCCCTCCACGGGCGGGTGCCGTTCGACGTGCTCGACGTCGCCGGCGACGGGACGCTACTGGAGGCCCTGCGGGTCGGCTGAGCACCGGCGGACGAGCGCCGGCCCATGGAGGGCCGGCACCGCACCGCGGTCGGTCAGCGGCCGGCCACGGTCGGTCAGCCGAACAGGTCGGCGGCCACCTCCTCGGCGACGGCCCGGGTGGCGTCGTCGAAGAGCACCAGCCGCACGTCGGCCGGGGCCGAGGGCGCCGTACGGATGGCGTCCAGCGCCTGCACCACGGCGTCCCGCTTCGGCCACCCGTACACCCCGGCGGAGATCAGCGGAAACGCCACCGAGCCGACCCCCAGCTCGGTGGCCACCCGCAGGGAGTTGGTGTAGCACGCGCGCAGCAGCGGTGTCCGGTCGACCGCACGGTCCCAGACCGGGCCGACGGTGTGGATCACCCACCGGGCCGGCAACCGGCCCGCCGTGGTGGCGACCGCCTCACCGGTCGGCAGGCCCCGGCCGTACCGGCTCGCCCGCAGCGCCCGGCACTCCGCCAGGATCGCAGGGCCCCCCTGGCGGTGGATCGCGCCGTCCACGCCGCCACCGCCGAGCAGCGACGAGTTGGCCGCGTTGACCACCGCGTCGACCTCCTGCACCGTGATGTCCCCGGTGACCAGGGTGGGGCGCCTACTCATGGGGTTGTCCCAGGACCCGCCGGGTCAGGAGGGTGGCGCCGGCCACCGCGCCGGGCATCACCAGCACCGCGACGAACGGCACCAGAAAGACCACGAACACGGGTACGCCGAAGCCCAGCGTCAGCGCCCGGTTGGCGCGCAGCAGCCGGCGCCGGTCGTGAAGCCGCATCCCGCGCCGGTTGAACGGCACGCCGGAGATCTCCACCGCGAGCAACCAGCCGCCGATGACGGCGCCGAGGACGGGTACGACCGTCTGGCCGAGAAGCGGGACGAACCCGAGGACGAACAGCACGATACTCACCGACAGTGACAGCAGCAGCAGGCGCAGCGAGTCGGCCAGGTTCCACCCGAGGGTGCGGTACCACGCCGCCTCGACCTCGGCGGCACCGCCGAACCGGTCGTCCACCCGCTTCGAGATCGCCTCGTAGAACGGGTCACCGATGGTGAGGGTCAGCGTGGTGAAAGTGATCACCGCCAGGATGACCCCGACGGCCACGACCATGAACCCGGCGAGTGCCCGGACGGCCGTGCGCGCGCTCTCCGCCCAGGCGTCGGCGAACCAGGTGAGGACCCCGGCGATGTCGCCGGCGAAGTAGATCAGCGTGGCCAGCGCGGCCAGCACGACCAGGAACGAGATGACCGCCGGAACGAGGCCCAGCAGCAGGAGGCGCGGGCTGCGCCCGACCAGACCGATGCCCCGGAAGAGCAGGCCGGTACCGGTGAAGAACTCCGACACGGCGTTGCGTTGACGCACGGTGGTTACCACGGCGGCAGCCTAACCGGTCGGTTGTTGCGATCCCTCCCGTCGGCCGGCGGCCGGACGGGCGCGGTCGGCCGACGTCGTCAGGTACCACCCGATGCCGTTCTTGCTGATCAGGTACGTCGTGATCAGGACGGCCGTGAAGTCAGTCATCCAGGAAAGGTCAGTCATTCAGGAAACCCGCGATGCGTTCCCGCAGATCGGCCCGGTCGGTCCAGATCACGCCGGGCCGGTCGTACACGTGCAGGGTGGCGTCCGGCAGCGCGGCCGCCAGTTCCTCGGCGACCTCGACCGGGTGCAACTCGTCGCCACGACAGGCGAGCACGAGGGTGGATGCCGTCACCCGGCGCAGCGCGGTACGGTCCGCGATCGCCACCTGTTCGGGCAACTCGGCCAGCCCTTCGGCTAGGCCGTCGCGCATGAGCTGGTCCAGCCGCTGCCGCAGGTACGCCCACACGGCCGGGGTGTTGCGTAACTGCGGGGGCGCCTCCAGGGAGACGATCTCGGCCACCGCTGCCGCGTCCCCGGCCTCGACCGCGGCCAGCAGCCGGGCCAGCCGGCCGTCGGCGCCCCGGGGCCGCCGCCGGTCGAGCACCGCGGGCAGGAAGAAGACGGCCTTGTCGAAGCGGCTCGGGTTGTCTGCCAGGAGCCGGCACAGCGCGCCGGCGCCGAGGCTGACGCCGAGCGCCCGGGTGGCGCCGAACAGATCGGCGACCGCCCGCAGGTCGCGGGAAAGGTCGAGATAGCTCCAGCGGCCCGCCGGGGCGGCCGACCGGCCGTGCCCGCGGAACTGGAAGAAGATCCGGCGACCGTGTACACCGCTACCCAGTGGCCGGGTCTCGGCGATACCGGCGGCCAGCCCGTGCGCGAACACGGTGACCGGCAGACC
Source organism: Planosporangium spinosum (assembly GCF_049999945.1). NCBI lineage: Bacteria > Bacillati > Actinomycetota > Actinomycetes > Micromonosporales > Micromonosporaceae > Planosporangium > Planosporangium spinosum. The sequence continues at coordinate 42,962 of NZ_JBLYUB010000025.1, read as the reverse complement.
GGAGCCGGTGGTCAGGCACTCCAGGTCGACCCCGTGCGGGGTGGCGACCAGTTCGGTCGGCGGCGCGGGCAGCGTCGGCCGGCCGGTCTGCGGACCACGGTTGGCCGGCGGTCGGTACCGGTCGGGGCGGCCGTCGGGCGGTGGCGGCCAGCGGAAGTCCATTACCAGGATCCGCGGCCGTCGATCACGTCACGCAGGGCCGGCCGGACGTCGAGCAGATAGACCGCGGCGATGGTGATCGCGATCAGGCCGAGGATGAACGTGGGCCCGCCGAGCAGGGTCACCAGGATCGACCCGCCGAGCATCGCGAGCCACGCGCCCTTGGGCAGGGTGCTGATCGCCCCGAAGGCGTCAGGGCGCTGGAGCAGGCAGTGCCCGAACGCCCACACCTCGATGAGCAGGGCGAACACCAGAAGCAGCAGATTCACCCAGGCGATGACGTGGTTGAAGAAGATCGGTGCGGCGAGGGCCATACGTTGAGCTTAAGCGCGATCCCCGGTACCGCGTCGGCGGTACCGGGGATCACCGGACGTGTCCTGCGCAACGTCGCCCATGGCGGCCGTGACCGGGTCGCCGCAGCGGCCGGCGACCGTGGACGGATCGACTACTTGGCGGCCGTGGCCTTGTTCGCCGCGGCGCGGGTGCGCTTGGTCGGCTTCACCGGCGCCGACGGAAGCGGAGCCTGGGCGTCCTCGGCGTGCTCAGCGATGAGGGCCTCGGCCTCGGCCTTCGCCTCCACCTTCTCGGCGTCCTTGAACTCGGCCTTGGCCGTGGCGAGCTGCGCCTTTGCCTGCTCGGTACGGGCACCGGCGACGATCCGCTCACCGCGGGCCACCAGCTCGTCGTACACGGCCACGGCCTGCTTCTGCGCCACCTGCGCACCGGCGATGAAGACCTGGGCGTTGCGTAGTGCGCCGTCGCGCAGCTTGTCGAGATCGGCACGCAGATTGCGCTCCGCGACACGCTCGGAGACGGCGTCGGTGACGACCGGGCGCAGCTCGGCGACGCGTACCCGCAGCTCGGCGACGCGCTCCGGCAGTCGGCGCAGCTGCTCGTACGCCAGTTCACCGGCGCCGGCGGCGGCGTACAGCGGGTTGGGGATCTTCCTGGGTTCGGTCTTGGCGGTCATGCTCACTCCTCGGTTCCTTCGTTCGCGTCTGTCGCCGCGGAGCCCTCCGCGCCGGGCGTCTCGGCGGGCGGTTCGGATCGGTTGGTGCGTGGCTGCCGCTTGGCGGCGGTCTTCCGCGGCTTGCCAGCCGTGGCGCCGACCTCGTCGGTGTCGCCGCCGGTGGCCGAGCCGGTCGGCGTGGCGGCCCTGCGGGTCGTGCCGCTGCCGGCGGCCCGGCGCGGCGGCGCGGCGGAGGCCGTTCTCCGCCGGGCCGAGTTGAGCTTTGCCGGTCGCTGCTCGGCCGCGCCGGATCCCGCACCCTTATGCGTACCCTCGTCCGCCTGCTCACCAAACGTGACGGATTCCTCGCCCGCGCCGGTGGAGCTGCGCAGGTTCTCGCGGCGGAACGTCTCGTAGATCTGGGTCAGGGACTGCTTCTGCGCGATGCTCAGGTCCGGATCCGCGGCGATCGCGGCCAGCACGCCCTGCCCGCCGCTCGCGTCGAGCAGGCCGGCGCGCAGGTACATCATCGGCGTCGACACCCGCAGCGCGTGGGCCAGTTGGGCCAGGACCTCCGCGCTCGGCTTGCGTAACCCGCGCTCGATCTGGCTGAGGTACGGGTTGCTCACCCCGGCCTGCTCGGCGAGCTGGCGGAGGGAGATCTGCGCGTTGCGGCGCAGGTCGCGGATGAACCCACCGATGTCGCGCGGCAGGTCACGTGGTGCGGTCACGATTCGACCGTACGCCGCCCTGCTTGCATCTGCAAGCGAAGTGCTTGCTCTAGCTAGCGTGACTCCCGGCACACGCCCATTCCATCGCGCGCGCGTTCCAGGCGCATTACGACGCCGTATCCGGCCGTCGCCGGGCGTCGATCCGAGCCACCGCTGGGCCGGACCGGCACCCGGAAGGCCCTACCAGACCGAACGCACCGAACCGACCCGCCCGCCGCCGCCGAGCACCGGCGCCTCGGCGTACTCGTCCAGCACCTCGCCGGCCAGGCCGAGGCGGCGCAGGGCCGACACGAGTACCGGCAACCGGGCGCGCATCGCGCCGTCGTCCACCTTGACGGCCACCGCACCCACCCCGGGTACCGCGACCGCCTGCACCCCCTCCGCTCCCCCCTTGGACAGCAGGCCCGGCACGCCGCGCATCAGTCGGGTGTCCTCGCCCAGGGTCCCGGAGACCAGTTCCGGGTGGGCGCGCATGGCGTCGGCGACCCGACGCTCGACGGTCCCCGGCGCAGCCGACACCAGCCGCAGAAAGGCGCCGGCGAGTCCGCGCAGCGACAGCGCGAAGATGGGCGCGCCGCAGCCGTCCACCCCGATGTCGGCGACGGTCTCACCGGCCAGGTCCTCGACCGCGTCGCGCAGGCGCCGCTGCAACGGGTGCTCGGGCGACCGGTAGCCGTCGTACGGCCAGCCGTTGGCCGCGCACGTCAGCAACATGCTCGCGTGCTTGCCGGAGCAGTTCATCAGGATCGGCTCCCGGCCGCCGCCGGCCCGGATCACGTCGTCGCGGGCCGACTCCGACAGCGGGTAGTCCGGCGGCGTCCGCAACTGCGACTCGTCGATGCCGCCCGCGGCGAGCATCGCGCGTACCCGGGCCACGTGAAACGGCTCACCCTGGTGACTGGCGCACGCCAGCGCCAGGTCGGCGTCGTCGGCCAGGGCGAGCCCGGCGCGCAGCATGCCGACGGCCTGCAACGGCTTGTTCGACGAGCGCGGAAAGATCGGTCCGGTCACGTCCCCGGCCCAGGCCGAGACCTCCCCGTCCGGCCCGAGGACGACGACCGAACCGTAGTGACGGCCCTCGACGAAACCGGAGCGGACCACCTCGGCGAGCACCTCACCGCCGGCATACAAATCGCTCATGCCGCCACCTCGCTGCGCTCGCCGCCGGCATGAGACTCCACCGCACTGAGCCCAATGATTCGCTCGCTTCGCTCGCTCATGCCGCCACCTCGCTGCGCTCGCCGCCGGCATGAGACTCCACCGCACCGAGCTCCATGATTCGCTCGCTCATGCCCTGATCCCCAGCAGCGTGCGGGCCTCGCTGACCGGCATCGGCGGGCGCTGGGCCAGCCGGGCGAACCCGGCCGCGCGGGCCACCAGTTGCGCGTTGCTCTCCACCGGCTGGCCCTTCGCGTACGTCACCGTGTCCTCCATGCCCACCCGCAGGTGACCGCCGGCCGACAGCGACGCCAGCAGCACCGGCAGGGTGCTGCGGCCGATGCCGGTGGCCGAGAACGTGGTCCCCTCGGGCAGGTCGCGCAGCGCCTGCTTGAACGCGACCAGCGCCTCCGTCGTACCCGGTGCGCCGCCCGGCACCCCGAGCACGAAGTCGACGTGTACGTGCCCGCCGAAGGGCAGCCCGTGCTTGTCGAGCAGGCGCGCCAGCGACGTCAGGTGACCGAGATCGAAGATCTCGTACTCGGGCACGATGCCCCGGTCCCGCATTGTCTCGTGCAGGGCGACGATGAACTCCCACCGGTTGAGGAAGACGTCGTCGCCGAAGTTGACCGTGCCCATCGTGCAGGACGCCATGTCGGGCTCGGCGTCGAGCACGCGCAGCCGGTCGGACTCCGGGTCGGTGACCGCCCCGCCGCTGGACAGCTGCACGATCAGCCCCGTCTCGGCGCGCAGCGCGGCGACGGTGTCCCGCAACCGGCCCGGGTCGAGCGTGGGCCGGGCGTCGGCGTCACGGATGTGTACGTGGATGATGCTCGCCCCGACCGCCTCGCACTCCTTGGCGGTAGCGACCAGTTCGTCCAGGGTCACCGGCAGCACCGGCACGTCGGTCTTGCTCGACTCGGCTCCGGTCGGCGCGACCGTGATCAACGTCGTTGTCGTCACGCCGAGCATCCTCGCACGTCAGCGAGCCAGGCGCGGACAGCCGGGCCGCTCATCGGGGATCAGGCGAGCGCGCGGGCCCGGTCGGCGGCGTGCGCGTAGTCGGCCGACGCGAGGAACCCGGGTACCAGCAGGGCGGCGCTGACGGCCAGGTCGCGGGCGCGCACCTCGTCCGGCGGCAGGAAGACCATCGCCTGTCCCTCGCCGAGCACCACGTCGTCCTGGGTCGCCGCGGTCACCCCGTGGTACGCCCAGAGTTCGACCCGCGACGAGCCCGGCTTGCGCCCCCGCCACCACAGGTCCAGCCGGCCCACGGTCAGGCCCGTCTCCTCGAACAGCTCCCGGTGCGCGGCGGCCAGGGGGTCCTCGCCGGGCTCGACGTGCCCGCCCGGACACCCCCACAGGTTCGGCGACGAGGGGGCGTCCGCCGTCCGGTGCTGCATCAGCAGCCGCCCTCGCGGGTCCACCAGCAGGACCACGGCGACCCGGTCGGCGGGCACCGCTCACTCCCCCGGGTCGATCGCGGCCGCCGCCTCGCCCACCCGCAGGTCGGCGTCGTCGGCCACGTTCTGCCGGACCAGGGCCAGCGCGATCATGCCGAGCTCGTGGTGGCGCGCCGCCGTGCCGACGAACCCGACCTGGCGGCCGTCCGCCGTGGTCACGGCCTCGCCGTGCGGCGGGAGTTCCTCGGTGGTGATGCCGTCGAGGTGCAGCAGGACCAGCCGGCGCGGCGGCCGGCCGAGGTGGTGCACCCGGGCGACCGTCTCCTGGCCGCGGTAGCACCCCTTCTCCAGGTGCACGGCCGGGGCCGTCCAGCCCACCTCCGCGGGCAGCGTGCGGTGGTCGGTCTCGAAGCCGAAGCGCGGCCGGCGGGCGGCCACCCGCAGGGCCTCGAACGCCCAGGTGCCGGCCAGCGGTACCCCGGCCGCGGCGACCACGTCGGCCTCGGTCCCGCGGCGGACCAGCAGGTCCGCCCCGTACGGCATGCGCCGGGCCCAGCCGCCGAGGTCGGGCAGCGCGGCGACCGAGTACCGGATGGTGGGCCGCGCCGGCACCGTACCGGCGGCGAACTTCGGGCCGGGTACCGCGACGGCGTCCGGCGGCAGCAGCGGCCCGACGCCCAGCGCGACCAGCGCTTCGTCGGTGTCCGGGCCGACCAGCGACAGCAGCGCGAAGTCAGCGCTGACGTCGGCCGGCTCGACCCGCATCAGGAAGCGCATCCGGGTCAGGAAGTCCAGCAGCGCCCCGGCCTGCCCGGCCTCGACGTCCAACCAGGTCGTCGCACCGTCGTCGGTGACCACCGCGTGGCGCTCGACGTGGCCGTGCGGGGACAGCACGAGCAGCTCGGTACCGGTCATCGGGGGCAGGTCGGTGAGGTACTGGGTGGTGAGGTTGTGCAGCCAGCCCAGCCGGTCCTCCCCCGGTACCGCGAGCACGCCCCGGTGTGACCGGTCGACCAGTCCGACCGAGGTGGCGAGCGTGCGCTGTTCGCGCATCGGGTCGCCGTAGTGGGCGACCACCCCGGCGTCGGGGTGGTCGGGGTCGAGCGCGGTGACGGGTACCGCGCCGGATGCCGTGATCACGGATTGTCCTTCTCGTTCCCGGTGGAGCACTGCCCGCAGGTGCCGAACAGCGCGACATGGCCGACGTCGACGGCGAACCCGCGGGTGCGCTCCAGCTCCCCGACGAGCCCGTCCAGTACCGACGGTGGCACCTCGTCGACCCCGCCGCACGCCCGGCAGACGAGGTGTACGTGCTGGTCTTCGCCGACCGCGTGGTAGGTGGGCGAGCCGTGCGAGAGGTGGGTGTGCGTCACCAGCCCCAGCTCCTCGAGCAGCTCCAGGGTCCGGTACACGGTGGTGATGTTGACCCCGGCCGCCGTGCGCGCCACCGCGGCGTGGACCTGGTCGGGGGTGGCGTGGCCGAGCGCGTACACCGCCTCCAGCACGAGCTGGCGCTGGGCGGTCAGCCGCAGGCCGCGGGCGCGCAGCACCTCGGCCAACGACGGGTCCTGCGCCGGTAGGACCCGTGACCTGTCCTCTGACCTGGACGACGACACAACGTCGATCCTAGGCGACACTAAGCTCGCCACCATGGCCCGAGTACTTGCCCTCCTCGGTGTGGGGGTCGTCCCCGCCGACACGCCCGTCCTGCGCGCCGACGATCTCGGCGTCCTCCGCGGTGACGGTGTCTTCGAGACCATGCACCTGCGCAACGGTGAACCGTGGCAGCTCGACGCGCATCTGGACCGGATGGCCCGGTCGGCCGAGCTGCTGGCGATCCCGCTGCCCGCGCGGTCGGACCTGGTCGAGCTGGCCGGCCAGGCGGCCGCCGTGTGGCCGGCCGGGGTCGAGGGCGCCCAGCGGCTGGTCTGCACCAGGGGGCCGGAGGACGGCGGGCCGGTCACCGCGTACTCGACGATCGCGCCGATCGGCGCCGCCGCCGTCGCCGCCCGGCACAACGGCGTGGCGGTGGCCACCGCCACGCTGGGCGTGCCGGCGCGAGTGCGTACCGGGGCTCCGTGGCTGCTCGGCGGCGCGAAGACCCTGTCGTACGCGGTGAACATGGCCAGCCTGCGCTGGGCGGCCGACCAGGGCGTCGACGACGTGCTGTGGGTCTCCGTCGACGGGTACGCCCTGGAGGCGCCGACCTCGACCCTGGTGTGGCTGGCGGACGGGGTGCTGTCGACGGTCCCCGCCGCGACGACCGGCATCCTGGCCGGCACGACGGCGGCGTACCTGCTCGCGCACGCCGCCGACCTCGGGATGCGCGCGGACGAGCGGCTGGTCCGCCCGGAGGAGTTGCACCGCGCCGACGGGGTGTGGCTCACCTCGTCGGTGCGCGGCCTGACCGAGGTGCGCAGCATCGACGGGGTCGCGCTCGGCCCGTCCCCGGAGACCACCCGGATACAGAAGCTGCTCGGGTACGTGTAGCTCGATGATCGTGAAGCGTCAGCCGGCGACGCGCTCCAGCCGGGCCGACAGGTGCGGCGCGGGTGGCTGGCCGACCGCCGCCATGTCGTAGGCGTACAGCAGCGCGCCCTCGACGATGCCGTACAGCCGGCGACCGCCGGTGACCTCCTTGGCGGTCGCCGTGCGCACCACGGCGTCGGTGGCCATCTCCACCCGGGTGCCGTTGGCCACCACCTGCCCGATGTACAGCTCCAGGAAGCCGGTCGGGTGGGTGAGCAGAACCTCGATCTCGTCCGACTTCGTGGGCACCGCCTCGGCCGCGTGCTCGGCGGCCGGGTCGGTCTGCACCGGCCGCCACCAGCCGACCTCCCGGGCCGACGGGCGGATCGGGGTGCCGTCGGGCTCGATCAGCCAGCTACGCGACTCGTAGTACAGGAACGGCCGGCCGTCGTGGCTGAACCGGATCTCCTGCGCGTACTCGAAGTCGTGCTCGAGCGTCGGGTAGCCGCCCTGACCCCGGCCACGCCACACCCCCACGAACGGCAGCAGTCCCAGCAGCGCCGGGTGCAGGTCGGGGCCGGTGCGCAGGTCGTGGGTCTCCTCGTACGGGTACGGGGTGACCGGCGTCTGCCCCATCCACACCGGGTTGACCTGGCTTTCTTCGCTCACCGACGTCCTCTTTCGTTCCCGACCGAACCTGCTGCCACGGTCCGTGCCCCGATCGCGCTCACCAGCGCCCCCGCGACACGCGTACCGCCAGATAGACCAACCCGCCGGCCAGCGCGCCGAGGCCGGCGACCAGCAGGCTGACGAATCCGATTTCGGTGACCATGACAGGGCTACCCTGCCACCCGTACCGGAATCGTGGTCACGCAGAGATCTTATGCTGCGCCCATGGCTCGTTCTCTCGTCGTCAAGGCCACCGCGGGTGCCGATGCCCCGGAGCGGTGCGCGCAGGCGTTCACGGTCGCGGCGACCGCGGTCGCCGCGGGCGTGCCGACCTCGCTGTGGCTCACCGGTGAATCGACCTGGTTCGCCCTGCCCGGGAAGGCGGCCGAGTTCGAACTGCCGCACTCGGCGCCGCTGGATGACCTGCTCGCGGCCGTCCTCGCCGGCGGTCAGGTGACCGCCTGTACCCAGTGCGCCGCCCGGCGCGACATCGGTGAAGCGGACGTCATCGACGGCATCCGCATCGCCGGAGCCGCCGTCTTCGTCGAGGAGTGCCTCGCCGAGGGCGCACAGGCGCTGGTCTACTGAACGCCGTGCCCGTCGTCTCTACTGAACGCCGCACCCTGTCGTCGCGGTGACCGTCACCGCGCCGTCGCGGGCCCGCGCGACGACGCCGACCGGGCCGCTGCGGTAGACGTACAGGTCGGGCCGGGCCAGGATGGCGTCGGGCGCGGCCGGACGGAGGGCGTCGGCCAGGGACGCCGGTACGCTGGCGGGCGGCCCGTCCGCCTGTACGGTCCAGATCGACCCGCCCCGCTCGCACGGCACCCGGTGGGTCTGCCAGTGCACGTCGGTGACGTTGAGGGTGGTCAGCACCGCCTGGCCCGGTAGCCGGTTCGCGGCGACCGACGGCGGCTGGGCCTCGGTCACCGGGCCGGTCAGTGGCCGGCAGCCGGTGTCGGCGGCGATCCGGACCTCACCGGTACCGGCGACGCCTCCGCGCACCGCGACGAAGTCGCCGGCGTCGGCGCTCAGCTCGTGGTTGCCGGTCCTGCGCACCTGCGCGCCGTAGTCGCGGGGCAGCGCGGCGCGGATGCGGTCGAGCAGGGCGGGCTCCTGCCCGGCCGGTACGTACAGGTGGACCGCCCGCTCGTAGCGGGCGCCGTCGCGGATCGCCGTGATCGTGCACCGGGCGCTCACCTCGCGGTACCCGTCGATCTCCGCCACGGCGCCGGCATCGGTCGCCGCGGCGGCCACCTCGGCGACCGCCCGGTCGACGGTCGGCAGCGCCTGCCCGATGGTGGTCTGGGTGCGTACCGTCGCGCCGCCCCGGCCGACGGCGTAGAGCGCGAGCCCGACCAGCAGTACCGCCCATGCCGCGGTGACCGCGACCAGCCAGCGGCGACGGGAGCCGGCCGGAGCGGCGCCGGGGGCTGGCTGCGCGGGAAGGCCCTGGATCGTCACGTGGCACATGGTCGCAGGCGACCACCCGACCGGGCGCACCGGAGGTCGGCGGCGCACCGGAGTCCGGCGGCGACCTCTGAAATGGCGAACGGCCCACCTCTCGTCAGAGGTGGGCCGCTCAAATGATCCTGGGGAGGATCCGTTGTCAGTTTAATCAGGCTGTGACGAAGACCGCAACCTCATTTATTCCGCGGTCCGCCGACACCGTCGCGTCACCGTTGCCGGCGCGCGACAGCGCGCGCAGCGTCCAGGTGCCGGGGGCGGCGAAGAAGCGGAACTGGCCCGCCGACGACGTCACCACCTCGGCGGTGAACTCACCGGTGGCGTCCAGCAGCCGCACGTACGCACCTCCGACCGGCGCGCCGTCCGCCTGGACGACACCGCTGATCACGGTCTCCTTCTCCACGTCCACGCCGGCGGGCAACGGGGTGCCCTGCTCCGGCGCGCCGCAACCGTCAAGACTCATCGTGGCGTCTCCTCTCATGCCTCGCCGGGCTCGTCGCCGAGCGCCACCGGGACGCCGACGAGCGAGCCGTACTCGGTCCAGGAACCGTCGTAGTTGCGCACGTCGGAGTAGCCCAGCAGCTCGTGCAGGGCGAACCAGGAGTGCGAGGAGCGCTCGCCGATGCGGCAGTACGCGATGGTCGGCTTGCTCTCGTCGATCCCGGCGTCGAGGTACAGCTTGCGCAGCTCCTCGTCGGACTTGAAGGTGCCGTCCTCGTTGGCCGCCTTGCTCCACGGCACGCTGATCGCGGTCGGGATGTGGCCGGGCCGCTGCGACTGCTCCTGCGGGAGGTGGGCCGGGGCGTTCAGGCGACCGGCGTACTCGTCGGGCGAGCGCACGTCGACCAGGTTGTGCGAGCCGATCGCGGTGACGACCTCGTCGCGGAAGGCCCGGATCGCGCGGTCCTGCTCCTGGGCGGTGTAGCTGGTGGCCGGCCGCTGCGGCACGTCCTTGGTGTAGGGGCGCCCGTCGAGCTCCCACTTCTTGCGGCCGCCGTCGAGCAGCCGGACCTGCTCGTGACCGTAGAGCTTGAAGTACCAGTACGCGTACGCGGCGAACCAGTTGTTGTTGCCGCCGTAGAGGACGACGAGGTCGTCGCCCGCGATGCCCTTGCGCGACAGCAGGGCCTCGAACTGCTGCTTGTTGACGAAGTCGCGGCGGACCGGGTCCTGCAGCTCGGTCCGCCAGTCGATCTTGACGGCGCCCGGGATGTGTCCGCCGTCATAGGCGGTGGTGTCCTCGTCGACCTCGACGAACACCACCTTGTCGGCGCCGATGTTCTTCTCGGCCCAGTCGGCCGTTACGAGTACAGAGTCGCGACTCATGTTTGAGCTCCCTCGAATGACGATTCGGGTGGAGAGCCGCCGCACGCGCTGGAGTTTCGGCCATACGCCACGGGCGACCCAGGGACGGATCACGGGGGCGGGTCCGGGCCGTGACAGGGACTAACCCGCGTCAGGCGGCGCCCCTGTCAGCGACAGAGGCGCACGAGAGCACACGCAATCGGCCCGCCGTCAGGCGAGGCAACACAGACAGGCGGCCACGCGGCAGAGATCAACCGCGCGCCTCTTGGTGAGCAGCGTGCCCATGGTCAGGCAGCGTAACATCGCAACGCGCCGCTGCCACCGGGCTGACCGACAGGCGAGACGGTGTTCACGCAACCGGCGACGGTCGCGCGGGTCGCCGCCGGCCCGCGCGGGTCGCTCAGGCCTGGCCGGCGAGCACCACGTTGGCGGCGGTCGCGATGATCAGGACGCCGTCGGGCGAGGTCTCGACCTTGTTGACGACCAGGTCGTACGGCAGGCTCGGCACCGCGATCTTGACGCCGAGCTGGCTGCGATACTGGTCGATGAACGACTGCGGGATCGCCATGCCACCGGTCGGCGACACCGCCCGCAGGTCGTCGAGCTGGAGATGCACCTCTCCCCCGGTGACGGCCAGCGTGCCGGTGGCCTCGAGCTGGAGGTTGATCCCGGCGAACGCGACCGGCGCGGCCAGGTTCACCTTGTTGTCGCGCACCGTGACCTTCAGCCGCGAGATGTCCAGTCCGGGTACCTGGCGCAGCGGGGTGGTGTCGACCAGGTCACGGACGGCGTCCCAGCCCAGCGTGGCCGTACCCTGCACGGCATCGGCCGTGACCTGCCCGTGACCCGAGGTGATCGCGTCGAGCGGGGCGTGCACCCGGTCGGCCACCAGGGTGAAGCGATCGAGGCTGACCTGGCCGCTGCGCGGGTGGTCGACGGTGAAGGAGACCTTCCGGTACGTACCGCCGAGCACCTGGGTCAGGAACGGGAACCCAGCGATGTCTGCCTGCGGCTTGCTCGCCGAGGTGATGCCACGGTTACCCATCTCCTTGGCGGCCTCGTCGGCGATCCGCTGCTCCGCCATGGTGACGGCCACCCGGTCGGCCACGACGAACAGCCCGCCCAGTACCACCACGACCACGACGAGCGCGATCACCCATCGACGTCCCCGTCTCGCCACGCCATCCTCCCTGATGTATCCGGCCCAGCGGCCCGATCCGCGTGCCTACCCGCGGCCCTACAGCAGCAGCGCACTCACCACGTACGCCACCGGGGCGCTCAACGCGAGCGCCAGCAGCGGACCCTGCGCGCGGGCGACGAGGCCCGGCGCCGGGGCGTCGCCCGTCACCTGCCGGCCGGCCTCGGCGTAGCACGCCGCCAGGTCGGTCACGGCCGCGATGACCGCTGCGACGAGGCCGGCCACCGCCGCCGTACCGACGGTAACGCCGGTGACGAGCGAACCGGCGACGGCCGCGGCGACGGCGCCGACCAGTACGCCCAGCAGCACGCCGAGGCCGCCGCGCGGCACCTGCGGCGTGAACCGCGGCCACGGCGCGACGGTGTCGGTGAGCCGGGCCACCGTGACGGCGGCGCCGGCGGCGACGAGACAGGCCACGATCGATCGGTTACCCACCGGCTGGCGGATCAACACGACCAGACCGGCCAGCGCGACCACGCCGACCACCACGGCCAGCGTGTTGCCCAGCGATTCGGTCACCCGTTCCCGCCCGGCCGGGCGGGCCAACTGGCCGATCACGCCCGCACCGAACGCGGCGGCCGTGACGTAGGCCAGCGGCGCGAGCGAGGCGGGCTCCACCCATGCCGCGGCGAGGTCGGCCGCCGCGGCCGCCGCCAGGCCCACGCCCGCGACCGTCCGGGGCGCGGGTGGCCGCGTGGCCGTGGCCCAGGAGTAGACGAACAGCGCCTGCACCGCGAAAACGAGCACCGCGTACGCACCGGCCGGCGCCGCGGCGCCGGCCGCCAGCACGACGGTGAGCAGCGCGGCGACCCCGGCGACAGGCAGGTCGACCGACCGTCGGGCCGGTACTCCCGGCGAACCGGACCCCGGCTCGTCCGGCGAACCGGGTCGCGGGTCGTCACCGGTGTCGCGCCGGATCACCGGGACCTGCTCGGTCGGCTCGTCGACGAGCGGCGGACCACCGACCGCACGGTCGGTGCGCTGCGCCGGATCGAACTCGCGCGGCCCGCGTAACCAGTCGTCATGGCGATCGTCAGCGGCAGGGGTCGCAGGCACGCCACGATCGTGCCAGAGCGCCGCCGCCTGGGCGAACCGTGTCCGGGAGTGATCCATCGCAATTCCCTACCAGCCCGTTTTCCAGGGATCTCCGGTATTCTCTGAAGCTACGCCGCCCGTCAGCGACGCCGGACGATGGCGTGACGATACTGCCCGACTCCCCGGAGCGGGCGGTGACGGAGGTGCCGCTTGGAGATCCTGCTACTGACCTCGACCCCTGCCGGCCAGGTCATCCTCCCAGGCCTCGACCTGCTGCCACACTCGGTCCGCACGGCACCCCGCGACGTCCGCACCCTGGTCGGCGGCCCGAGCCCGGACATCGTCCTGGTGGATGCCCGCGCCGAACTCGCCGACGCCCGCGCCACCTGTCGCATGCTCCGCGCGACGGGGCTCGGCATGCCCCTGGTGGCGGTGCTGACCGAGGCCGGCCTGGTGGCGGTGCACGCCGACTGGGGCGTCGACGACATCCTGCTGGCCAGCGCCGGCCCGTCCGAGGTGGAAGCGCGGCTGCGGCTGGCCGTCGGCCGGCTGACCCAGGCCACCGCCGGGAGCGCCGGCTCGCTGGTCAAGGCCGGCGAGCTGACCATCGACCCGGACACCTACGCCGCGAAGCTCAAGGGGCGACCGCTCGACCTCACGTACAAGGAGTTCGAGCTGCTGAAGTTCCTCGCCCAGCACCCGGGCCGGGTCTTCACCCGCGACCAGCTACTGCGCGAGGTGTGGGGCTACGACTACTTCGGCGGCACCCGGACGGTCGACGTCCACGTGCGGCGCCTGCGGGCCAAGCTCGGCTCGGAGTACGAGTCGATGATCGGCACGGTGCGGCAGGTGGGCTACAAGTTCGTGGTGCCTCCGACGCGCCAGCTGCCGGACGTGACAGCGGAAGAAGTCACAGAGTACGCGCACGGTTCCCGTCAGTAGTCGCACCCCGCAGCCGCTACCGTAGTCGACGTGACTGCGGTGGTGGGTGTACAGCGAAGCGACCGGTTGACGACCGACGAGGTGGCCGAGGTTCTGGACCTCATGCGGGCGGCCGGCGACGCCGACGGCGCCTACCCGCTGTCCGAGCACGTGGTGCTGCACCTGCGCCAGGGCGGCGACATACGCGCGGTGCACCTGCTCGCCCGGCACGAGGGCCTGCTGGTCGGGTATGCCCATGTGGACACCACCGACCCGGTCGAGGGCGCGGCCGCCGAGCTGGCCGTCCATCCGATGTACCGCCGGCGCGGCCTGGGTCGGGCGCTGGCCGCCGAGGCGATGGCCGTCGCCGACGAGCGGGCCGGGCGGGCGCCGGGCCGACTGAGGCTCTGGGCCCACGGCGACCACCCCTCGGCGACGGCGCTGTCGATGTCGCTGGGCTTCGAACGGTCGCGGGTGCTGTGGCAGCTGCGCCGCTCGCTGGTGACCCCGATCCCCGAGCCGACCCTGCCCGACGGCGTGAGCCTGCGGCCGTTCCGCCCCGGCGCCGACGACGCGGCCTGGGTCGCGCTGAACGCCACGGCCTTCGCCAGCCATCCCGAGCAGGGCAAATGGACGATTGACGACCTGCATGTCCGGATGCGGGAGCCGTGGTTCGACCCGGCCGGATTCCTGCTCGCCCAGCGTGACACCGACGGCAAGCTGCTGGGCTTCCACTGGACCAAGATCCACGGCGCGGTCAGTGCGCAGCCCGCCGCCGATGGCGCGGCGCCACACGCGCACGGGCCGATCGGCGAGGTGTACGTGCTCGGCGTCGCACCGGCCGCGCACGGTACCGGGCTGGGCACCGCACTCACCCTGGCCGGCCTGCACCACCTCCGCAGCCGGGGCCTCGACCAGGCGATGCTGTACGTCGACGAGTCGAACACGAGCGCCGTCAAGCTGTACCGCAAGCTGGGCTTCACCCACTGGGCCACCGACGTGAGCTTCCGCCGGCAGATCTGACCCGGCCGGGTCAGCGCAGCCGGCAGCCGGTGACCGGCATCGTCCATACCCGACGCCCATGCATGATACGGACATAGCATGGCTCCGAGCCGACTAGTTCACCGATCGGACATCGTCCGTCCGGACGAGGGTCAGCCAAGGTAGATCACCTGTTCACCATTCGTTCATGTGAGGCCGGGTGGCCGGCAACCTCGCCCTTCTAGCGTTCGCACCAGTTGATGACCATCGTCAACTCCAGACCTCGCGCCGATCGACGTCGGGCGAAGGTCGGACGAACCCTCGAAGGGACAGCAGTGAAGCTGAAGCGCCACGGCATCTTGGCCGCCGTCGCGGCCGCGACGCTCGCGCTCGCGGCGTGCGGATCCGATAACACGAGCAAGGACGCGTCGGGCGATGCCAGCAGTGCCGCGAAGCCGGCCATCGACTGCAAGACCGGCAAGCTCACCGCCCAAGGTTCAACCGCGCAGAAGAACGCGATGGACGTATGGGTCAAGGAGTACAGCCAGTCCTGCACCGGCGCCGAAATCAACTACCAGGGCACCGGCTCCGGCGCCGGCATCACGGCGTTCACCGGTAACACCGCTGACTTCGCCGGTTCCGACTCCGCGCTGAAGGCCGGCGACGAGCAGACCAAGGCCGACGCGCGGTGCACCGGCGGCAAGGCGATCAACCTGCCGATGGTCATCGGCCCGATCGCCGTGGCGTACAACCTCGACGGCGTGAAGGACCTGCAGCTCAAGCCGGACACGCTCGCGAAGATCTTCGCCGGCACGATCAAGACCTGGGACGACGCCGCGATCAAGGCGGACAACCCGAACGCCACCCTGCCGTCGAGTCCGATCACCGCGGTGCACCGGTCGGACTCGTCGGGTACGACCGAGAACTTCACCAAGTACCTGAAGGCCACCGCCCCCACCGACTGGACCACCGACGCCAGCAAGGACTGGAAGGCCGCCGGCGGCCAGGGCGCTGCCAAGTCCGACGGCGTCGCCGGCGCGGTGAAGCAGACCGCGGGTGCGATCGGCTACGTCGAGTACTCGTTCGTACAGACCAACAACCTCGCCGCCGCGAAGATCTACAACGGCGCCGGTGAGTACGTCGCACTGGACGACAAGTCCGCGGGCAAGGCCGTCGCGGGCGCCCAGGTGGTCGGTACCGGCGACGACCTGAGCCTGAAGATCGACTACACCACCAAGGAGTCGGGTGCCTACCCGATCGTCCTGGTCACGTACGAGATCGTCTGCAGCAAGGGCAACCCGGCCGACACGGTGGAGCTACTGAAGTCCTTCCTCGGCTTCGTCGCCAGCAAGGACGGCCAGGCCAAGCTAAGCCAGTACGGCTACGCCCCGCTGCCCGACACGCTGCAGACCAAGGTCGCCGCTTCCATCAGCAGCATGGCCTGACAGACAGGACACAAAAAGTGAGCCAGCAATCGCTCACCACCACCCCCGCCGGCGCTTCCAGCGCCGGCGGGGGTGGTGCGTTGCCGAGGGGTCAACGTTTCGGCGCCGAGAAGCTGTTCCGCGGCTTCGCCACCGCCGCGGGCTCGACGGTGCTCGTCATCATCGTCGCAATCGCGATCTTCCTGATCGTGAAGGCGATCCCGGCACTGCGTGACGACGGGGAGAACTTCTTCACCTACCAGAAGTGGTTCGCCAACGACGAAACGCCGCGGTTCGGTATCGCCGCCATCGCCTTCGGCACGGTGCTGACCTCGGCGTTGGCGCTGATCATGGCCGTACCGGTCGCCATGGGCATCGCCCTCTGCCTGACTCACTACGCCCACCGGCGGGTGGCCAGTACCCTGGGCTTCTTCATCGACCTCCTGGCCGCCGTCCCCAGCGTCGTCTTCGGCCTGTGGGGTCGCGACTTCCTCTACCTGCCGGTCTCCGACCTCGCGGCGTGGCTGCACGAGAACTTCGGCTGGATTCCCGTGTTCGGCAGTGAAGGCCCATACGGCAGGTCGATCCTGCTCGGATCGATCGTGCTGGCCATCATGGTGCTGCCGATCGTGACCTCGCTGTCGCGCGAGGTCTTCCTGCAGACCCCGCCGCAGAACGAGGAAGCCGCCCTCGCCCTGGGCGCCACCAAGTGGGAGATGATCCGCACGGCGGTGCTCCCCTACGGCAAGCCGGGCATCATCGCCGCGATCATGCTGGGGCTCGGCCGCGCACTGGGTGAGACCATCGCGCTCGCCCTGACCCTCGGCGCGGTCTACAACGTCTCCTTCGACCTGCTCGGCAGCGGCGGAAACACCATCGCGGCCAACATCGCGTTGAAGTTCGCCGAGGCCAACCCCACCGGCCGCAGCGCGCTGATCGCCTCCGGCCTGGTGCTCTTCGCCATCACCCTGGTGGTCAACATGACAGCGCGCGCGATCGTCTACCGCCGCCGCGAGTTCACGGGAGGTGCGGCATGAGCGAGCGTAGCGAGCGAATCGGAAAGCTCAGCGTGCTGGAGTCTCACGCCGGCACGGAGCGAAGCGAGGTGGAGGCATGAGTTCGTCCACCATCGCTTCCCACTCGGCGCGTACCCGGGCCGGCCTGAAGGCCCGCCGACTGCCCGGCTGGGCGCCGGCCGCCATCGGGGCAGGCGCTCTTCTGCTCGCCTACCTGGTGATCTACCTACCGGGGGGTGGCGGACCGGTCCTCACCGGCGTCGCCGCGGCGCTACTCTTCCTGATCGCACTGGCCGCGCTCTCCGCCGTCGTCGAAGGTGGCCGCGCAGCCCGTAACCGCATCGCCACCTCGCTGGTGTACTCGGCGTTCCTGCTGGCCCTGGCGCCGCTGCTGTCGGTGGCGCTGACCCTGCTGAGCAAGGGCACCGAGCGGCTCGACCTGTACTTCCTGAACACGTCGATGAAGGGCGTCAGCGCGTTCGACGACGAGGGCGGGGCGTACCACGCGATCATCGGCACCCTCGAGCAGGCCGGCATCGCCACGCTCATCACGGTGCCGCTGGGTGTGCTGGGCGCCATCTACATCGTCGAGTACGGCCGGGGCCGGCTCGCCGCCCTGATCCGGTTCTTCGTCGACGTGATGACCGGCATCCCGTCGATCGTCGCGGGCCTGTTCATCCTGGCCTTCTGGGTGCTCATCGTCTCGCCGTACTTCAACAACGGGCGGCCGGAGTACTCCGGCTTCGCGGCCGCGCTGGCGCTGTCGGTACTGATGCTGCCGACCGTGGTGCGCTCGACCGAGGAGATGCTGCGGCTGGTGCCGAGTGCGCTCCGCGAAGGCGCGTACGCGCTGGGCGTACCCAGGTGGAAGACGATCATGCGGATCGTGCTGCCGACCGCGGCACCCGGCATCGTGACCGGCGTCATGCTGGCGGTGGCCCGCGCCTGCGGTGAAACCGCCCCGGTGATCCTGGTCGCGTTGGGTAACCCCGCGATCAACTTCGACCCCTTCTCGGGTGGCCAGTCGTCGCTGTCGCTGTACGTCTACGAGCAGGCCGGCACCGCGTCCAAGTACGCGCCCGGCCGCGCCTGGGCCGGAGCGCTGACACTGGTCGTCCTCGTCCTCACCCTCACTGTCGCCGCGAAGCTGCTGGCCCGGCGCAACAAGCTAGGTCGATAGGAGTGCGCACCATGGCCAAGCGCATCGAAGCCGTCAACGTCTCGGCGTACTACGGCGCGTTCCGCGCGATCGACAACATCACGATGACGATCGAACCCAAGTCGGTGACCGCTCTGATCGGGCCGTCCGGCTGCGGCAAGTCGACGTTCCTGCGCTCGATCAACCGGATGCACGAGGTGCTGCCGGGAGCCAAGGTCGACGGCCAGCTCATGATCGACGGGCAGAACATCTACGACCGCGACATCGACGTCACCGCGGTACGCCGGATGATCGGCATGGTGTTCCAGCGCCCCAACCCGTTCCCGACGATGTCCATCTACGACAACGTCGTGGCCGGGCTGAAGCTCAACGGGGTGCGCAGGAAGTCCGCCCTGGACGAGGCGTGCGAGAAGGCGCTGCGCGGCGCGAACCTCTGGAACGAGGTCTCCGACCGGCTGAACCGGCCGGGCGCCGGCCTGTCCGGCGGCCAGCAGCAGCGGCTGTGCATCGCCCGCGCCATCGCGGTCGAGCCGCAGGTGGTGCTGATGGACGAGCCGTGCTCGGCGCTCGACCCGATCTCGACGCTCGCCATCGAGGACCTCATCGCCGAGCTGAAGAACCAGTACACGATCGTGATCGTGACGCACAACATGCAGCAGGCGGCGCGGGTCTCCGACCGGACCGGGTTCTTCTCGATCGACTCTACCGGCGAGCCGGGCCGCCTGATCGAGTACGACGACACCGCGAAGATCTTCACCAACCCGTCGGTGAAGCGGACCGAGGACTACATCACCGGCCGCTTCGGCTGACGTCAGCGCGAGAAGACGTACGGGCGGGGAGTGCGTGACGCACTCCCCGCCCGTTTTCCGTCGCTCGGCTCAGCGGTGCTCCCCGGCGGCGGGCACGACGAACCGGTCCTCCCCGCCGCCGAGTTCGACGTACGGCATGACCGGCGCGGTGACGTCGTGCTCCGCGCGCATGGCGGCGGCCAGGTCCGGGTACTCGCGCAGGCCGCGCAGCGCGGCCAGGGTCGGCGGCAGCATCGGCAGGCCGAGCAGGTCGGCGGGGTGGCCCCAGACGACCTGCTCCGCCTCGCCGCCCACGTCCCGGGTCACCTGCCGCTCCGGTAGCCGGGCCAGGAAGAAGTACGTGTCGTAGCGGCGGGGTTCGAACTCCGGGGTCAGCCAGCGCGCCCACGGTGTCAGCAGGTCGCTGCGCACCACCAGGCCCCGCTCGGCGAGCAGCTCGGCGAAGCCGATCTCGCGGGCGATCAGCGCGACCCGCGCCGCCTCCCACTCCGCACCGGAGACGTCGCCGACCACCGTCGCCGCGTCCGGGCCGGCCAGCAGGACGCCGCACTCCTCGAACACCTCCCGGACGGCGGCGCTCACCACCGCGCGGGCGGTCGGCTCGTCCTGTCCCAGCAGGGCGGCCCACTCGGCCGGTGTGGGGCCGCTCCACGCCGGCTGTACGGCCGCGTCGCGGGGGTCGACGGTGCCGCCCGGAAAGGCGTGCATCCCGGCGGCGAAGGCCATCGTCGCGGCGCGGCGGATCAGGTACACCTCGGGGCCGGGGTTGGCCGGGCGCAGCAGGAGGACCGTACTGGCCAGCTTCGGCGGTGCCGGCCGCACACCGGAGGCGTAGAACCGGCGCGCGTGTTCAAGCAGCCCCGCCGGTACCGGAAACGACTCAGCCACCCGACACCACCCTCACGTCCACGCCGCCGAGCCTATCCCCGCGACCGGATCCGCAACGCATGCCGGGCACCTGTCGTCGATCATGCCGTCTAGGGTCACCGATATGAGTGATCCCATCCGCTGGGGTGTCCTGGCCACCGGTGCCATCGCGCGCGCCTTCGTCTCCGACCTGTCGCTGGTCCCCGACGCCCGGGTCACCGCGGTCGGCTCGCGCAGCCAGGAGGCGGCAGACCTGTTCGCCGAGGCGTACGGCATCCCCCGCGCGTACGGAAGCTGGCAGGCGCTCGCCGACGACCCGGAGATCGACGTCGTCTACGTCGCCACGCCACACTCGGCGCACCACGCGGCGGCCCTGACGTGCCTGCGCGCCGGCAAGGCGGTGCTGTGCGAGAAGCCGCTGACGCTGAACCTGGCGCAGGCCGAGGAGCTGGTGGAGACCGCCCGCAGCAACCAGGTGTTCCTCATGGAGGCCATGTGGATGCGCTGCTTCCCGGCGATCCACACAGTGGCCGGGCTGATCGCCGACGGCGCGATCGGCGACGTGACCTCGGTGCACGCCGACTTCGGCATGGCCGCCCCGGTCGCCACGACGCACCGGCTGCGCGCCCCCGAGCTGGGCGGCGGGGCGCTGCTGGACCTCGGCGTCTACCCGGTGACCTTCGCGCACCTCGTACTCGGCGCCCCGGACCGGATCGAGGCGTGGGCGCGGCTGACCCCGGAGGGCGTCGACGAGAACACCGGGATGATCTTCGGATACGAGTCCGGGGCGCTCGCCGCGCTCACCTGCTCGCTGGTTGGCCAGACCCCGCGGACCGCGACCGTGACCGGTACCCACGGGCGGATCGAGCTGCCCCGCGACTTCTACCGGCCGGCCGGCTTCACCCTGGTGCGCGGCGACGCCCCGCCCGAGTACGTGGCAAGCCCGTTCGACGGCCTCGGGTACCACTTCGAGGCGGCCGAGGTGCAGCGCTGCCTGCGCGAGGGGCTCACCGAGAGCCCGGTGATACCGCTGTCCGGGACGCTCGCGGTGATGTCGACCCTCGATGCCGTCCGGGACCGCATCGGGGTCGACCACCCCGTGTGACCGACGTCAGCTGAACAGCGGGCGCACCACGAAGTACGCCACGACCGCGATCGCCCCCGCCGCCGGGAACGTCATGATCCACGCCATCACGATGTTGCCGGCGACGCTCCAGCGCACCGCCGACAGCCGCTTCGTCGCGCCGACGCCCATGATCGCGGAGGTGATCGTGTGCGTGGTCGAGATCGGTGCCTTCAGCACCAGCGCGTTGAAGTACAGCACCGAGCTGGCGACTGCCTCGGCCGCGAAGCCCTCCGGCGGTCCGAGGTCGATCACCTTGCGGCCGAGGGTGCGGATGATGCGCCAGCCACCCGAGTACGTCCCGAGGGCGAGCACCGCCGCCGAGGTGAAGAACACCCACCACGGGATGTGCGTGCGGCTGGACTGGAAGCCACCGGTGAACAGGGCCAGGACGATGATGCCCATCGTCTTGGCGGCGTCCTGCATGCCGTGGCCGATCGCCATGGCCCCGGCCGAGATGGTCTGCGCGGTCCGGAAGCCCCGGTTGAGCTTGCGCGGGTTGCCCTTACGGAAGATCCACAGGACCGCCAGCATCACGAGGAAGCCGAGGATGCCGCCGACGATCGGGGAGAGCACCATCGGGACGATCACCTTCTTCGAGATGGTGTCCCAGTGCACCACCCCGTCGGCGGCGAAGATGGTCGCGCCGACCAGCCCGCCGAACAGCGCGTGTGACGACGACGAGGGCAGGCCGAAGTACCAGGTGATGAGGTTCCACGCGATGGCGCCGAGCACCCCGGCGAACACCACACCCAGGCTGGCCGTTCCCTGGGGCAGGGTGACCAGCCCCTCACCGACCGTCTTCGCGACGCCGGCGCCGAAGTACGCGCCGACCAGGTTGCCGACCGCGGCCAGCCCGAGGGCGACCCGCGGGGTCAGGGCGCGGGTGGACACGGACGTGGCGATGGCGTTCGCCGCGTCATGGAAGCCGTTGGTGTAGTCGAACGCCATCGACACGAGGATGACCGCGACGACCGCGACAAACTCTGCGGTCACGCGTCAGGACTCCTTCACGGCGATGGTCTCGACGGTGTTCGCCACGTGCTCGAAGGCGTCGCAGGCCGCCTCCAGCTCGTCGGCGACCTCCTTCATCTTCAGGACGGTCAACGCGTCGTACTCGCCGGAGAACAGGCGCACCAGCAGCATCCGGTAGGCGCGGTCGCCGTCGTTCTCCAGCCGGTTGATCTCGACCCAGTAGTCGCTCAGGTCCTTCATGCTCTTCAGCCGCGGCATCGCGTCGGCCGTGAGCTTCGCCTGCTGGTCGAGCACGTTGAAGATCTCCAGCAGCTCGCGCGGCAGCGCCGGCATCCTGGTCAGGCCGTACAGGTAGAGCAGGCTGCCGACCGCCTCGAGGTGGTCCATGACGTCGTCGAGCAGCGAGCCGAGCCGGTAGATGTCCTCCCGGTCGAACGGCGTGATGAACGTCGTATTGATCTTGTTGTACAGCTCGTGGGTGATCGCGTCGCTGTCGTGCTCGACCTCGACCAGACGCTCGCTGATCGACTGCACGTCGGCGTCGGGAAGGGCGAGCTCGTTGAGCAGCTCGGTGCCTCGGACGAGGTTCGCCGCCGCCTTACTGAAAAACTCATAGAACGCGTCGTCGCTGGGACGCAGCTTGATTCGCACGGTTGACCTCGTCACGGTATGGGATGCGATGTGGCGCCATGGCCTGCGTGAATGCTAGGCAACGCGGAAAACGGTCGTGCGCCGGCCTTCACTAATACACCCCGTGAGCCGGCCGGATACGGACGGTTGCCGACCGCATCCTGTGCCCCCTGTCACATCCGGGCGGGCGGCTACGTCACCATGGGGGGCCCGGTACCGCCCGCGAGGAGGTCGTGTTGGAGTCCACCCCCGTACCCACGGCCGACCGTGATGCCTTCTCCACGCACCGCGACCACCTGACCGCGGTGGCGTACCGGCTGCTGGGCAGCCGCGCGGAGGCCGAGGACGCGGTACAGGAGGCGTGGCTGCGCTACGCCGCGCACGACCCGGCCGGCATCGACGACCTGCGCGCCTGGCTCACCACCGTCACCACGCGCATCTGCCTCGACGTGCTGCGCTCGGCCCGGGTACGCCGGGAAGCCTACGTCGGCCCCTGGCTGCCCGAGCCGGTCGTCACCCGGCTGCCGTCCGGCGAGCCGGACCCCGCCGACGCGGCCGCCCGTACCGAGGAGCTGAGCCTGGCCCTGCTCGCCGTCCTCGAACGGCTGAGCCCGGAGCAGCGGGTCGCCTTCGTCCTGCACGACGTGTTCGCGGTGCCGTTCGAGGAGATCGCCACCGTCCTGGGCACCAACCCGGCCGCGGCCCGCCAGCTCGCCTCGCGGGCCCGCCGGACCGTGACCGACGCGCGGGTCCGGCGACACCACCCCGACCTGGGCGAGCAGCGACGGGTGCTGGAGGCGTTCCTCGCGGCGGCCGGGCGCGGCGACATCGACGGCCTGCTCGCGGTCCTCGCCCCGGATGTCGTCGCCACCGGCGACGGCGGCGGGATCGGCCCGGCCGCCCGGACGCCGGTCACCGGCGCGCTGCGGGTGGCCCGGTTCGTGCTCGGGCTCTTCCGGCAGGCCGATCGGGCGCCGACGGCGGTCGAACCGGTACTGGTCAACGGCGATCTGGGGCTGCTGATCGAGACCACGTTCCCGGGCGACCGCACGTTCCTGGTCGTCGTGGCGTTCACGGTGGCCGATGGCCGGATCATCGCCGTCCACAACCAGCTCAACCCGGCGAAGCTGGGCCGGGTCCCCCGCCCCGACCCGACCCGCAACCTGCTCACGCCCCGGCCGACGCCGCCCGGCTGATCTGCTCGGCGAACGGCAGCGGGCAGGCGTCGCCGCTGGTGTACCCCTGCGCCGTCAGTCCGAGCGCGTGGTTGGTCCGCGCCCGCATGTTCTCCAGCGCGACCAGGTACGTCAGCTCGACCAGGCCGGCGTCGTCAAGGTGTTCACGGACCCGCGCGACGAGCTCGTCGGTGACGGTCATCGGCTGCGCGGTCATCGCGTCGGCGTACTCCAGGGCCACCTTCTCCGCCGGGGTGAACGCCGCCGACTCGCGGTAGCGGTCGAGCTCACGGTGCCGCTCGACGGACAGCCCTTCGTGCAGCGCCAGCATGGTGCCGAAATCCACACACCACGAGCAGCCGACGACGGTCGCCACCCGGTGCACGACGATGTCCCGCAGCGCGGGGTCGAGGCGGCGGGCCGCCCGTTCGACCATCAGTTCGTGGACGACGCCGGCACGCATCAGGCCCGGATGGTTGGCCGAGGCCCGCAGCGGCTCGGGCACCTCACCGAAGCGGCGACGGGCGATCGCGAAGATCGCCGTACGGGTGAACCAGCCGACCCGGGAGTCGGTCACCAACGGAATGCGGGGCATCGGGGTCCTCCTCGTGGATGTTTCCTGCGGGGAGGACGGGGCGGTCGGGCGGGGTGTGACGGTGCGTGGCGCGCGTCACGCCACGTTGATCCGCCCGAAGTCCCGCGCGACGATGTCGAGCCAGCGCAGATAGACACGGTCGAAGGGCTCGATGCGGTCGGTCAGCGCGGTCGCCAGCCGCTCGGCGGCCGCCCACGCCTGGTCGATGACCTCGGTCGGGTACCCGTACCGGACCTGGTGCAGCGCGAATTCGTCCTCGTCGAGGAGCTGGACCACGCCGGTGCGGCGGCGCCGGACGTCGAGGTCGAGGTCGACCATGGTCACCACGTCGGGGGTGGGCCAGGTCGGCACGGTCGTGATGTCGCAGTACACGTCGGTGCGGTGCGGGGCGGCGTTGAACAGCGCCGTCCACCAGCCGTCGCGGGGGAACAGCATCACGTGGTCGTGTTCGGCCGGGTTGACCCGCTGCTCGCCGCGGGACACCGGCGTACCCGCCGCACCGCCGAGCCAGACGCCGAACTCGTCCTCGCCGAGGAGCCTGGCCGGCTGGTTCCAGTGCAACGAGCCGTCGTACTTGCGATACACCACCCGTACGAGATCGCCTGTCACGAGACCACCCTATCGATCATCCTGGCTGGCTTGGGACACCGCGGCACATGCATCGACCACTGTCGACAAAAACTGCGAGGCGGCGATGAACGGCACATGGACGCCGCCGGAAGACACCATGCCAAGCCTACGCGGCGCGCACAAGTCGATACCGAACGTGGGTTTTGTCTGTGGACAACGAGTGACGCGCTGTGGATAACCGGCGATCGGTCGTACCGAGCGGGTAGCCTGCCTTCCCGTGACCGCCGCGACCGCCACCTCCGCCGCCCGCCGTGACCGCCAAGGGCGACCCGGCGTCGCCGAACTGCTCGCCGCCGCCGTCGGCGCGGTCCCGGGCGGCGCCGAGCGGCCGGGCCAGCGACAGATGGCCGAGGCGGTGGCCCACGCCGCCAGTTCCGGCGAACACCTGCTGGTGCAGGCCGGCACCGGCACCGGCAAGTCGCTGGCGTACCTGGTGCCGTCGCTGCTGGTGGACGGTCCCGTGGTGGTGTCGACCGCCACCCTGGCCCTCCAGTCCCAACTCGTCGACCACGACCTGCCACGCCTGGCCGAAGCGGTCGAGCCGCTGCTCGGCCGCCGACCCACCTACGCCGTCCTCAAAGGTCGCCACCACTACGTGTGCATGGCCCGGCTGGACAACACCTCAACCGAGGAGCCGAGCGACACGCTGTTCGGCGACGAGGGCGGCGGCACCAAATGGCTCGGCGAGGCCGGCCGGCTGGGCAAGCAGATCCAGCGGCTGACCGAGTGGGCGATGGAGAGCGAGACCGGCGACCGCGACGAACTGGACCCGGGCGTCGACGACACAGCCTGGCGACTGGTGTCGATGCCGGCGCGCGAGTGCGTCGGCGCGGCCCGCTGCCCGTACGGTTCGGAGTGCTTCGCCGAGTTCTCCCGGCAGCGGGCCCGGGAAGCGGACATCGTGGTCACCAACCACAGTCTGCTCGCCATCGACATGCTGGCGGAGCGGAAGATCCTGCCGCCGCACAAGCTGCTCGTCATCGACGAGGCGCACGAACTGGCCGACCGGGTCTCGTCGGCGGCACAGGCCGAGCTGTCGCCCGAGGCGCTCGACCGGGTGGCCCGGCGTGCCCGCGCCCAGGTCGACGAGGGCTGCTACGAGTCCCTCGTGGAGGCCGGCGACGCGCTCGCGGTGGGGCTCGCCGACGTGCCGGCCGGGCGGCTCACCAACGGCCTGCCGACCCCCCTCGCCGAGGCGTTGACGCTGCTCGACGGCGCGACCCGCCGGTGCCTGGACGCCATCGGCGAGGTCAAGAACGACGACCCCGACCCGGTCCGCAAGCAGCAGGTGAAGTCGGTCCTCACCGACCTGTCCACCACCGCGCAGCGGCTACTGGCGTTCGCCGTCCACGACGTGGCCTGGGTGGACAAGGACGACCGGGGCCGGCGCGCGATCGTGGTCGCTCCGCTGTCGGTCGCCGGTACGCTCTCCACCCACCTGTACGAGGAGCGCACCGTGGTCGCCGCCTCGGCGACCCTGGCCCTGGGTGGCAAGTTCGACACCGTGGCCACGTCGCTCGGTCTCGATGACGAGACCGACTGGACCTCCCTCGACGTCGGGTCCCCGTTCGACTACCCCCGCCAGGGCATCCTGTACGTGGCGGCGCACCTGCCCCGCCCGACCGCGTCGGGCCTGTCGGAGGCGGCGGCCGAGGAGATGGTGGAGCTGGTCACCGCCCTGGGTGGGCGC
The DNA here is from genome assembly GCF_049999945.1 of Planosporangium spinosum. Classification (NCBI taxonomy): domain Bacteria; kingdom Bacillati; phylum Actinomycetota; class Actinomycetes; order Micromonosporales; family Micromonosporaceae; genus Planosporangium; species Planosporangium spinosum. The sequence continues at coordinate 16,424 of NZ_JBLYUB010000025.1, read as the reverse complement.
ACGCTCGGGCTGTTCTCCAGCCGCCGGGCCGCCGAGCGCGCCGCGGAGGTGCTGCGCGAGCGCACCGACCTGCCCGTCCTGCTCCAGGGCGAGGAGGCGCTGCCGCTGCTGGTCCGCCGCTTCCGGGAAGACCGCAGCAGCTGCCTGCTCGGTGTGATGTCGCTGTGGCAGGGCGTGGACGTGCCGGGCGACTCGTGCCAACTGGTCCTGGTCGACCGGCTGCCGTTCCCGCGCCCCGACGAACCGCTCGCCGCCGCCCGGTCGGCGGCCGTCGACGCGGCCGGCGGCTCCGGCTTCGCGGCGGTGAGCGTGCCGATCGCCGCGGTACGCCTGGCGCAGGGCGCGGGCCGGCTCATCCGGGCGGCCGGCGACCGCGGCGTGGTCGCCGTGCTCGACTCGCGGCTGGAGACGGCGAAGGGCTACGGAGGGTTCCTGCGCCGGTCGCTGCCGCCGTTCTGGTACACCACGAAGCCCGAGGTGGTGCGGGCGGCGCTGAAGCGGCTCGCGGCCGCCTGACCCCGGTCAGGGCACCGGGACCCGGCGGAGCGACCGCGGTCAGGGCACCGGGGCCGTGGCGACGGCCTCCTCGGGCCGGGGCGGGGCACCCGCGGGCGGGGGTGTCTGGTGACGGTGGCCGACGAGCCGGCGGATGCCGGTGTTCAGGACGGCCACCAGCGGCACCGCGATCAGCGCGCCCATGATGCTGGCCAGCAGCAGGCCGGTCGCGATGGAGAGGATGACCGCCAGCGGGTGGATCGCCACCGCCCGCCCCATGATGAGCGGCTGGAGGATGTGGCCCTCCAACTGCTGCACGATGATGACCGCGGCGAGGACGAGTAGCGCGCTGACCCAGCCCTTGGTCACCAGCGCCACCAGGACGGCCACCGCGCCGGACACGGTGGCGCCGACGATCGGCACGAACGCGCCGAGGAACACCAGGATGGCGAGCGGGAACGCCAACTGCACCCGCAGCGCGGTCAGCGCCAGGCCGATGCCGACCGCGTCGATGAACGCCACGAGCACCGTGGCCCGCACGTACGACACGAGCGTCGCCCAGGACGCCTCACCCGCCCGGCCGAGGGGCTCGCGGGCGACGCTCGGCAGCAGGCCGACCAGGAACCGCCAGATCCGGTGGCCGTCGCGCAGGAAGAAGAACGTGGTGAACAGCACGAGCAGCGTCGTGAAGAGCGCGTCGACGGCGGTCGTGGCCGTCGACAACGCCCCGCTGGTGAGGCTGTCGCGGTGGCTGTCCAGCCACTTCTGCGCGGCGTCGGCGACGCCGGTGAGCTGGTCGTTGGACAGGTGCAGCGGCCCGGTCCGCAGGCTGTTCTGGATGGTGCGGATGCCGTCGGTGGCGTTCTTCGCCAGGGCCGGGAACGAGCTGACGAACTGCGTCACCACGAGCGTCAGTACGCCGCCGACCGCGGCAATGCCGCCGATGAGGACGACGGCGACCGCGAGCGAGTGCGGCAGCCGTGCCCGCTCGCGCAGCCATCTGACCGACGGTGCCAGCAGCGCCGACAGCAGCAGCGCGATACTCACCGGGATCAGGACGTCCTTGAGCAGGCCGACCAGCCACAGCACCAGCGCGGCCGCGGCGGCGAGCACGAGCAGCCGCCACGACCAGGCGGTGGCGATCCGCAGGCCGCGCGGGACGTCCTCGTCATCGCGGCTGGCCACGGACGGCAGCACGGGTGCGGGCGGCGGTGGTGTCTGGACCGGGATGGGCTCCACAGCGGGCTCCTGGCGTTCAGGGGGCGGCACCTCGCGGCCGGCACGCATGGCCGCGTAGGTCCGACGGATATTCGCGCGTAAATGCTCAAACTGGCCCAACGGGTCCTCCTCCCCGCTCCACCGTAATGGTTGGGGCACACCTACCCGATCGTGAAACACCGGAGACGAGGTACCGTCAGCTTCGTGACTGCCGCACCATCCCCTGCCGAAACCGACAACGGTCTTCCCATCCGGCTACTACACGACCGCGTCCTCGTCCGGATCGAGGGCAGTGAGGGCGAACGCCGGTCGGCGGCGGGCATCGTCATCCCCGCCACCGCCGCGGTCGGGCGCCGGCTGGCCTGGGCCACGGCGGTCGGGGTCGGTCCGCACGTGCGCTCGATCGTCACCGGCGACCGGGTCCTGTTCGACCCGGACGACCGCTCCGAGGTCGAACTGCAGGGCCGCGACTACGTCCTGCTACGCGAGCGCGACGTCCACGCGGTGGCCGCGCGGCGGGTCGAGAACGACGCGACCGGCCTGTACCTGTAACGACGACGAGGCGGCCCGGTACCCGGTGACCGGCCGCTACCGGTAACCGGCGGGCCCGTAGCCGGGCTGCGCCGGGGACGGGTACCCCGGCGCGGGGTGCCCCGGCACCGGATGGCCTGCGGGGCCGAGCACCACGGGTACCGGCACGACCGGCTGCGGCGGCGCGTCGGCCGCGCGTACCCCGCCGTCGGGGAAGGTCAGCTGGTAACGCGCGCCGTCCCAGCGGGCGCGGGACGCGTACGGGTCACGGCCCGTGAAGACCCGGCGGTACGCGTCGATCGCGGCGAGCAGCCGGCGCTCCTCGGCCAGCGTCTCGGCGGCTTCCGCGCCCTCGAGTCCGACCCCGCGGCTCATCCCGTCGCGCAGCAACGCCAGCCGGGTCGCGTCGAACTGGTAGGCGCGCATCGCCTTGGCCCCGGCGTCCCCGGCGACCCGCTTCGCCCAGCGCCGGGCGGCCAGCCGCCGCCCCAGGGTGCCCAGCGTCGCCGCCTCCGGTGGGGAGAACCAGCCGGCCCGCACGTACTCGCCGACGACCCGCTCGGTCAGCCGCCCCTCGGCGCCGCGCAGCCACAGGGCGAACCCGACCATCCCGAAGAAGATCGGCATCATCACCGCGACGTACCCGTACAGCATCACCAGCAGTTGACCCGACTCCTGGGTCAGGACGGCCATCAGGTTCCAGGTGCCGTGCAGCATCATCGCGACGATCAGCCCCGCTAGCGGGGTCAGCCAGCGCACCCTCCGGTCCCCGGCGCGGGCGGCGATACCCAGGCCGATCCCGGTCATCGAGGTGAACAGCGGATGGGCGAAGCCGCTCATCAGGATCCGGGCGATGAAGATGACGACCACGGCGGTGGCCCCGGCCAGCGGCCCGTTCTTGTCCGCGGTCGCCGCGTACCCGTGACCACCGAGGTAGAGGATGTTCTCCACCATCGCGAAGCCGGTCGCCGACAGGCCACAGTAGACGATGGCGTCGATCAGGCCGGAGTACGTGCGCCGGCGCACGGCGAACAGCAGGATCGGGCCGAGCGCCTTCATCGTCTCCTCGATGAACGGCGCGACGAGCACTCCGACCAGGCCGCCGGGCAGCCCCCAGGTGGCGAACAGCTTGCTCGCCACGGTGTTGACGACGAGCGCGACCCCGGTCGCCACACAGGCGCCCCAGCCGAAGCAGAACGCCAGGTACTTGACCGGCTCCGGCTCGTACCGGTCCAGCCACAGGAAGCAGAAGACCAGCAGCGGTACGGGCAGGATCGCGGCCACGATACCGACGGTGAGCGCGAGCGGGCCGATCTGCCATCCGACATAGGACAGGACCGCGAGGCCGCTGAGGGCGATCAGCGCGATCACGCCGCCGAGCATGGCGCCGCGGCGCCAGTCCAGGCGCCGCGGCGGCGGGGGCGCGGCCGCGAGCGCCATTCCGGGGCTGGGGTACGCGCCGGGCGGAGTGGGGTTGCCGGCGGGCGGCAGGTCGCTCATCCCGTCAGCGTAGTCAGCGCGGTCGGGCGGCAGGTTCCCGCACGGCCACCCTTGATCGGCACAACTTCCGGGACGTTGTGGCCTCAGCCCCCGGTCGAGGCCACGACTTCCCGGAAGTTGTGCCGATCTTCGGCGCCCAGCGGGGCGGGCGCCCCGGCCGGTGACGGCGTGGTCCGCGGAATCGCGAGCGCCACCACGGCACCGGCGGCGAGCACCACCGCACCGACCGCGGCCGCCGGTACGACGCCGTCGACGAACTGCTGTGCGGTGGCGTACCCGCCGCGCGCGGAGAAGATCGCACCGAGGACCGCGATACCGAGGACGGTGCCGAACTGGCGGACGGCGTTGGCGGTACCCGAGGCGACGCCCTCCAGCGGGGCGGGCACGAAGGCCAGGACGAGCCGGGTACTCGGGGCGAAGAACAGGCCCATGCCGGCGCCGGCGAGCACGAACGGACCGATCATGTGCGGGTACGGCAGGTCCGGCGAGGTGATCGCGGCGAGCCAGCCGACGCCGGCGGCCTGGAGGGCGAGGCCGAGGGCGACGATGCGCCGGCCGCCGATCCGGTCGGTCAGGATCCCCGCCACCGGCGCGGTGATCGCCGGCATGGCCGTCCACGGCAGCGTGCGCACCCCGGCGGCGAGCGGCGAGAGGTGCTGCACCCCCTGCATGAACTGGGCCAGCAGGAACACCGTGCCGAACATGCCGAACGACATCAGCAGCCCGACGGCCGTGGCGAGCGAGAACCCGCGGGAGGCGAACATCGACAGCGGCATCATGGGGGCGTCGGTACGGGCCTGCCACGCCACGAACGCCAGGAGCAGGACGCCGCCGCCGACCAGTCCGGCCAGCACCGACCCGCTGGTCCAGCCGTGGCCGTTGCCCCGCACGAGCCCGTACACGATCCCGAACAGCCCGGCGGTGACCAGCGCGGTACCGAGCGGGTCCAGGCGACCGGGGCGGCCCCGGCTGTCCCGGACGAGGGCGGTCAACGGCAGCAGGACCAGACCGACGGGAACGTTGATCCAGAAGATCCACTGCCACGACGCGTACTCGGTGACGGCGCCCCCGACGACCGGCCCGAGCGCGACGCCGAGGCCGCTCATCGCGCCCCACGCACCGAGGGCGCGACCGCGCCGGGCCGGCGGCACGACACCCACCAGCAACGTCAGTGACAACGGCAGGACGACCGCTCCACCGAGCCCCTGTACCGCCCGTGCCGCCACCAGTACGCCGATGTCCGGCGCCAGCGCGGCGACCGCCGACGCGGCGGTGAAGACGGCGAGCCCGGCGGCGAACAGGCGCCGACGGCCGACGCGGTCACCCAGCACCGCGGCGGTGAGCAGGAAGACCGCGAAGGTCAAGGTGTACGCGTTGACCGTCCACTCCAGCCCCTCGAGGCCGGTCCCGAGATCGGTACGGATCACCGGCAGCGCGTTGGTCACGACGAGGTTGTCCATCGCGGCCATGAAAACCGCCACCCCGGTGACGAGGTAGGTCCACCAGGACTTCGACACATCTCCCCCTAGTAAGTAATTAGTCACTAACTTCTGGGCGCAAAAAAAATTGGCGTCGGCCTCAGTCCGCGTCGTTGAACGCGTCCTCCAGCTGGTCCTGCATGCGCGGCAGCTCCACCGCCGCGAGCACATTGAGCAGCATGCCGCGCCCCATGAACGCGACCACCTGCTCGGTGTCCGCACCGGAGATCCGCTCCACCAGGTGCCACAGCTCCGACAGCCGCTTGCGCGCCAGCACCCGCACATCGCCGTCCTGGCAGGCCGCAGCCCAGGTCTGCAACTGCATCTGGAGGATCTCGCGGTTGTCGAGCAGTGAGTTGTAGGCATGGCCCATGTCGCGGAGCGCCTCCCCGCCGACCCGATCGCCGGCGGCGCGGGTGAACAGGTCACGCATGTCGTCGAAGCAGCGGTCGACCGTGGCGAGAAAGAGCGCCTTCTTCGACGGGAAGAGCCGGAACAGGTACGGCTGGGAGACCCCGACCCGGCGGGCGATCGCCTCCGTACTCGTGGCGGCGTAGCCCCCAGCGCCGAACTCGACCCGGGCCGCACGCAGCACCGCTTCGCGCCGCTCGGCGGCGCTCATGCGCGTACTTCCGCTACCCATGATCACTAAGTTAGTGGCTACTAACTAACTTGTCAATCGGGCACCCGAGGCCCCGGTTCACACAGCCCGCTCGTCAGGTCGCCGTACCGGGCCACCCGCTCCAGCACCACGGGCGCGGTCAGGCTGGCCGGCACCACCTTCCGGGACTCCACCTCTTCCCAGCGCAGCGGGGTCGACACCGTCGGGGTCGGCTGGGCCCGCAGCGAGTACGGGGCGACGGTGGTCTTCGCCGCGTTGTTCTGGCTCCAGTCGATGAAGACCTTGCCCGGGCGCAGGCTCCTGGTCATCCGCGACACGACCAGCTCCGGCGCGGCGCGCTCCAGCTCCCGGGCGACCCGCTTGGCGTACCCGCTGACCTCGTCGGCCGACTGCTCACCCGAGACCGGGCAGGCCAACTGCATACCCTTCCTGCCGGAGGTCTTCGGGTACGCGTCGATGCCGTCGGCCGCCAGCCGCTCCCGCATCAACAGCGCCACCTCGCAGCACTCCCGGATGCCGGCCGGCGGCCCCGGGTCCAGGTCAACCACCAGCAGGTCCGGGCCGGCCGCCCCGATCCGCCACTGCGGGACGTGCAGCTCCAGCGAGGCCAGGTTCGCCAGCCACACCAGCGTGGGCAGGTCGTCGCAGACGACATAGTCGATCGTCTCCCGACCCATACTCGACCCCGGCGCGGGCAGCCGCTCCAGGCGTACCCAGTCCGGCGTACCGGCCGGGGCGTTCTTCTCGAAGAAGCCCTTGGCGGCCACGCCGTCCGGGTACCGGATCCGGGTCACCGGGCGGTCGCGCAGGTGCGGCAGGAGCACCGGAGCGACCCGGGTGTAGTAGTCGATGACCTCGCCCTTGGTGAACCCGGCCTCCGGGTAGAACACCTTGTCCAGGTTGGACAGCTCCAGCTCGCGGCCGTCCACCCTGACCAGTACCCGATCACTCATCGACCACTTCTTCCGGGGTCTTGTCCGGCCGCAGCCGGAGGAACCGGGGGAAGCGTAGCCGGCCGTCCCGCGTTCGCTGTGCGAACCTCATCTCCACCACCTGCGGACGTACCCGGATCGCGGTTGGCGAATCCTCCCGGCGGGCGGCCGGCCGAACGGCAGGTCGGCCACGACGAGCGGGGACCGCACGCCGGCGCCCGTGGGCAGCGGGCCGGCGGCGGCGAGCATGGGCGCGAATGGCGAGCCGGACACCCCACCGATGCTAAGGACCCACCGCGAGCTGTCGATGGACAGTCGGAACGAAGATGACCTCGCGCGAAGCGCGCCCGCGATGCGATGCTGGGCATGCGTGCTGCTCAACGCACGTATCGACGGCGACCCTGAGGGGTAGGTAGCCCTCGGCTGCCTCGTGGGGCGTACGGGGCGCAGGGCGAAGGGGGATGTGCGGCGATGCGGTCCATCTGGAAGGGGGCGGTCTCCTTCGGGCTGGTGTCCATCTCGGTGCGGCTGTACTCGGCCACGGAGGAGAAGGACATCCGCTTCCACCAGGTCCACCGCGCCGACGGCGGCCGGATCCGCTACAAGCGGACCTGCTCGGTGTGCGGCGAGGAGGTCAGCTACGACGACATCGCCAAGGGGTACGACCTCGGCGGCGGCGAGATGGTGGTGCTGACCGACGACGACTTCGCCGACCTCCCGCTCGCCACCAGCCACGCGATCGACGTGCTGGAGTTCGTACCCGCCGAGCAGGTCGACCCGATCCTGTACGCCAAGGCGTACTACCTGGAGCCGGACGGCTCCGCGACCAAGCCGTACGTGCTGCTGCGCGACGCCCTCACCCGCACCGACCGGGTCGCGATCGTGAAGGTGGCGCTCCGCCAGCGCGAGCAGCTCGCCACCCTGCGGGTACGCGACGACGTGCTGGTGCTCAACACCATGCTGTGGCCGGACGAGGTACGCAAACCCGCGTTTGACTTCCTCGACGACGACATCGACGTGCGCCCGGCGGAACTGGCCATGGCCGGCTCGCTGATCGAGTCGATGGCGGCGGACTTCGAGCCCACGGCCTACACCGACGACTACCGGGCGGCGTTGCAGGAGGTCATCGACGCCAAGGTCGGCGGCCGCGAGGTGGTGGCGCCCGAGGCGGAGGAACCGGCACCGGCCGGCGCGATCGACCTGATGGCCGCGCTGCGCGCCTCCGTGGAGCGGGCCCGCGCCGCCCGGGGCGAGGCCGCCGGCGACCACGCCGACGCCACCCCGATCAGGTCGGCCGAGTCGACCGCGACCGGTCAGGGCCGCACCGCGACGTCCGGCGGGTCGGACCGGTCGCACACGGCCGCCCCGGCGAAGAACACGTCCGGGAAGGCGGCTGCCAAGAAGGCGGCCCCGGCCAGGAAGGCCGCGCCCGCAAAGGCCACCGCCACCAAGAAGACGGCCGCCGCGAAGACCGCCGAACCCGCGAAGAAGACGGCGGCCAAGAAGACCGCGGCCCGCAAGTCCGCCTGACCCACCAGCTCCCGCCCCCCATGATCACGGAAACATCTCCGGGTCCCGGCACGGACGAAACTCCGTGATCATGGGATATGGGGCGGGCGGGGCGGGGCGGTCAGCCCCGGAAGACGGAGACGAGCTCGCCCAGCCGGTCGGCGGTCGCGGTCAGGTCGACGACCGTCCGGTGCGTCTCCACCGAGGCGGCGCGTACGTCCTTGGCGGCGTCACCGACCGTACCGATCGACTCGCTGATGCGCGCGGAGCTGGTGCTGACCGTACCGGCGCCGTGCGCCATGGCCCCGATCGTCGCGGTCTGCTCCTCGATCGCGCTGGCGATGCTGGTCTGGTGCTCGGCGATGAACCGGATGACCTCGGCGAAGCCGGTCACCGCGGCCACCGCCTCGTCGGTGTCGCCCTGGATGGCCTCCACCCGCCGGGAGATCTCCTCGGTGGCCGTGGCCGTCATCTGCGCCAGCTCCTTCACCTCGCCGGCCACGATCGCGAAGCCGCGCCCGGCCTCGCCGGCCCGGGCGGCCTCGATGGTCGCGTTCAGGGCGAGCAGGTTGGTCTGCGCGGCGATGGCGTTGATCGAGCGCACCACCTCGCCGATCGCCTGACTGGACTCACGCAGCCGCTCCACGTTCTCGGTGGCCTGCGCCACGCTGGTCACGGCACCGTCGGTGGACCGGGACACGGCGGTGGTGTCGGCGCTGACCTCACCGATCGCCTGCCGCAGCTGCTGCGTACCGGTGGCGATCGACTCCACCTCCTGGCTGGCCTGCCGGGACGACTCCGCCGCCAGCTCCAGCTCGGTCGCGGTGGAGTCGGCGGCCGCGGCCATGGTGTCGCTGGCCGACCTCAGCGCGGACGACGACGCGGTCAGCTCGTCGATCGCCTGCCGGATGCCGTGCACGGTCGCCTGGAACTGGCCGATCATCGTGTTGAAGGCCAGCCCCATCTTGTGCAGTTCGTCCCTGCCGGGGATGTTCATCCGCGGCGACAGGTCTCCGGTGGAAGCGACCATGATCACGGTCGCGGCGTGCTTCAGCGTACGGACGATGCTCACCCACGTCGACATCTGCAGGTAGAGGCCGGCCGGCACGAGCACGACCGGCACCCACAGCGCCAGCGCGGCCAACTGGTCGAGCGCGGCGCGGGCCGGCGAGCCCGCCGGGAGCCCCGCGGCGACCTCGTGCGCCACCGAGCGCGCGTACAGGCCCAGCGCGAGGAAGCCGCCGCACAGGAAGAGCAGTGCGAGCGAGGTACGCAGCTTGGTCGGCAGGCGCTCGACGAGAGTGAACACGGTGACTCCTCAGCCGGGTACGGGCGGACCGGGTACGGGTAATTCGCCATCGACCGGCGCCGCACCCGACTGAAGAGCATGTGACTCAGCACACTGCACTACTCCGCGAGCTGCACCACATCCAGCCCACCGTCGGCATACCGCGCGCGCACCACCTTCTTGTCGAACTTGCCGACGCTGGTCTTGGGCACCGTCTCGATGAACGCCCACCGCTCCGGCAGCTGCCAGCGGGCGACCTTGGTCGCGAGGAACTCGCACAGCTCGTCGGCGGTCGCCGTCGCACCCTCCCGGAGCACCACCGTGGCCAGCGGCCGCTCGCTCCACTTCTCGTCGGGTACGCCGACGACGCACGCCTCCAGTACCGCCGGATGCGCCATCAGGGCGTTCTCCAGATCGACCGAGCTGATCCACTCCCCGCCGGACTTGATGACGTCCTTGGCGCGGTCGGTCAGGGTGAGGTAGCCGTCGGCGGACAGCGTGCCGACGTCGCCGGTACGCAGCCAGCCGTCGCGGAACTTCTCCGGGTCGGGCTCGCTCTCCCCCAGGTACCGTTCGGTGATCCACGGGCCGCGGACCTCCAGCTCGCCCACGGCCCTGCCATCGGCGGGCAGCGGTTCGCCGAGCGGCCCCACGATGCGGGCCTCCACCGAGGCCGGGATCCGGCCTTGGGTGTACCGGTAGGACCAGGCCTCCTCGGGGGTGACCCCGGCCGGCGGGCGGGCGATCGAGCCCAGCGGGGACATCTCAGTCATGCCCCAGGCGTGGATGATCTCGATGTCGTACCGCTCGGAGAACGCGTGCATCAGCGCCGGCGGGCAGGCCGAGCCGCCGACCACGACCTCCTTGAGCGACGAGACGTCCGCCGGGTGGGTGTCGAGGTACGCCAGCAGGTCGTTCCAGATCGTCGGGACGGCGCCGCCGTGGGTCGGCCTGACCTGCGTGATCATCTCCGCGAGCGGTGCCGCCTGGAGGAAACGGTCGGGCATCAGCAGCGAGGCGCCGCCCATGAAGGAGGCGTACGGCAGCCCCCACGCCATGGCGTGGAACATCGGCACGATGACCAGTTCCGTGTCGGTAGGGCCGAGCCCGAACGTCTCGGCCATGCACACCTCCATGGAGTGCAGCCAGATGGAGCGGTGCGAGTAGGCCACGCCCTTGGGGTTGCCGGTGGTACCCGAGGTGTAGCAGAGCGCGGCGGCGTCGTTCTCGTCGACGACCGGCCAGTCGTACCGGTCGGGCCGGCCGGCGAGCAGGTCGTCCCAGCGGTGCACGGTCACGTGCGACGCGGCGTCCAGCGGCGCGGTGTCGCCGGCCCCGACCACGACGACGTGCTCGACCGTGGACAACTGCGGCAGCACCCGGGCCAGCAGCGGGATCAGCGTCCCGTCGACGATGACGACCTTGTCCTCGGCGTGGTTGGCGATGTAGACGACCTGCTCCGGGAAGAGCCGGATGTTGAGGGTGTGGAGTACGGCACCCATGCTGGGCACGGCGAAGTACGCGACGAGGTGCTCGGCGTTGTTCCACATGAACGTGGCGACCCGCTGGTCGCCGGTGACCCCGAGATCGTCACGCAGGGCGTGGGCCAACCGCGCCGCCTGGCGACCGATGTCGGCGAAGGAGGTCCGGCGCGGCCCCGACGCGGTCCAGGTGATCACCTCGGCGGCGCCGTGGACGGTCCTACCGTGCTCCAGAAGCCGCGACACCAGCAACGGCGTCGGCATCATCGTGCTCTTCATACCCAGACGTTAGTGGTGCGCGTCACACATGTGGAAGGTCCGATCGGGCAGGTCCACCGGTTGGTGATCAAAGACGGGCTGCCCGGCCCCCTCACCGGGGACCGGGCAGCCCAACCTGATTGCGGCCGACGTCAGGTCATCATCGCGGCCGGGGTGCCGCGATCAGATCATTGCGGCCTTGGCCTCCATGTCGGCGGCGGCGTCCTCCTCGGTCGCGGGGGCCGGCCCGGGCCCGCCGCCCCGCAGCACGCCGTTGGGCAGCGCCACGCACAGGAGCACCGCGAGCAGCGTGACCCCGGCCGAGACGAGGAACAGCGGGTGCAGGGAGGCGACGAAGCCCTCCTCGATCGCGCGGCGTACCAGGTCCGGCAACGCCTTGATCGACTTGGGGTCGTTGATCGAGACACCACCCGACATCGCGCCGGCCATCTTCTGCTGGGCCTGCGCCGGAAGCTGGCGGACGGCCTCCATCACGCGCGGCTGAAGCTCGGTCGCCAGTCGGTTGGTCATGATCGCACCCAGGGCCGCCACGCCGAACGAACCACCCAGCGACCGGAAGAACGTGGCCGTGGCCGTACCCGCACCCATGTCGCGCAGGTCGAGGGCGTTCTGCACGGCGAGGACCAGCGGCTGCATCGACAGGCCCAGGCCGATACCGATGATCACCATCGGGATGAACGACAGTCCCACCGCGGTGTCCACGCCGATGAAGGCGAAGATCACCATGCCGAGGGCCATCACCAGCGTGCCGGCGACGGTGAACCACTTGTACCGGCCGATCTTGCTGATCATCTGACCGGAGATGATCGACGTGAAGATGATGCCGACCATCATCGGCAGCATCAGCAGGCCGGAACTCGTGGGCGTCGCACCCTTGACGATCTGCAGGTACAGCGGCACGTAGATGATCGAGCCGAACATGCCGAAGCCGAGGATGAAGCCGGCGGCGTTGGCGATCGAGAAGGTCGGCCGGCGGAACAGCCGCAGCGGCAGGATCGGCTCGCTGGCCCGCGACTCGACGAACACGAAGATCGCGCTCAGGATGGCCCCGACGGCGAGCAGGCCGATGATGACCGGCGAGCTCCAGGCGTACCCGTTGGGCTCCTTCTGCCCGCCCCAGGACAGCGCCAGCAGGATCGCACTCACGCCCGACACCAGCAACGCGGCGCCCAGCCAGTCGATCTTGTGGTCACGCTTGGAGTGCGGCAGCATCCGCAGCACGTGGTTGGACAGGAACAGCGCCGCGATGCCGATCGGCAGGTTGATGTAGAAGATCCAGCGCCAGTTGTGCTCGGCGAAGTACCCGCCGGCCAGCGGACCGGCCACCGACGACAGGCCGAACACCGCACCGAACAGGCCCTGGTAGCGGCCCCGCTCCCGGGGCGGCACCGCGTCGGAGATGATCGTGAAGGCCAGGGTCATCAGGCCGCCGGCGCCCAGGCCCTGGATCCCGCGGAACACGATCAGCGACACCATGTTCTGCGAGAGGCCGGCCAGCAGCGAGCCGACCAGGAACGTCACGATCGCGAACAGGAAGATCGGGCGCCGTCCGTACAGGTCGCTGACCTTGCCGTACAGCGGGGTGGAGGCCGTGGAGGCCAGCAGGTAGGCCGTCACGACCCAGGAGTAGTGCTCGATCCCGCCCAGCTTGCCGATGATTGTCGGCAGCGCCGTACCGACGATCGTCTGGTCGAGCGCGGCGAGCAGCATGCCGGCCATCAGACCGAACATCAGCAACAGGATCTGTCTGTGGGTGAGCCTGGAAGGTTCGGTCGCGGTCGTGGTCGTGGTCATTCCCTCTCCATCCCGGCGCTCGCCGGCGAGTTCTTCTCCATGGCCTCGTTCTTCTTGTCCATGGCCTCGTTCTTCTTGTCCATGGCCTCGTTCTTCTTGTCCATGGCCTCGTTCTTCTTGTCCATGGCCTCGGTCTCCGTGGTCTCGCTCTTCTTCACGGCCTCGGTTTCCATGGCCTCGTTGAGCCGGGCGAAGAGTCGCGCGAACTCCCGCCGCTCGGCCGGTGTCCAGTCCGCCATGAGCTGCTTGAGCGCCCCCAGCCACCGCTCGCGGTGCGCGGCGAGGACCTTCGCCCCGGTCAGCGTGATCTCGATCAGGCTCGCCCGGCGGTCGGTCGGGTCCGGTGCCTTCCGGACCAGCCCGGCCGTCTCCAGCGCCGCCACCTGGCGGCTCGCCGTCGACATGTCGACGCACAGTTCGCCGGCCAGGGTGGACAACCGCTCGGGGCCGCCGGTCGCGATCCGCCCGAGCACCCCGTACGCCGCACGCTCGAGCGCGGGGCCTGAGGTGTCGAACGAAATGCTCTGGTAGAAACGCTCAGCTCGGCGGAAGAAGAGGCCGAACTGTCGACCGATCGCGACGTACTCGTCGTACTCGTCGTCCGAGCACCCGTCATGCGGCACCGTTCACCCTCCCCCCGTTAGTTGTTTGATACAACCATCGGCCAGGTGGGCGGCCGACGCGAACGCTTTTTGTGCGAGCTACGTCACCGCTCTCGACACTCCACCGCTTGCGGGTCACCGTTTGGCGCGCACAGTCGCGCCGCTCGCGCCGCTCGCCGGCTTCGTCCCCATCCCGGCGAGCTGCGTCGTCCCCTACGACGCCGGTACCCAGCGCCGACCGACTTGCACCTGCCGGCACCGGTCGAGGCTCGAGCCCATTGGCCGGGTGGATTCGCGAGTAGGCTGACGCGACGTCCAACCCGCTGCATGGGATGGAGACGCGATGCCGCGACGAGCAGGTGATAACCCCGGAGTCAGCGAACGGATCCGTACCCGACGGCAACTACGTGGCTGGAGTGTCCGCCACGCCGCCGACCGGGCCGGCATCAGCGCGTCAACGTGGTCGAGGATCGAACGCGGCCTGCGTACCGTCGACAACCGGTTCATGCTCGCCGACATCGCGAACGCGCTCGGATGCTCGGTGGCCGATCTCACCGGGCAGCCTGCCCTCACCAGTGACCCGCTGATCGCCGCCGCCGATGCGTGCGTGCCGCTGATCCGCCAGGCTTTGATCGAAACCGCGCCGGACGAGCCGGCAACACGGTCAGCACCACCGATGGCCGTGCTCGAACAGCGGGTAGCGCTCGCCCGCGACCTGTACCGCAGATGCGATCACGCGGGGCTCGGCCGGATGCTTCCCGGAGTACTCCTCGACCTGCACGCCGCCGCCAGTTCCGGCACGGGCGCTCGGGCGGCACTCGGATTGTCGGTCCAGGCACATCTGGTCACCATGGCTGCACTCAAGCACTTCGGGCATCCGGCAGAGGCCTGGTTGGCCGCGGAACGCGGGCGAGAGGCCGCCCAACGCCTGGAGAACCCGGTCGCGCTCGCCGTAGCAGAATTCGGACGCACCTGCGCGGCGACCGGATGCGACGGGTATCGGCGCGCACACACCCTGGCGGTCCGTGGCATCGATGCGCTCGACGGACACCTGGCAGATCCGCTGGCTCTCGAAGCGCTCGGACTCCTGACATTGCGGACAGCCTTCTCCTCGGCCGCGCTGAAAGATCCCGACCGATCGCGCGAGGGATTCGCCGAGGCCCGGCGGATCGCGGTGCGGACCGGCGAGAGCCATTCGTGGGACATGTTCTTCGGCCCGACCAACGTCGACGTCTGGCGGATCGGCGTCGAGACCGACCTGGGTCGACCGGGACTGGCCGTGGAGATCGCCCGCAAGGTGAATCCGGTGACGTTCGGCGCAGCCGTTCGCCAGTCCGCCTTCTACCTCGACACTGCCCGTGCGCTCGCGCGTGCCCGCAAGGACCGGGAAGCGGTCCGGATGCTGCTCACCGCAGAACGCCTCGCGCCCCAGCGGGTACGCGTGATGCCACTCGCCCGGGAGACCGCCCGGGGGCTGCTGGAGCGTGCCCAGCAGCGCACCGACGCGGCCGAGCTACGCGGATTCGCCGAGCGGGCAGGAATCGCCGTCTGAGCGCCGTTGCCAATTGGCAACGGGGCAGGGCGACCGCCGCCCCACGCTTACGTGTGGACGCGGCGGTCGGATGATCCGCACCTGGCCCGGCCGCCGCGCTCCCCGTATCGAGGGAGGCGACGATGGACGGCAGGGTCGAGGCGTACCAGGTGCTCGTCGACCACCAGCCGGTGAAGCGCTGGTTCGGGTGGCGGCTGGTCTGCGCCCGGTGCGGCGTCCGGTACCGGTGCCCGGCGGTCGTCGCGGCTCTCGACGAGCTGGCCGGTCGCGCCGGTGAGTGGTGGCGAGCGTGAGCGCCCACCAGCCGCTGCGCCCGAACTGGCCGTGCGCCGGCTGCGGGTACCCGTGGCCGTGCCCGTCGCGGCGGCGCCAACTGCTGGCCGAGTACGCGCACGCCCCCGCGTCGCTGGCCGTGGTACTGGGTACGGCGTTCGTCGAGGCGGCCGCCGACCTGCGCGGCGTGCCGGCCGGGGAGCTGCACGACCGGTTCGTGGGCTGGCTCCCCGGGGCGAGGACCCGGGAGTACCCGAGCTGAGCTGTCTCCACAGCCTGTGGATGGAACATGTGTACGACGATCCGGTGCGGTCCGGAGGGGCACACCGGACCGGGGAAGCGACCACACGGCCCCGCCGCCATGTCCACGCCCACCCGTGCGACCTCGTCATGCGGGGCCGCCCGCCGCCGTCGGCCCACCGCTCCCGACCGGCCTCACTTCCACTTGCCGTGATCCAGCGGCGGGGCAGACTCGATCAAATGGGACCGAAAGCCGGACGACCTGCGGCGACGCCTGTCGTTCTTGGCCGACCTTGGTCACTGCTGGTCTGCGTTCTACGGCCTGGAGACGGCCTGATCTTGGTCCTGCCCCGGCCTCGCCGAGCCTGAACCTACGGAGTACCGGCAGGGCGGTCAGGATCGGTGTGAGCCGTTGTGGTGCAACGCCCTACGGGTGGCTGCGGTCGGCCATGGCCGGCGCGATTGCTGTACTTCGCTGCTGTACAGCAGGTGCCCGCGCCGCCGGCTGCGTCCACGGAGATGGTGTACGACGGGCTCGTTGATGAGCGTGTCGTGATGTAGGAGACGGCCACCGCGTAGATCCTTCGAGACGGCTAAGTCACAAACCGAAGGAGACGAACGCGATGGCCG
>NZ_JBLYUB010000024.1:0-108745 GCF_049999945.1 Planosporangium spinosum | reverse complement strand
TGCAGCGCATCGCCCGGGCCAATCCCCGTGGTCCTGTCTACGTCATCGCCGATAACCTCTCCAGCCATACCAGCGTCAAGGTCCGCTGGTGGCTGGCCCGCCACCCGCGCATCCAGCAGGTGTTCATCCCGAAGAGGGCGTGCTGGCTCAACCTGGCCGAGGGCTGGTGGCGGCTCCTGCGCAAGCAGGCGTTGGCCGGGCAGTCCTTTGCCGACACCGCCGAGATCGCCTACGCCGTGCAGACCGCCACCGCCCAGCTCAACGCCCACGCCCGGCCCTGGATCTGGGGACGGCCACCGCCACCGACCCGCAAACTCCGCCGCAAGTTCGTGTACCGCCTTTGAGGAACCGAGCATTAGAACTCCTAACGGAATGGTCATTTGCTGAGTCGGCGGTAGCAGATGATGGCGCAGGCCAGCGTCAGGAAGGCTTCGTGGATGTCGTCGCGGATCTCCCAACGGATGCGCAGCCGTCGAAACCAGTGCAGCAGCGCGATGGTCTGCTCCACCACCCAGCGATGGACGCCCAGACCGGAGCCGTGCGGGGCGCCACGGCGGCCGATGACCGGCCGCACGCCCTTGCCGCGCACCTGCCGGCGGTAGCAGTCGTGGTCGTAGCCGCGATCGGCGTACAACCGGTCGGGCCTTCGCCGGGGTCGGCCCCGCCGGCCACGTACCGGTGGAATCTGGTCGATCAGCGGCAGCAGCTGAGTGACGTCGTTGCGCTGAGCGCCGGTCAGGCCGACCGCGAGCGGAACTCCGGCCGCGTCGGTGAGGACGTGGTGTTTGGAGCCCGTGCGGGCGCGGTCGACCGGGCTCGGCCCGGTTTTGGGCCGCCCTTGAGCGCCCGGACCTGCGAGCTGTCGATCACCGCCCTCGACCAGTCGAGGCGGTCGGCGCCGTGCAGTTCGGCCAGCAGCAGTTCGTGCAGCCGCTGCCACACGCCGGCCCGGTTCCATTCCTCCAGACGCCGCCAGCAGGTCATCCCGGACCCGAACCCCAGCTTCTGGGGCAGGAACTCCCACGGGATCCCGGTGTGCAGCACGAACAGGATCCCGCACAGCGCCTTGCGGTCATCCAGGCGTTTCCGGCCGGGGTACCGGTAGCGGCGTGGGTGGGTGGGCAGGAGCGGTTCGATGCGCTGCCACAGCCCGTCCGGCACGATCCACGGCGGCTGTTGGCCCTTCCTCATGCTCGAGCCGACTACCCCCGGGCTGGCTCGCCAACCTCATTCCGTTAGCAGTTCTTAGCCGCTTGCATCGTCTCGCCGTGACCTGTGGTCCCTCGTATGTGTACAGGTCAGCGCAAGATCGGATTTTCTTTCTTTTGACACGGAAGAGGTCACTGGTTAAAACCCAGTATCGCCCACCAGAGAAACAGCAGGTCAAAGGCTCGTTACCGAAGGTTCGACAAGGAGCCTTTCACTTTGTGCCCATTACATTGGGAGCAAAATGGGGGCACGTGATCGTCTACTTCTCTGGGATCCCGATGGGCGTGCGTCGGTGGCGGTGGGCGGGTTTGCCGCGCGTCGGCGCGTGTGGCCGCCGGTGAGGGTGAACGGCGGCGGGGCGGCGCCGTGCTGGCGCCGGCCCGCAGAACCGGTGCCGAGGGTTACGCGGCGGGCAGGTGCCGCACCGCAGCGGCGGGGGCGGGTTGGGTCGATAGTCAGCGGTCCTGGAGCGCCTCGGTGATGCGCCGGCGCATGGCGGGGGTGACGTGGCTGTAGCTGCCGCGGACGCCGGGCAGTCGGAGGCCGAGTCGTTGGGCCTGGGCGGCTTCCGGGATGTCGTCTTCGATGAGCCAGGTCTTGTGCGTGTGCCGGAGGTCGTGGAAGTGCATGCCTTCGATGACCGGCCCGGTGTGGGCGCGCTCGCTGCCGGTGACGGCTGGCCCCCAGACGCGGCGGGACATGCTGGATCGGCGCAGGAAGGCGCTGCGGGCGCCGCAGAAGACGATGTCGTGGTCGTGGCTGTCGGGCACCTCCTGCAGCAGGCCGATCAGGAGCGGCGGTAGGTGGATGTCGCGGACGGAGTTCGCCGTCTCGGGTGGGCCGAGGTAGAGGCGGCCTTGGACCTCGTGCAGGGCGCCGACCTCGGGGTGCACGCGGATGAGTCCTGTCCGCGTACTACTTGGCGGTGCATGGCCCGGTTCTCAGCATCGACCGGGCGAGCCTGTGCATTCCGCCGGCTGACCGCGACTGCTTGTTCATCAATACTCGCGCACGTATAGTCGTATACAAGTAACCGCAGGCGAGGACAGGTGAGTGGCATGGCTAAGCGACGCAAGGTCAACAACCTGTTGGCGCTTGCCGTGCTGTCCGCTCTTGCCCAGCGACCCATGCACCCCTACGAGATCGCGACGGCGCTACGCGGCTGGGGTAAGGACCAGGACATGGGGATCAAGTGGGGGTCCCTCTATACGGTTGTGCGCAACATGGACAAACACGGCATGATCGCGGCTGTGGAGAGCGTTCGCGAAGGTCGTCGGCCCGAGCGCACGGTCTACCGCATCACCGATGCCGGCCGTGCGGAGCTGGTCGATTGGACGCGCGAGTTGGTCTCGACTCCCGTGCACGAGCATTCGCGCTTCCGGGCCGGCCTGTCGGTGCTCGCCGTGCTTCACCCGGACGACGCCACGCATCTCCTGCGGCAGCGGCTGGACCTGCTGGAGGGCGGCATGACGGCCGCACGCGACGCGCTCGCGCAGTATGCGCAGCACGTCCCGCGGCTGTTCCTGGTCGAGTCGGAATACGACCTGGCCATGCAGGAGGCAGAAGCGGCCTGGATTCGCACTCTGCTCGCCGAGCTCACCTCGGGCGCCTACCCGGGGCTGGACGTGTGGCGGGCGTTCCACGAAACCGGCGAGATACCGCCGGAGCTAGCCGAGCTCGCCGAAAGGGCCAGCTCTACGGAGTAATGGACGGCCCTGGCGCGGTGCGCCAACACCACACCAGGGCCCTTACCTCGAACCACGCCTGGGAAGGCGCTCGGCCCGAAGCGGCAACTACGAGGATAGCCGGGTTGTCTCCCAGGTCGGTTCGCACGTACGAGAACCGATCACCAAGGGAGAAGACCGTGACCGAAGTAAAGACAGCCATCGTCATCGGCGGCGGCATCGCCGGCCCGGCAGCGGCGTTGGCGCTGCGCATGGCCGGCATCGAAGCCGCCGTCTACGAGGCGCACCCGAGCACCGCCGATGGCCTCGGCGGTACGCTCGCGCTCGCACCGAACGGCGTCGCGGCCTTGCGCGTCGTCGGCGCCGACGAGGCCGTGACCGCGATCGCCACGCCGATCTCGCGCCAGGTCATGGCCGTGGGTGGCAAGCGCATCGCGCTACCCGGACTGGCCGGCCTGCCACCGCTGCAAGTGGTCAACCGCAGCGATCTCTACCGCGTGCTGCACGACCAAGCCGTCGCCGGTGGCGTGGCCATCGAGTACGGCAGGCGCCTGGTTGGTGCCGAGGAGACCGCAACAGGCATCACCGCACGGTTCGCCGACGGCAGCACCGCCAGCGCGGATATCCTCGTCGGGGCGGACGGCGTCCACTCGACCGTGCGTCGCCTCATCGACCCGAACGCGCCCGGACCGCAGTTCACTGGACTTCTCGGCTTCGAGGCGGTCGCGCGGCATGAAGTGGACGCCCAGCCCGGCACGATGACCTTCGCCTTCGGCAAGCGCGGCTTCTACCTGTACTGGCCGGAGCCCGGCGGCGGCACGCGATGGGGCGTCAACCTGCCCCAGGAGCGGCCGATGAGCATCACCGAGGCCCGCGCGGTGCCCTCAACCGACTGGATGCGTACGCTGCGCGCCGCCTACGCCGACGACGATCCCGGTCGCGATCTGATGCTGACCAGCAGTGCGGACGAACTCCAGGTGGTGGGGTCGCTGCACATCATGCCGCCCGTCCCGCACTGGTACCGCGGCCGCATGGTGCTGGTCGGCGATGCTGCGCACGCACCCTCCAACAGTTCGGGCCAGGGCGCGTCGCTGGCGATCGAGAGCGCGGTGCAGCTGGCCCGCTGCCTGCGCGACCTACCCGACGTCCTGTCGGCGTACGCCGCCTTCGAGCGCATGCGGCGTGGCCGCGTGGAGAAGATCGCCGCCCGCGCGGCGCGGATCAACCACGCCAAGGCCCCCGGCGCGGTGGCCAGAGCGCTGATGTCGCTGCTGATGCCGCTCATGGTGAAAGTCGCCATGAACCCGGAGAAGAGGCTCGGCCCCGAGCTGCGCTACGTGATCGACTGGGACGCCCTGGTAACGGCGGAGTCGACGCTGCGCTGAGCTCGCGGTGCCGCGGCCCGTGGTGGCGGTGGGCGGGGGAACCTTGCTGCATGACTACCAGCGCCGCCACGGGCCGAGCGTCACCGGCGAGCGCGTCAGCTTCTGCGTACCGCCGCCCCGGCTCGGATCACGCGGGGGATCTCAGCCACCTCGTCAACACGATCCAACAGCCGGGCAAGTTCCTCAGTCGACGCGGGCGAACGCAACTCGACGTGGTACGTGATGCCGGTCGATGTCCAGGTCTGAGTGTCGAAGCCTCCCGAGGCCGTCACTCGCGCGCCGTCGATCTGGATGCCGAGTTCGCCCGCCTCCCGGTAAACGTCGTTGAGGACGCAGCCGGCCGCAGCAAGGTGCAACAGGTGCGCCCCGGTGAAGTCCGTCTCGACCGTGACGCCCTCGGGCGTCCACTGATGGGGGAGCCGGACCGCGCGGCTGTTGTCCGATCTGAAGGAGCCGGCGCCAACCACAACTCCGAACCGGTCCACCGGCCGCCCCTTTTCCGCTTCCGCCCTACCCGACCGGATCATTGTGGCCCCGAATCATGCTGACCACCAGGTGTCCGGCCATCCACATCAAGCCGTGAGCCGCGTGGTCCGTGGTGACGACATGGTGGCTCGTTATCCCTTGTCGGTTAGCCGTTGTCGGCGCGCTGGCGTCAATCGGTGGGGGAGCAGAGTGGGAGCAGCGGGGCGCGTCCAACGGCGCTGAACCGCGTCCGACCGGGTTGAGCCGCTCGTGCGGACCCGGACCAGGCGCGCGCCGCCCGGACCCCGGATCGGTACGCCGACATGGAGGTCCATAACTGGGCGTTTGGCGGGCGGCCGTCATGACCCGAGGATGGCTTGGGACTGCCACGGTGCGTCGAGAGACGTGGATGCGACCACCGCCGGGTAACCGTCCATCGTCGAGAAGCGGGTAGTCTGGCGGTGGCTGCGGCGCTCAGCGTGGTCGTTGGCGGCCGGGTGCGGCCGGGTGCGGCCGGATTGCGCAGTTCGCGTCGGGTTTCGCGCGGATCGCGGCGGGGCTTGTCGAGCTGGTGCTGCAGGACGGTGAGCCGGTGACGCCGTGCGGGAGTGTCGACGTTCTTGTCCACGTCGCTCATCGGCAGCGTCCGGTGTCGCAGCATGGCTGATCTGCTCAATTTTGTGCTGGCCCTGCCGATGTACGCGCCGTGGGTGGTGCGTTCGACCGGGTGGCGGTGCGACGGCGAAAAATGCTGACCGGCGCGGCGTTGACCGTGCTCGGTGATGGCTTCGCCGTCGCCTACTGTCTGATGACCTGGTCGGAGCCGAACCGGCCGACCATGCTCGTCGGCTATAGCCTCGGAATGGCGATTGGCGTCGTCGGCGTCTGGGCAGCGGTGCGGGGACCCGCGAAAGCCACGGGATACGGCTACGCATTCGCGATGCTCTGCAGCGCCCTCGTCATCATGGCGCTGGGAGCGTACTGGGACGGTGGCGCGCGCTCGCCGCTCACCCTGGGATTCCTGCTTCCGGTGTTGTTCGTCGCCAGCTCCACGGCACGTGTAGGCATGATGGCCGGCCTCGAGACAGTCGTCATCGGCACGTATCTCACGGTCGTCGCTACCGGACGGCTGGCATCGCCGGGCTTCGTCTTTCTCCTTCTCGGCAGCATGCTAGGCGTGGTCGGGGTGTGTACCACGCAGGCACGGGCCATTGCACGGCAACGCTCCCAGCTGCGAGCCCTCGCGGAGGCGGACCCGCTCACCGGTGCGCTGAACCGGCGCGGCTTGAGCGCGTCCGCTGAACAACTGTTTCCCGGGACGGACGCCGGCCCCGCTGTGCTCTGCCTGGACCTCGATGATTTCAAGTCTGTCAACGACAACCTCGGGCACGCCGCCGGTGACGAGTTGCTGCAGTGGGTGGTGGCGACGACCCGCAGCGTGGTGCGTCCCACTGACATCATCGCGCGCACCGGAGGTGACGAGTTCGTGGTGGTCCTCGTCGGCGCCGACCCGACTACGGCAATGGTGCTCGCCGACCGAACCGGCCAGGCGCTTCGTGAGCGCACAGACGTGAGCATCGGCTGGGCCTGCGCACCACACGCCGGCAACGACCTCGACTCGCTGATGCAGGCCGCCGACCGGTGCCTCTACCAACAAAAGCAGGAACGCCGCCGCGTCGGCGGCCGATACATTCCCGACGTTGCTCCTGATCTTTTCGACGCTCGGCCTCCCGGCCAGGCCGGAAGGATAGCTGGCCTGGGAAAGGAAGGCTCATGATCAACGGTTGCAGCGAGGGCGATCCAGCGAGGGCGATCCGACGACACCGCAGTGTGCTCAGCGCTGCGGTTTGAGGGGTGGGCCGAGCCCGGGAACGGCAGCGCCGGCTGGCAGCTGTCGTCGGTCCGGGATGTCTGAGGATGCTGCCGCAGCATCAGTCGCGATACACGGCGACGGCGTCGGCGGTGGTCATCGGGCTTCCGCATGGAAGGCGGCGACAAGCTGGTGGAGCAGGTCGGCGCGGGTGGCGGGGTGGTGGCGACTGCAGGTCGCGCAGTAACGGTCACTGGCCTGGTACATGAGGCAGCAGGTGCGGCGGGCATGGCCCTGCCAGGTGCGCCCGGCGTGGTCGACTGGCTGCGGGTCGCACAGGCCGGTCAGCCTCGGGTCGGCCAGCAGGTCGCGGGTCACCCGGGTCAGGTCCGGGTCAGGCCGTGACCAGGCGATGCGGTGCATCGCGGTCGAGATGGCGGCCTTGCCGCCACCATTGGGCGAGGACGGGGCCGGTGAGCCGGTTGGCGTACTGGCAGAACAGCAGCGACGCGGCCGCCGCCGGCTTGCCGATCCCGTGAACTGCCCGGTACGCCTCGATCGCGTCGGCCAGCCCGACGGCGAGGAAGTCGACTGCGGGGATACCGTCGCCGGCGAACGTGCCGACCTGGTCAGGACGCCGCCGCGGGCGCCCCGGGCGAACTGCTACGCCGAACGGTTCGTTCGCAGCGTCCGCGCCGAGTGCACGGATCGGATTCTGGTCTACCACGAGCGGCACGCCCGCACGGTGCGTGGCGGATACGCGGCCCACTTCAACGGGCACCGCCCACACCAGAGCCTTGCCCGACATCCACCCACCCATGATCCGGCCGTTGTCGTTCCGATCGATGCCCCGGTGCGGCGGCGACGAATCCTGGGAGGCGTGATCAACGAGTACCGGCGAGCGGCGTGACCCGGTCAATGAAGCCCAAGGTCAGAGGCCATGCATCGAGTTCTGGCACGCTACAACGGATCGGCCGAGGTAGGGGCTTGGCGCCAGGCGGCGGGAAGGTGCGAGTCAGTCTCGGTCGAGGAGCGCCAGGAAGCGTTTGGCAAACAGGTACGCGTCGCCGGGCCAGCGAGCGGACAGGTAGTTGCCGTCTTCGACGACGAAGGCGGGACGATCATCGGTCATCGTTCCACGGGTGGTCGTGCGGGGTCCGCGGTGGAATTGGGATGGGTCGTCCAGCGCGGCGGTGACCTCGTCCTCGACGTACTCGGGGTAGGTGCGGTAGTACCGGCCGAGTCGCCAGGCGGTCAGATAGTAGGCGCCGCGCTCCAGGTACTTCGGTAGGCACGTCGTGCGCCGGTCGGCTATGACGCTGCGTCCGGTGGCGGGGTCCTGGGTCCTGGCCAGAACCAGTACTCCGTGACAAATGGCGCCCATCGGTCGACGCAGCGCCCAGAACCGGGCGACCTTGTCGCGTAGCACCTTGCTGTCGAGGTATTGCCGCATGCCGGGCGCATGCCCTCCGGCGAGGATCATTCCGTCATACTCGTCGGGTTTGAGATCTGCCCAGGCGATCGGCGACCGGAATGCCGCTGTCTCGGTCAGGTCGCGGTAGTACTGCTTGGGTTCGGGTTCGGCGCCGAGTTGGCCGAGGATGACGCCCGTGAGCAGCTTGGGGTCAGCCGTCAACGGTGTGCCGGCCTGCTCGCTGGCGAACACGACGTCGTGCCCTGCCGTAGTCAGTAGCTGCCAGGGCACGGCCACTTCGGTGACGTCGAAGTCGCGGTCCGGCAACGGCAGGAGAACGCGCATCGCCACAGCCTAGCGGTGATCGATGTCCGCCTCTGCCGCGATCCGCGTCCGCCCCTGCCACGATCCGCGTCCGGTTCGCCGGACCAAAATTGGAAATCGTCTTTACAGTCAACCCTATTTTAGGGTATGAACTAAGTCACCAATTCGAAGTTTCTCGATTTAGTGTCGCCTTCCGGCGCCCCCACCTGCAGGAGAACCCATCATGGACGCTCGACGACCGGCGCACCTGCGCCGGATGCTCGTGGCAGCAGCTGTCGTACTCGGCGCGGTCATCGCCTACCCGGGCGCCGCGACCGCCGCCGGCACGGGCGTCATCGCCGGCTACGGCGGCAAGTGCGTAGATGTCTCGGGGGCCAACAGCGCGAACGGTACGCAGGTGCAGCTATGGACCTGCAACGGCACCAACGCGCAGAGCTGGACCGTCGGCAGCGACGGTACGATCCGCGCGCTCGGCAGGTGTCTGGACGTTTCCGGCGGCTCGACGGCCAACGGTGCCAAGGTGCAGATCTGGGACTGCAACGGCACCGGCGCGCAGCAGTGGACGTACACCGCCGGCCACGACCTGGTCAATCCACAGGCCAACAAGTGCCTGGACGCCACCAACGTGAGCTCGGCCGACGGCACGCCGCTGCAGCTCTGGGACTGCACCGGCGGCGCCAACCAGAAATGGACCGTCCCCGGTGGCCCCAGCGGCGGCACGCCGGGCGTGATGGCCGCGCCGTACTACTACAACGGCTGGGGTAACCCGCCGAACATCACCACGGTGATGAACGCGAGCGGGATCAAGCAGGTCACCATGGCGTTCATGCTCTCCGGTGGCGGCTGCGTGCCGATGTGGGACAGCTCCCGACCCCTGACCGGCGGCGTGGACCAGGCGACCATCAACACCATCCGCGCCAACGGCGGTGACGTGGAGATCTCCTTCGGCGGGTGGAGCGGCAACAAGCTCGGTCCGAACTGCTCGTCGGCGAGCGCGCTGGCGGGCGCGTACCAGCAGGTGATCAACGCCTACAACCTGAAGTACATCGACATCGACATCGAAAACACCGACGAGTTCGAGAACGCGGTCGTGCAGGACCGGATCCTCGGCGCCCTTAAGATCGTCAAGCAGAACAACCCGGGCATCAAGACGATCGTGACCTTCGGTACGTCGACGACCGGCCCGAGCTCCTGGGGTACCCGCCTGATCAACCAGGCCGCCGCCCTCGGCGCGAACATCGACGTCTTCACCATCATGCCGTTCGACTTCGGGGGCGGCGCCGACATGTACGGCAACACCGTCAACGCCGCCAACGGCCTGAAAAACCAGCTGAAGACGGCCTTCGGCTGGACCGACGCGCAGGCGTACGCCCACGTCGGCATCTCCGGCATGAACGGCTACTCAGACCAGTCCGAGATCACCACGACGGCGGTGTGGACCAACGTCCGCAACTGGGCAAACGCCAATCACATCGCCCGGCTCGCGTTCTGGTCGGTCAACCGCGACCGCGGGTGCGCCGGCGGCGGTGTACAGGAGACCTGTTCCGGCATCGCCCAGCCCGACTGGGCCTTCGCCCAGATCACGGCCGGGTTCACCGGCTAGGGCCGGCCCGATCGCCGCCAGGTCATCACCACACCACGGACTCGGCCCGGCCGAGCGCAGACCCGGTCGGGCCCCGTCGCCCCAGCTCAGGCGAGGACCTGAGCGCGGCGAAGGCCTGACACGCCCGCGCCCGCCGGTCGCTCCACCCCCTACCCGAAGGAAGATAACGTGCGACTCTCCGCGTCACCCCCGCGACGTCGACGCGCCACACTCATCGCGGTCGGCGCATCCGCCGTTGTGGTGGCCGCCGTCGGCGCGTTCAGCGTCACGGCCGCCCTCGCCGCCACCACCGGCCCGATCGTCGGGTACGGCGGTAAGTGCGTCGACGTCGCCGGGGCCAATTCGGCCAACGGCACCCAGGTCCAGCTCTACACCTGCAACGGCACCGGCGCGCAGGCCTGGAGCGTAGGCAACTCCGACGGCAGCATCCAGACCCTGGGTAAGTGTCTCGACGTCACCGCCGCCGGCACGGCCGACGGCACCAAGGTCCAGCTCTACGACTGCAATGGCACCAACGCCCAGAAGTGGACCAGCGCGAACGGTCAGCTCATCAACACCGGCTCGGGTAAGTGCCTGGACGCCACCGGAGTGAGCTCCGCGGACGGCACCCCGCTGCAGATCTGGACCTGCACCGGTGGCGCCAACCAGCAGTGGACGCTGCCCGGCGGCGGCACCACCCCGCCACCCACCACCCCGCCGGGCACCGGCAATCCCGACCTCGGCCCGAACGTCACCATCTTCGACCCCTCGATGTCGCAGGCGACGATCCAGAACAAGCTGAACGCGGTGTTCAACCAGCAGGTGACCAACCAGTTCGGCGACCAGCGGTACGCACTGCTGTTCAAGCCCGGCGCCTACAACGTCGACGCCAATGTCGGCTTCTTCACCCAGGTCGCCGGCCTCGGCCTCACCCCGGACCAGGTGACCATCAACGGCCACGTACACGTCGAGGCCGACTGGTGGCCGGACGGCTCGCAGAACGCCACCCAGAACTTTTGGCGCTCCGCCGAGGGCCTGTCCGTGGCCCCGCCCGACGGACTCGACCGGTGGGCCGTCTCCCAGGCCGCACCGTACCGGCGCATGCACCTGCGGGGGAGCCTGGCACTGTCGGACGGCGGCTGGTCCTCCGGCGGCTTCATCGCCGACAGTCGGATCGACGGCCAGATCGACAACGGGTCGCAGCAGCAGTTCCTCTTCCGCAACACCCAGATGGGCAGCTTCACCGGCCGGAACTGGAACCAGGTCTTCGTCGGCGACCAGGGCGCGCCGGCCAACAGCTTCCCGAACCCGCCGTACACGACGGTGGGAAGCGCGCCGGTGATCGCGGAGAAGCCGTACCTGTACGTCGATGGCAGCGGCGCCTACCAGGTCTTCGTGCCGTCGGTCCGCACCAACGCCACCGGCACCACCTGGGTGAACGGTGCTCCGGCCGGCACCTCGCTGCCGATCAGCACGTTCTACGTCGTCAAGCCCGGTGACACCGCGGCCGCCATCAACGCCGCCCTCGCGGCCGGCAAGAACCTGCTGGTCACCCCCGGCGTTTACCACCTCAACCAGACGCTGAACGTGACCAGGGCCAACACGGTCGTACTCGGGCTGGGCCTGGCCACCTTCGTCCCCGACGGCGGCATCGACGCGATGCACGTTGCCGACGTCGACGGGGTCCGGATCGCCGGCCTGCTGTTCGACGCCGGCACCACCAACTCGAACATCCTGCTGCAGGTCGGCCCGTCCGGGTCGACGGCCAGCCACGCCGCCAACCCGACCGTGCTGTCCGACGTGTTCGTCCGCGTCGGCGGCGCCATCGCCGGCAAGGCCACAGTCAGCGTGCAGGTCAACAGCAATGACGTGATCGGCGACCACAGCTGGATCTGGCGCGCCGACCACGGCAACGGCGGCACCGTGGGCTGGACCGTCAACACCGCCCGCAACGGCCTGGTCGTCAACGGCAATAACGCGACGTTCTACGGCCTGTTCGTCGAGCACTATCAGCAGTACCAGACCATCTGGAACGGCAACAACGGGCGCACGTACTTCTACCAGAACGAGATGCCCTACGACCCGCCCAACCAGGCCGCGTACTCCAACGGCGGCACCCAGGGCTGGGCCGCGTACAAGGTCGCCGACTCGGTGACCAACCACGAGGCCTGGGGCCTCGGAAGCTACTGCTTCTTCAACGTCAACCCCTCGGTGGTCAACGCCCACGCGTTCGAGGTTCCGGTGAAGCCCGGCGTGAAGTTCCACGACATGGTGACCGTGTCACTGGGCGGCACGGGCACGATCTCGCACGTCATCAACAACACCGGGGACGCCGCCAACAGCGGCCACCAGGTCACCAACCTGGTCAGCGGCCCGTAACCCGTCCGCACGTGGTGGCCCGCCCCGTGCGGGGCGGGCCACCACCTGGACCACCGGCCGCCGGCTCCGGATCGGAACGGGTCAACGGCAGGGGAGCGGGATGGAATCAGCGGGGCAGGTGGCCAACGGATTTGGACCGCGCCGTACGGGGTTGAGCTGCCCGCATCCTCTCGGCGTTCGTGTGGTTGCGCATCAGATGGGCGGTGCAGCGCGCCGTGCTCCCCGGCGAGGCCCATCAGGGACCGGCGGTCCAGGTCGCCGTGGATCAGAAATCCGTGCTTCTCGAGTGCGTCGGCCACCTCGAGCACGGTTTGCCATCTGCCGGTGTCGGCTTCGAGTTGGTCGAAGCGTGCGGCCGGGTACCTGGGCACAGCGGCCTCATACCGCGTGATGGCGTCGTCGAACGAGTCGTCGACCGCGATTGCCAATCGGCGGACCCACCCAGTACACCGGGGCGGGCTGCGGTTGGGTCACGGCGTCCGCCCGACGGTTGGCCGCGCGAAGAGCGTGGCGTGATCGGCGACCCAGTCGCGGACGCTGGTCGGTTGCCGTCCGGTGACGGCCTGGACGTCGTGGGTCAGCCGGTCGTAACGGTTCTCGCGGTGCAGACGCGCCATGGTGGTCAGGTGCTCGCGCAGGTGTTCCGGCAGATTGAGCGGGTTCAGCTCCTGGGCGACCCATTGCTCGAGAGGAACGTCGACGTAGGTGACGGGGCGGCCCAACGCGCCGGAGTACTCGGCGGCCATCGCGGTCATATCCTGCGACCGCGGCCCGGTGAGCTCGTAGGTCTTGCCGAGGTGCGATGCGGGGTCGGCGAGCACGGTGGCGATCACCTCGGCGACGTTTCCGGCGGCGATCGGTGACGTGCGTGCGGAGCCGAATGGCAACCGGAGGGTGTCGCTCCTGGTGATCGATGAGGCGGCGATCGTCATGAAGAGGGGGTTTTCGAGAAAGACGGTCGGCCGTATGTCTACGACCGGAAGGCCGGACCAGTTGAGCACGTGCTCGCCGAGCCAGTGCTGGCGCTGTTGGTCCGACTCCGTCGTGCTCGTCAGCGTCATCTGGGAGACCGTCATCTGCGACATGTTGACCAGGGCTGCCAACTCTCCGTACTCGCGGGCGGCGGCCGCCACGGTTACCGTCGCCTCCAGATAACGAGACGACACGCTCATGCCGAAATACATGCGGCGGCAACCGGTCATCGCGTCGATCACGTCGGATGCCTTGGTCAGGTCGCCGATCACGACCTCGGCGCCGGCCGCGCGTAGGGCCTCGGCACGTTCGTCCTCGCGGTGCACGAACGCACGGACCGGCACGTCCCGGTTGCGCAGGATTTCCACCGTGGCCCGGCCGACGGCACCAACGCCTCCGGCCGCACCGGTGACGAGAACGGGTGACCCATCCGGCATCGACACGTCCCTCCGCTGGGTTTGCGTCGGTGCAATGCCTGCCCGATCCACCGGGCGCTACACGTTCTTTTAAGTAGGTCAGCCACTGTCGCGCCAGCCGCGATCACCGCCCCGGCGTTCACGGAGAAGAACGCGGGGCCGAAGGCCAGCCGGCGGTACACGGTGATCAGTCGGAGCCGGACGATGGCGGCGAGGGCGGCGGTGAAGCCGCCGAGCGCCAGGCGACGGCGTCGACCCTGCCACGGGTGATCGCCAGGTAGGCGAGGCCGGCCACGCCACGAGCTGTACGTCACCCGGTCCGACCGTCGCCGCACGCATCGACCCTGCAACGGCTCACCAGCGAACGCTTCGGATGACGTCCGGAGCAACCGTAGCCGGCAGGTAGGACGCCTCCCCGCTGGGCGACCTAAACTGGTAATTGACGACGATCTGTCAGAATCAGTGACTTTGTTCTGATCCTCTGCCGGAGCGCCGGGCGACCGGCTTCCCGGCCCTGGTTATCCAGGGAGGACCCGATGCCCGCGAACAGGTTCACCGAGCGGCTCACCCGCGACAACACCGCCGTGGTGATCATCGACCACCAGGTCGGCCTGTACAGCGGCGTGCGCGACATCCCCATCGGGGAGCTGAAGCACAACGTGGTGGCTCTGGCCAGGGCCGCCCAGGTCCTGAGCTTGCCGTTGGTGGTGACCACCACCGCGGCGGACAGCATGTGGGGACCGGTCATCCCTGAGCTGGCCGCGGTGCTGCCCGACGACCTCGACATCATCGACCGGTCGACGGTCAACGCCTGGGACGACCCCCGGGTGAACGCCGCGATCCGGGCGACCGGCCGGAACAAGCTGATCATCACGGGCATCTCCACCGAGGTGTGCCTCGCGTTCCCCGCCATCAGCGCGACGGCCGAGGGGTTCGACGCGTACGCCGTGATTGACGCCTCCGGTACCTTCTCACCGGCCAAGCGCGAGGCGGGGCTGCTGCGCCTGCAGCAGGCCGGCGTGGTGCCGATCGACTACTCCAGCGCCATGGTCGAGATCCTCGCCGACAACGCCGACCCCCTCGCCAACGCCGTCTACGCCGCGCTCGACATGCCGTTCGCGGTGCTCGTCGGCCAGATCACCTCGGCGCTCACGAAGACCTGACCACACCCGCGATCGGACGGGTCCGCGCGCCTCGCCGCCCACGCTCAGGCCGATGATGTCGACGCCGATCGGCTGGTGCCAGGGGGCGCCGGCTGATGCCGTGACCGGATCCGTTCACTCGTGGTGGCACCGACTGTCGTCGGTGTCTCGACTCCGTCTGGGGGAGCGGTCTTGGCCTGGATGTACCCAGCGATGTCCCGGGTCGGCGCGTGCCCAGCCGGGCATCGGCACCGTCTGCTGCCGTCGGGCACCGCGGAATGTCGGGCTGGGCGACCGAGCGGTCCCCGGCACGCGTCGGTCAAAGGCCGCCGGAGACGGTGATGTCTGTGCCGGTCACGTACGATGCCGCAGGCGAAACCAGCCACGACACCGCTGCGGCGATCTCGCCGGGCCGGCCCGCGCGACCGATCGGGCTGCTCGCGGCGGCCTGCTTCGCTCCGGGGGTCGCCGCCGCCATCTCCGTGTCGATGACGCCCGGCGAGACGCTGTTGACCCGGATCCCTTCTGGGGCGACCTCGTTGGACAGGCCACGGCTGAACGACACCACGGCGCCCTTGGTGGCCTCGTACGGCACGAATCCATTTATGCCGGGGGGCGCCTGGGCGCCGATCGAGGCGATGTTGACGATCGAGCCACCGGAGCCGCCGTGCGCGGTGGACATCGCCTGCACGGCGTGCTTGGCGCACACCATGGGGCCCACGACGTTGATCTGCATCAGCCGGGCCAGGTGGTCTGCGTCCTGCTCGTCGATGCGGCCCCGCTCGCCGGTCGTCCCGGCGTTGTTGACCAGCGCGGCCAGCGGCCCCAGCTCGCGTTGCGCCCGGTCGAACAGGCCCGCGACGTCGTCCGGTGCCGTCACGTCCGCGCGCACGGCCACCGCCCGACCGCCGCGGGCGCGGATGGTAGAGACCACCGACTCGGCGCCCTCGGCGTCCGTCGCGTAGTTGACCACCACGCCGTACCCGTCCTCGGCCAGCCTCTCGGCGATCGCGGCGCCGATACCCCGACTGGCGCCGGTGACGATCACCGCGCCTTGTCCCTGCTCAGCTGTCGTCATGTCGACGACCTCCCGTCGTCAGCTTGTTCGCCGCCTTGATGAATGCCTCCAACTCGCCCGCGATGTCGGGCCCGGTCGGTTGGTAGACGATCTCCGTGATGCCGTCCTCGGCGAACGCGGACAGGCGCTGCCGGAGCTGTCTCGCCGACCCGGTGACCGTCGTGGTCGGGATCGCGGTCCAGCTTCCCGCCGCCCAGGCGGCTTCGTCGGCGGCGTTGAGCGTGACGAGGTGCTGATCGTGAACCGCGAGATGCCTGTCGCGCTCCGGGACCCGCTGGATCACCGCCAGCCACGCCTGCCCGTCGGGCAAGGCCGCGACGTCGGCACCGGCCTCGTAGGCGAAGTGGAAGGCCAGCGCGTTACCTGGGCCTGCGGCCGCCTGTACCCGAGGTGAGTCCAGCGCTTCGCCGTCGGCCAGGACGGCGCCGTGCACGCCCAGGGCGGCCCAGGTGAACTCGCGGGCGGACGCCGTCTCGCCGTTGACGGTGAACAGGCCGTCGGTGAGCTCACGCGTAACAGCGAGTCCCTTCGGTCCCAGCGCCGAGATCAGCACCGGCACCTCGACCGATCGGGGCGCAGCATGACCGGTGGGGTGGAGCATGCGCATTCGACCGCCGTCCCACTCGACGGTCTTGCCTCGCAGCAGGCGCCGGAAGGCGTCGATGTAGTTGCTCATATACGACCACGTGCTGGGCTTGGCGCCCATCGCCCGGGCGCCGGTGGAGTCGGTACCGAAGGCGACCGCGGTCCGCCCCGGCGCCAGCGCCTCCAGCGCCGCGGCGCCCGCCGCGTTGACCATCGGATGCCGCAACGCGGGCACGAGCACCCCGGGGCCCAACCCGATCCGCTCGGTGTGTTCGGCCGCCAGCGCCAGCATCATCCACACGTCCGGATTTTGCTGCGGGGTGTCGAACAACCACGCCCGCGCGTAGCCCAGTCGTTCGGCGACAGCGATATGCTCCGGCGAGTCCAGCGAGGTCGCAAACTGGGCAGAGATCTTCACTGGTTACTCCGCTGTTCGAACGTCCGGATGGCCGACGCGGTACGCCGCCGCACGAACGCACCGACCGGCGCGTCCCGGTGCCGCGGGAGTTCCATCGTGCTCCGGCCGGCCGCTCCCACACCTCCCGCTGTACCGGTGGCGAGAACGGGTGACCCATCCGGCATCGGCACGTCCCTCCGCTGGGTTTGCGCCGGTGTAATGCCTGCCCAATCACGTGGGTGCTACACGGCCTTTGGGCAGGTCCGCCAGTGTCCCGCCAGCCGCGGTCACGGCGCCGGCGTTCACTGAGAATGTGCAACGGCAACGCCCGCTGCGCGTGCCCTACCGCAATCAAGAACTGGCATCCCGCCGCCGCGCCGACGGTGAAACGGCTGGTACTCACGGCGCGGGCGTCGAGCATGACGGTGTCGACCTGGTCCAGGCGCCGCAGGACGTTGCCGTCGAGCGGCGTGGTTCCCCGACCATCGACCGGGCAATGTGCCGCCTAAGCGTGTTCACCATATGTTCACCGAGCGAAGGAGCGCGCTTGCTAAGACGCGCCCAGCAGCAACCGATCCGTGTTGACGCGCAAGAGACCCAGGGTCAGTCGAGTCGGTGAGAGAGGCATGAGCGAGCAGGCGCGATGCCCGAACCTGAACTGCGGTGAGGCGTTGGCGGTGACAACAATGCCCGTGAACCGCTCCGGAGGGTACACGGCGAGGTTTGTCGTCGTCTGCGGCCCCGATGGGACCGGGCACATCGTCAAATAGGGTGATCATGTGCCGGCTACCGGGGCTCACGTGAAGTGCCGTGCTGTCGCTGCAGGTCGCGCCCCACGGCCATAATCGAGCGCTGACCTGGCTGCCGTCGGGCGATCCTCACCGGGCATGGGTTTGCGTTCTTGTTCGCAATGGGGGCGGCAGGCTGAGCTGACCGGGCGTGGTTGGGCACCGCCGGCGTAACGCGAATCCGCGTGGTCGAGGTGGACGCTGCGTTTCGGTCGTGCCCGTTGCGTGCCCGATGTGGCGGCCAACGGCGATAACCACGGTGACCGGGTCGTGACCGGCGGGGAAGCGGGTCACCGGGTCACCGCCGGCTGTTGATCGGCAGTTCCTAATGCCGTGTGTCGCAGGTGCTGAGCCTGTGGGGGTCACCTATTGGGGTTAAGGCGACGAGGGGTCGGGTAGAACTCACGTCTTCGAGGCACAGCTGGTGGCCCCGAAGGGAGCGGGAGTGCACGCAGTACAGGTGCCCAAGCCTGGGGCGGACTTCGAGCTGGTCGAGCGGGCGGTCCCGCAGCCCGGACGCTGGCAGGTCCTGGTGCGAACCGCTGCCTGCGGCGTCTGCCACAGCGACGCTATGGCCAAGGACGGCATGGCCAGCACCTACCCCCGGGTGCTCGGGCACGAGGTAGCGGGCACGGTCGAGGCCGTTGGTGAGGGCGTGACGCAGTGGCACGTCGGCCAGCGTGCCGGTATCGGGTGGTTCGGCGGCGCCTGCTTCACGTGTACGCCCTGCCGAGAAGGCGACTTCATCTCCTGCAGCGCCGGGAGGGTCACCGGGCTGTCGGCCGATGGTGGCTATGCCGATTACGTTCTCGCTCCGGCCGACGCTCTTGCGGCCGTGCCGGACGAGCTATCCGACATCGAGGCCGCGCCGCTGATGTGCGCCGGGGTCACCACTTTCAGCGGGCTACGCGAAAGTGGCGCGCGGGCGGGCGACCTGGTCGCCATCGTCGGGTTGGGTGGGCTCGGCCATCTCGGCGTGCAGTTCGCCAACAAGATGGGCTTCGAGGTGGTGGCCGTCGCCCGCGGCGAGGAGAAGGCCGAATTCGCCCGGCAGCTCGGCGCGCATCATTATCTGGACAGCAGGCGTGTCGACGTCGCTGTCGACCTGATGCGGCTGGGCGGCGCCCGCACCGTGCTGTCCACGGTCACCAGCTCCGTGGCCACGACGGCGGTCGTGGGTGGCCTGCGGCCACGCGGCCGGCTGGTCGTGGTGGGCGTTCCCGCCGAACCGCTGCAGATTTCCGCGGGCGACCTCATCCAGGACAGTCGGATGGTCGCCGGCCACGCGTCCGGCACCGGCAAGGACAGCGAGGACACGCTACGCTTCGCCGCCCTGACGGGCGTGCGGCCGATGGTGGAGACGATGCCCTTGGAGGAGGCGGACCGTGCCTACGAGAAGATGATGGCCGGGCAGGCGCGTTTCCGGATCGTGCTCACCGTATAACCTGGATCTTTCGTTCCGCCTGAGTACGTTTCATTCGGACGGGTGGACGGTGACGCAGCGGGCATCCGAGAGGTGCGACGGCAAGGTCCGCCGCTTCCGGGAGTTTCCCGACACCCCTACCGCAGGTGAGGCGTTGCGGACGTAGGCCGTTGAACAAGAACCGGTGCGGCCGCTCGGATCCCCGCCCGGTCGCCACCGTTCACGGCCGCTGGCTTGGCTACCACATCCCACTCCCTGGTCACAGCCCGCATCATCCCCAGCGGCATGAGGCCGTGGAGAGCCGGATGCGGTGAGAGTCGCATGTCCGGTTCGGGCGGGCGGCCTGGGGAAGCGGGCGGGCAGCAATGCGGCACCGCGCCCCAGGCCGACCCCACCGACACACGATCCAGCCGGCTGGATCGGCGGCAATTCCGGTAACGGCACCCGCGCCAGGACCGTGCTCACCGAGGTCCGGCCAATCGGGTGCCCAGATCGAGTGGATCCCGTCACGGCTGACGGCCTGAGTCGGTTCTCTGAGGTCTGGCTGACCGTCGTCATCGGTACGGACAGACGCAGGGTTCCGCGTGACGCGGACCACCGCAGGTATTTCGACATACGGAGTTGTCGGGTCTCCACAACTTCCGCTCTCCTCAAATGGTGGGTCCAACGGTTTCCATACCGGGCGGTAGTGGTGAAGGTTGTTGACGGGGATCCCTGCCCGGAGGTGGTCCCCGTTCAGTTGTGAACGAACCCTGTGGAGGCTTACTCGGTGTTCAGCCGCATCGCCATCGTCAACCGGGGAGAGGCCGCGATGCGGCTGATCCACGCCGTCCGCGAGCTCAACGCCGAGACCGGGGCCCCGCCGATCGAGACCGTCGCGCTCTACACCGACGCCGAGAGCACCGCCACGTTCGTCCGCGAAGCGGACCACAGCTACTGCCTCGGGCCCGCGTCGGCGCGCCCCTACCTGAACCACGACCTCCTCGAACGGGCGCTGGCGGAGACGCGTGCGGACGCGGCGTGGGTGGGCTGGGGCTTCGTCGCCGAAGACCCGGCCTTCGCTGAGCTCTGCGAGAAGATCGGGGTCACTTTCATCGGCCCGAGCGCCGACGCGATGCGCGCGCTCGGTGACAAGATCGGCGCGAAACTGATCGCCGAGGAGGTCGGCGTCCCGGTGGCGCCCTGGAGCCGCGGCGCGGTGGAGAGCCTGGAAGCGGCCAGACGCGCGGCAGCCGAGATCGGCTACCCGCTGATGCTCAAGGCGACCGCGGGCGGTGGCGGGCGGGGCATCCGGGTCGTCCGCAGCGACGAGGAGCTCACCGACGCCTACGAGCGCACCAGCCTGGAGGCTGAGCGTGCGTTCGGCAGCGGCGTCGTGTTCCTGGAACGCCTGGTCACCGGCGCGCGGCACGTCGAGGTGCAGGTGATCGCCGACGGCCAGGGCACCGCCTGGGCGCTCGGGGTGCGGGACTGCTCGGTGCAGCGGCGCAACCAGAAGGTCATCGAGGAGTCCGCGTCCCCCGTGCTCGCCCCCGAGCAGACCCGCGAGCTGAAGGCGGCGGCCGAGCGGCTCGCGCTGGCCGTGGACTACCGCGGCGCGGGCACCGTCGAGTTCCTCTACCACCCGGGCGATAAGCTGTTCGCCTTCCTCGAGGTCAACACCCGGCTGCAGGTCGAGCATCCGATCACCGAGGCCACCACCGACTTCGACCTGGTCAAGGCCCAGATCCACGTGGCCGCCGGCGGTCGGCTCGGCGACCTGCTCGCGCAGCCTGCGGAGCGAACCGGCTGGCAGGGTCCGGCCGAGGCCGGACATGCCGTCGAGGCCAGACTCAACGCCGAGGACCCCGACCGCGACTTCGCGCCGTCGCCCGGCCGGATCGTCCGGATGACGCTACCCAGCGGCCCTGGCATCCGGGTGGACACCGGGGTCAGCGAGGGCGACGTGATCCCGGCCGACTTCGACTCGATGATCGCCAAGATCATCGCCTATGGCCGCACCCGCGACGAGGCGCTCGGCCGGCTGCGTCGCGCGGTCGCCGACACCACCGTGATCATCGAGGGTGGCGCCACCAACAAGAGCTTCCTGCTCGACCTGCTCGACCAGCCCGAGGTGATCGACGCCAGCGCGGACACCGGCTGGATCGACCGGGTCCGCGCGCAGGGCCGCCTGGTCTCCACCAGGCACTCCGGCATCGCGCTGGCCGCAGCCGCGATCGAGGCGTACGAGGACGAAGCAATCGTCGAGCGGCAGCGGCTGCTGTCCACCGCGCACGGCGGCCGCCCGCAGGTCCAGCACTCCAGCGGCCGGCCGATCGACCTCAAGCTCCGCGGCGCGAGTTACCGGGTGACCGTCGCGCAGACCGGACCGCGCCGCTTCCGCGTCGGCATCGGACAGGCATCCACCGTGGACGCCGAGCTCGAGCGGTTCGACGAGCACACCGGCCGGATTCTGGTCAACGGCCGGCGGTACCGGCTCGTCACCGACACGCACGGGCCCATCCACCTGGTCGAGGTGGACGGCGTCACGCACCGGGTCAGCCGCGACGAGGGCGGCGTGCTGCGCTCCCCCGCGCCCGCGCTGGTCGTCGCGACCCCCCTCCAAGTGGGGGACGAGGTCGAGGCGGGCGCGCCCGTGCTCGTCCTGGAAAGCATGAAGATGGAGACCGTGCTGCGCGCGCCGTTCAAGGCGCAGCTGCGGGAATGTCTGGTCTCCGTCGGTAGCCAGGTGGAGACCGCCGCGCCGCTGCTGCGCCTGGAGCCGGTCGGCGACGCCGCCGCTGGGGCCACGGGCGGAGCCACGCAGAACGCGGCCGTCGACCTGGCGCTGCCGCCCGAGCCGACCGGCCTGTCCGCCGAGGCCCGGGTCGCGCGCGGCATCGCCGACCTGCGCAGCCTGCTGCTCGGCTACGACCTCGACCCCCGCGACGAGCGCCGGACGCTGTCGGACTACCTGGCCGCGCGGGCCGAGCTCACCCACCGTCCGTTCGAACAGGAGGTCGAGCTGCTGCAGGTGTTCGCCGACCTGTCCGAGCTCAGCCGCAACCGGCCGGCAGGCGAGGAGACCAAGGCCGACACCCGGGTGCACAGTCCGCGCGAGTACTTCCACACCTACCTGCAGAGCCTCGACGTCGAGCGCGCCGCGCTGCCGGACGCCTTCCGCAACCGGCTCGCCCGGGTACTCGCCCACTACGGGGTCGAGGACTTCGAGCGCGCGCCCGCGCTGGAAGAGGCCGTGTTCCGGATCTTCCTCGCCCAGCAACGGACTTCGGCCGATGTCTCCGTGATCGTCGCGCTCCTGCAGCGGTGGCTGACCGAGCCGCTGCCCGGCGGCGGCCTGCGCGAGTTGGTCGGCCAGGCGCTGGAGCACCTGGTCTTCGCCACCCAGCGCCGGTTCCCGGTGGTCGGCGATCTGGCCCGCAGCATCGTGTTCCGCTGGGCCGCCCAGCCGATGCTGCGCCGCAAGCGTGCCGAGGTGTACGCGGACGTCCGTCGCCACCTTCGCTACCTCGACGCCAACCCCGGCGCGGCCGACCGCGCCGAGCGGATCGCGAAGATGGTCGCCTCGCCCGAGCCACTGGTCCGGCTGCTCGGCCAACGCATCGGCCAGCCGGGCGCTGACCACGGCCCGATGCTCGAGGTGCTCAGCCGCCGCTACTACGGCAACCGCGGCGCGGGCGACACGCGATCCGTCGAGGTGGCCGGGCATGCGTTCTTCACCGCGGAGTACGACCTACGACCATTCCGGCTCGGCTCTCGACTGCTCCGACCCGGAGCAGTCGCTGACGCCGCGCCGCGACCCGGAACGGTCGACGGCGAGCGCATCCGGCTGATCGTGACGGCCACGGACTTCGGCGAGTTGCCAGCGACCCTGGAAACGGTCGCCGGACTGGCCGGTGACCGCTCCGACGCGGAGCCGTCGGTCGCCGATGTGTACCTGACCTGGACCGACCAGCCCGATGCGGACACGATGGCCGCGACCCTGCGGGAGCACCTCGACCGCGCCGGGCTGCTGGACGGGCTCCAGCGGGTGACGATATCGGTGGCCGGGCGAAACGGCGCCGAGATGCACCACCACTTCACGTTCCGGCCGGGCCTGGGGGAGGACCGGGTCATCCGCGGGCTGCACCCGCAGATCGCCGAGCGCCTGCAACTGCCGCGGCTGCGCAACTTCGACCTGACCCGGCTGCCGTCGGCGGACGAAGAGGTCTACCTCTTCCACTGCGTCGCCCCGAACAACCCGGCCGACGAGCGGCTGGCGGCGATGGCCCAGGTCCGCGACCTGACCCCGCTGCGCGACGCCGACGGCCGGATCCTCGCGCTGCCCGCCGTCGAGGGCGCGCTGGAGGCGTGCGTCGACGCGATCCGCAAGGTCCAGGCGCAGCGGCCGACGAAGAAGCGGTTCGACACCAACCGGATCACCATCTACGCCTGGCCGTCGAACGAACTGAGCATGGAGGAGCTGGACGCGGTCGCCCACCGCCTGCTGCCGATCACGGCCGACGCAGGTCTGGAGGAGGTCCTGTTCCTCGGCCGCCAGCGCGACGTGGCCACCGGTGAGCTGACCGACATCGCGGTCCAGGTCTCCTACGACGCGGGCATGCAGATGTCGGTCACGCAGCCGTCGACCGAGCCGATCCAGCCACTCGACGACTACCGCCAGAAGGTGCTCTCGGCACGGCGGCGCGGC
Organism: Planosporangium spinosum; assembly: GCF_049999945.1. Lineage (NCBI taxonomy): Bacteria > Bacillati > Actinomycetota > Actinomycetes > Micromonosporales > Micromonosporaceae > Planosporangium > Planosporangium spinosum. The sequence continues at coordinate 85,001 of NZ_JBLYUB010000024.1, read as the reverse complement.
ACGACGTACCCGTACGAGCTGACCGAGATGCTCGCCGGCCAGCACGGCAGCTTCACCGAGTACGACCTGGACGACACCGGCGAACTGGCCCCGGTCGAGCGGCCGAAGGGGCAGAACAAGGCGGGCATCGTCGCCGGTGTGGTGAGCACGCCGACCGAGCGGTACCCCGAAGGCGTCACGCGGGTGGCGCTGCTCGGCGACCCGACCAAGGCGCTCGGCGCACTGGCCGAGCCGGAATGTGCACGGGTGATCGCCGCGCTCGACCTGGCCGAGCGGATGCGCGTACCGGTCGACTGGTTCGCGCTGTCGGCGGGCGCGCGGATCTCCATGGGTTCGGGCACCGAGAACATGGACTGGGTGGCCGCCGCGCTCAAGCGGATCGTGGAGTTCACGCAAGCCGGCGGCGAGATCAACATCGTGGTCGCGGGCATCAACGTCGGTGCCCAGCCGTACTGGAACGCCGAAGCCACGATGCTCATGCACACCAAGGGAATCCTGGTGATGACCCCGGACTCGGCGATGGTGCTGACCGGCAAGCAGTCGCTGGACTTCTCCGGCGGGGTGTCCGCCGAGGACAACTTCGGCATCGGCGGCTACGACCGGGTGATGGGCCCCAACGGCCAGGCCCAGTACTGGGCGCCGGACCTGCGGGCCGCCCGCGACCTGCTGATGGCGCACTACGACCACACCTACATCGCGCCCGGCGAGACCCGGCCGCGCCGGGCGGCCACGTCCGACCCGGTCGACCGCGACATCTCCAGCTACCCGCATGCGGTGCCGGACAGCGATTTCACGACCGTCGGCGAGATCTTCTCCCGTGAACACAACCCCGATCGCAAGAAGCCGTTCGACATCCGCACGCTGATGCGAGCCCTGGCCGACCAGGATCATGTGATCCTGGAGCGCTGGGCGGGCATGGCCGACGCCGAGACCGCCGTCGTGCAGGACGTGCACCTCGGCGGCATCCCGGTGTGCCTGCTCGGCATCGAGTCCCGGCCGGTGCCGCGGCGTGGATTCCCGCCCACCGACGGCCCGGACACCTACACCGCGGGCACCCTGTTCCCGCGCTCGTCCAAGAAGGCCGCGCGGGCGATCAACGCGGCCAGCGGGAACCGGCCGCTGGTCGTGCTGGCGAACCTGTCCGGGTTCGACGGCTCGCCGGAGTCGATGCGGAAGTTGCAGCTGGAGTACGGCGCGGAGATCGGCCGGGCGATCGTGAACTTCGACGGGCCGATCGTCTTCTGCGTGATCTCGCGGTATCACGGCGGCGCGTTCGTGGTGTTCTCCAAGGCGCTCAACCCGAACATGACCGTACTGGCCGTGGAGGGCTCGTTCGCGTCCGTCATCGGCGGGGCGCCCGCGGCGGCCGTGGTGTTCGCGGGCGACGTCAACGCGCGCACGGCGAAGGATACCCGGGTGGCCGAACTGGAGGCGCGCGTCGCCGCGGCGACCGGCGGGGAGCGGGCGGCACTGGTCACGCAGCTCATGGATGTCCGGGCCACGGTCCGGGCGGAGAAGCTGGGCGAGGTGGCCGCCGAGTTCGACGGCGTGCACAGCATCCAGCGCGCGGTCGAGGTCGGCTCCGTGGACGCCATTATCCGGCCTGAGGAACTGCGCCCGCAGATCATCGCGGCCATCGAGCGTGGCCTCATGAATGCGTGACGCTGTCAGTAGGGCAGTGACAGCCGTGATCCAGGTGTACCGGTGAATGGGCGGCCGAGGGGGCATCCATGCCCCCTCGGCGCTCACACTATCCAGAACCTCACGAGTCGATAGCTGACGTCCCCCGATGTCGGCCACGTGCCGCAGCCGTCAGTCGCGGCGCCGGGGACGTCGCCGGGCGGTTGTCGACACTGGCCTGTGGGGTGTCAAAACCCTGGCATCGAAGGCGGCGGCGAACCCGGCGGCCAGGCGGGTGTAGGTGGCGCCGTTACGCGAATGCGCGAGGGCGAGCAGGGCGTGGCGGCCGGGTGGGAGGCGCCGCCACCGGGTGCGGTCGTAAGACTCGGGCGTTCAGGTCACCAGCCCTCGACGATACGCATAGACGACCGCCTGCACGCGATCCCGCAGATCCAGCTTGGTAAGAATCCGGGACACGTATGTCTTGACGGTCTCCTGGCTGATCACCAGGGCCGCGGCGATCTCGCGGTTGGACAGGCCGTTGGCGATCAGTCGGAGCACCTCGAGCTCGCGAGGAGTGAGGGAGGCGTCGGTCGACATCGGATCGGCGGGGCGGATCCGGGCCGCGTACCGGCCGACGAGCTGACGGGTAACGTCCGGATCCAGCAGCGCGGCTCCGGAGGCCACGGTGCGGATGCCGTGCAGCAACTGGGCCGGCGGGGCGTCCTTGAGCAGGAAACCGCTGGCCCCGGCGCGCAGCGCGTCGTAGACGTACTCGTCGAGGTTGAACGTGGTCACCACGAGCACCTTGACCGGGTCGGCCACCCCGGCGCCGGCCAGCAGACGGGTGGCGTCGATGCCGTCGAGCACCGGCATCCGTACGTCCATCACGACCACGTCCGGGCGCAGCCGGGCGGCCAGGTCGACCGCGGCCCGGCCGTCCCCGCACTCGCCGGCCACCTCGAGGTCGGGCTGGGCGTCGATGATCGTCGCGAACCCGGTCCGGATCAGCGCCTGGTCGTCGCAGACCAGGACCCGGATCGGCGCCGTCACGACGCGCTCCCGACGGGGATCCGAGCGGTCACGACGAAACCGCCGCCTTCCCGCCGGCCGGCGCTGAACTCGCCGCCGAGCACCGCGACCCGTTCCCGGAGCCCGGCCAGGCCGCGACCACTTCCGCCGGGCGACGCGGCGTGCGTGCTCGACCCGTCGGTGCTGACCTGCACGCTGATCTCCCTTGCGCCGTGCTGGAGGTGGACGGTGGTGCGGCTGCCGTGGGCGTACTTGAGCGCGTTCGTAAGGGCCTCCTGCACCACCCGGTAGATCGTCGCCTCGGCGCTGCCGATGTGCTCGGCCGGCCCACCCTCCTCGACGAACTCCACCGGCTGCCCGGCCCGCCGGGTCTGCTCCACCAGGTCGTGAAGCTCACCGACCGCCGGTGTGCGTGGCTCGGTTCCATGGTCGGGGTTGAGCAGGTCGAGCAGGTGCCGCAGGTCGGTGACGGCCCGCCGGCCGGTGTCGGTGATCGCGCTCAGCGCCTGGTCCAGCCGTCCCGGGGCGGCGGTCAGGTAGCGCGCCGCCTCGGCCTGCACGACCATCGCCGTCACGTGGTGGGCCACGACATCGTGCAGTTCACGCGCGATGCGGGTGCGTTCGGCGGTCCGAGCGGCCTCGGCGACGTGGCTCCGGCGCTCGGCTTCGGCGGCCCGGGACAGCCGCAGCCAGGCCCCGGCGCCCCAGGCGATGGCGAGCGCCAGAAAGAAGGTCGTGAACCCGGCCAGGCCCTCCGACGAGCCGCGGCGGTCGAGAGCGACCGCCAGCAGGACGTACGCGGCGGTGGCCAGGACCATCGTGCGCCGCCGGTGGCGTTCCGCGTGCAGACCCGCGTTCAGCAGCGCGATCGGTAAGGCGATCGTCGCCACGGTGTGGTAGCCGCGGAGTTGGTCGACCGCGAAACCGATCGACACCAGGGTGAGACAGACGACCGGCCAGCGCCGGCGTAGGGCGAGCGGGAGCGCCTCCAGCGCGACCATCCAGACCGCGAGTGCGTCCAGCGGCCGGGTCGGCAGCTCGCCGAGCTGGGTCCCGTGACTGTTCACCGACGGCATCAGCGACGCCACGGCGATCAGCAGGGCAAACGGGAGATCCCGGACCGTGACGTCGAACTGCCGCCACCGGTCCGGGATGTGCCGGAGGCCGATCACGCGACGAGAGTAGCGTTCGCCGGGGCTGGAACCGCGCGCTTCCGCAGCGGCACCACGTGGCCACGCCGACGGGCCAGCCACATGAAGGCGACAGTCAGCAGTACACCGGCCACCAGGGTGTACACGCTCGCCTCGGGCCCGAACTCGCCACCGCTGAGCGCCGTCGGGCCGGAGAGCGCGCCGTGCAGCAGACCTTCCGGGGCGCTTTTGCCGGAGACATCGGTGCCGAAGATCGCACCCTCGGCGAAGTTCCAGCCGAAGTGCAGGCCGATCGGCACCCACAGGTTGCGGGTGGCGGCGTACGCGGCGGCCAGCATGCCGCCCGCCTCGATCGCGATAGCGAGCGCGCTCCAGATCGTCGCATGCGGGTTGAACAGGTGCGACAGCCCGAACAGCAGGCTGGTCAGGACCAGCGACAGCCAGGTGCCGAAGCGTCCCTCGACGATCCGGAACAGGATGCCGCGGAAGATCAGCTCCTCGGTCACCGCCGCCCCGGCGGTGAAGCCGAACAGTGCCACCGCTCCTGCCGCCGACCCCCACCCGACCACCGTGTAGTCGCCCAGGAACGCGATGTTGACGATGACTGCCAGGAACATGCCGACGCCGACCAGCAGGCCACGGCTCAGGGCGCCGAGGGCGCCCTTTCGCGAGACTTCGACCGGGTCACGGCGCTCGGTTCGGCGCACGATCCAGGCGTACGCGAAGACCGACAGCACCGCCGTCGCCGCCCCCAGCACCAGGGTGAGGGGAGTGTTCCAGTGGGCGGCGGCGACGGCCTGGCTACCGATGAGGGCGACCACCGCGACGGCCGCAAGCTGCTTCACCAGTCGCATGACAACTCCTTCGTCCGAATTCCCCGCGGCGCTTGCGCGGACACGTCGAACGCTATGGATCAGCGGACCGGATATCGTCACCACGCGGTGGACACCTGCAGGTAGCTCGCACGGGGGACCGGCTGCATGTGACAGCCCCGCTGGGCGGCGATAGCGCTGGTGCGGGCGCCGTGGGGTCGACGGCAGTTGTAGCCGAGGTGGCATCGGGGATGATCGCTTGTGCAACGGTGAGCCACCGTTGCACGCGCTCGCTCTGGCCGCCGGGCCGCACCACGTGCTGCGGGAAATTCTGAGCGCGACCCGTCATCGACACCGGCGGGAGTTGAGCCGGGCGGCCTGGCGCGTCAGGTGGTCGCGCTCGGCGAGGTTAGGTGACTTCTGGGCCGCCTCGGCGTACAGCCGTGCCGCCGTCGCCAGGTCGCTGTCGCGCTCGTGGAGGTACGCCGCCACCGCGGTGTGGCGGGGCAGTGAGTCGTCCAGCGCCGCGAGCGCGGCCAGGCCGGCACGCGGTCCGTCGGCCTCGCCGACAGCCACCGCGCGGTTGAGCCGGACGACCGGGCTGTCGGTCAGGCGCGTGAGCTCGTCGTACCACTCGACGATCTGCACCCAGTCGGTCTCTTCGGCGGTGGGCGCGTCAGCGTGGAGGGCCGCGATGGCAGCCTGGGCCTGGAACTCGCCCAGCCGGTCCCGGGCGAGAGCCGTCTGCAGGACGTCGACGCCCTCGGCGATCAGCTGGGTGTCCCACCGGCTGCGGTCCTGGTCGGCGAGCGGCACGAGGCTGCCGTCGGGCGCGGTTCGGGCGGCGCGCCGCGCGTGGTGGAGCAGCATGAGGGCGAGCAGCCCCGCGACCTCGGGGTGGTCGATCGCGGCCGCGAGCTGCCGGGTGAGCCGGATGGCCTCGGCGGCGAGGTCGACGTCGCCGGAGTAGCCCTCGTTGAAGACCAGGTAGAGGACGCGCAGCACGGTGGCGACGTCGCCGGGCTGGTCGAACCGCACGCCGGAGACGGTCCGCTTGGCCCGGCTGATGCGCTGCGCCATGGTCGCCTCGGGCACCAGGTAGGCCTGGGCGATCTGGCGGGTGGTCAGCCCGCCGACGGCGCGCAGCGTGAGCGCGACCGCGGACGACGGCGTCAGCGACGGGTGGGCGCACAGGAAGTAGAGCTGGAGCGTGTCGTCGGCCGCGGGCGCGGGCCCGGGTGCCGGCTCCGCGTCGACGAGGTCCTCACGCCGGCGGCGGGCGGCGTCCGTTCGGGTCGCGTCGAGGAACTTGCGCCAGGCCACGGTGACCAGCCAGCCCTTCGGGTCTCGCGGCGGATCGGCCGGCCAGACGCGCACCGCCTCGACCAGCGCGTCCTGCACGGCGTCCTCGGCCGCCGCGAAGTCGGCTCCGCGGCGGACGAGGATTCCGAGCACGCCTGGCGTGAGGCTCCGGAGCAGGGCCTCGTTCACCTGTGGAGTCACTCCGTGATGGTGGGCGGCGCGGTCAGGAACGGGCGCAGCTCGAGCCACTCGTGGATCGGCTTCCCGCCCGCCCCAGGAGCGGCCGACAGGGCACCGGCCAGTTCGACGGCGCGTTCGTAGCTGTCGACGTCGATCACCATCCAGCCGGCGATGAGGTCCTTGGTCTCAGCGAACGGACCGTCCGTGACCGGCGGGCGGCCCTCGCCGTCGTACCGGACGAACGTGCCCTCGGGGGCGAGTGCCTGACCGTCGACGAACTCGCCGGTCGCTTCGAGCCGGGCCGCGAAGTCGTGCATGTACTGCACGTGGGCCGAGATCTCCTCCGGCGTCCACTGGTCCATCGGCACGTCGTTGACCGGAGCCGGAGCGCCGCGGTAGTGCTTGAGCAGCAAGTACTTAGCCATCTTGGTTCTCCTCGATGCTGGTGCGACCCATTGTGGTCGCGTTCACCGCGGGGACGGAGCCAGTCACGGGTTCTCGACATCACCGTCCGAACTTTTTTGGGGCTCTGATGGATGAGCCCGGGCGAGCCATCTCGTGGTGTCCGGGTCCACCGCCTGGCGCGAAGGGTGAGGGCGGTTTCAATCCGTCGTTGCAGCGCTCCCGCTGAGAAGCGGTTGAGCTTCTCAGCGGGAGTCTGCCATCCCAGGGTCTGGCGGGGCGGCCGTTGAGTTCGACGGCGACGGCGTCGAGTTGACGCTGGGTGACGGCGCGGACGTCGAATTTGCCTTTGGGTAGTACTGGCGCAGGAGGCCGTTGGTGTTTTCGTTGCTGCCGCGCTGCCAGGGCGAATGGGGGTCGCAGAAGTAGACCGGGCAGCCGCTGGCGATGCTGAATTGGGCATGGCGGGCCATCTCGATGCCCTGGTCCCAGGTCAGCGACCGGCGCGGTTGGTCCGGCAGGCCGGCCATCGCCGCCGACAACTGGGCGATGCGCGATCGTCCGGGTCGCGTAGGCGCACGCGGCCGCCGGGCGCGGGGTCTGCGTCGTCACCGGCCACCCGCCGCCGAGCAGCAGGAAGCAGCCTGCACAACGGCAGCCCGGGCGTCCGCGCCGGCCGGCGGGCGTCGGCCGCGGGAAAATTTTGCTACGAATCTCTTTCGCTGCGCAACAAAAGTGTGGCAGGTTTGGAGGGTGCACGTACGTCTCAGTGGGGGATGGTCATGACTGCGTCCAGCGCCTTGTTGCTCGGTGGAGCGGGCGGTATCGGCGCTGCGGTGAGCCACCGGCTGGCCCGGACCCATGCGGTCGCCATCGGCTACCTGCAGCACCCGGACCGCGCCGAGTCCCTTGCTGCGGAGATCCGTGCGGACGGCGGAGTGGTCGCGCCGGTCAAGTCGGAGGCCACCACCGAGGAGGGCGTCCTCGCCGCGCTCGCCCCGACCAGGCACAGCACGTACGCCGCGGCCAAGGCCCACGCCCTGCTCGTACGCCTCGTCGAGCAGGGCCATCTGGGGCGAAAGACCGGCAAGGGCTGCTATGACTGGAGCGAATCGTGAGCATCGAGACGTTGCCGAGCTACCTCGAGGGCACCTGGCGCAGCGGTGGCGGCGAGGGTGCCCCGGTCGCCGACGCCGTGACGGGCGAGCGCGTCACCCGGGTCAGCAGCGAGGGGCTCGACCTCGCCGCGGCCGTGGCGTACGCGCGCCGGACCGGCCTGGCGGTGCTCGGCGAACTCACCTTCCCCCAGCGGGCCGCCGTACTCAAGTCGGTCGCGATGGCGCTGCAGGAGCGCAAGCAGGAACTGTACGACCTGTCGGCGCGGGCCGGCGCGACCCGGCGCGACGCAGCCGTCGACGTCGACGGAGGCATCGGCACCGCGCTGGTCTACGCAAGCCTCGGCCGCAAGGGCCTGCCCGACCACACGCTGATCGTCGAGGACGACCCGGTGCCGCTGGGCAAGGGCGGCGCGTTCGCGGGCCGGCACATCCTGACCACCCCGCGCGGGATCTCGCTGCAGATCAACGCGTTCAACTTTCCGGTCTGGGGCATGCTCGAGAAGCTCGCCCCCGCGCTGCTCGCCGGGCTGCCGACCATCGTCAAGCCGGCGACGCCGACGGCGTACATCGCCGCGCACGCCGTGCGGATCATCGAGGAGTCGGGTGTGCTTCCGCCGGGCGCGCTCCAGCTCGTCAGTGGCGGCATCTCCGGCGTGTTCGACCTGCTCGGCGGCCAGGACCACATCGGGTTCACCGGATCGGCGGCCACGGCCGCCCGGCTGCGCACCGACCCCACGGTCACCGTCCGCTCGGCGCGCTTCAACGCCGAGGCCGACTCGCTCAACTGCTCGATCCTGGGCCCCGATTCCGTACCGGGACAGCCGGAGTTCGAGCTGTTCGCCGACGCCCTCGTCACCGAGATGACGGTCAAGGCCGGGCAGAAGTGCACCGCTATCCGCCGCGCGTTCGTACCGGCGAACCTTCTCGACGCCGTGTCGCAGGCCGTCGAGGCCCGGCTCGCGACGGTGGTCGTGGGCGCGCCGGGCGCGCCGGGCGTGACCATGGGCGCGCTCGTCGGCCTCGCCCAGCGCGACGACGTGCGGGCCGCGGCCGCGCGGCTCGCCTCGGCGGGATCGATCGTGTACGGAGACCCGGACAAGTGCGACGTGGTCGGGGCCGACGCCGAGCGCGGCGCGTTCCTCTCACCGCTGCTGGTGCGGGTGGACGACGTGGCCCGCCCGGAGCCGCACGAGGTGGAGGCGTTCGGGCCGGTGAGCACGCTCCTGCCGTACCGCGGCGTCGGCGACCTGCTCGACCTGGTCGCCCGCGGCGAGGGATCCCTGGCCGGCTCGGTCGTCTCCTACGACCGGGACTTCGTCCGCGAGGTCGTGCTCGGGGCGGCCGCCCACCACGGCCGCATCCTCGTACTCGACCGCGACAGCGCGGGGGAGTCCACCGGGCACGGTACCCCGATGCCCCAGCTCGTCCACGGTGGACCAGGCCGTGCCGGTGGCGGCGAAGAGGAGGGCGGCCTGCGGGCCGTCTACGCCCACCTCCAGCGCACCGCCGTACAGGGCGGCCCCGCTGTCCTTGAGGCGATCGCGGCGATCGAACGATAGCCGACGTATTACGTGCACCACCGCCAACTGATCGTAGAACTTTTTCGTACCTCCAGTGACAGGAGAGCAACGATGAGCATCGACTCCCGTACCGGTGCCGCTCCCACGCCTACCGGTCCGCTCAGCCGGGTGGACTACAGCGAGCGCATCCCCAACAATGTCGACCTCGCCAGTGACCGGCGCCTGCAGCGCGCGCTCGAAGGGTGGCAGCCGAAGTTCCTCGACTGGTGGAAGCAGCTCGGGCCGGCCCTGCCGACCAAGGACGTCTACCTGCGCACGGCCATCGCCGTCGGCCGGGACGGCTGGGCACACTTCGACCACGTGCCCATGGACGAGTACCGCTGGGGCATCTTCCTCGCCGAGCGCGACCCCGACCGCAAGGTCAACTTCGGCAAGCACAAGGGCGAGCCGGCCTGGCAGGAGGTCCCGGGCGAGCACCGGGCCGACCTGATGCGGCTGATCGTCGTGCAGGGCGACACCGAGCCCGCCTCGGTCGAGCAGCAGCGCATCCTCGGCCGTACCGCGCCGAGCATCTACGACCTGCGCAACCTCTTCCAGGTCAACGTGGAGGAGGGGCGTCACCTGTGGGCGATGGTCTACCTGCTGCACGCCTACTTCGGCCGGGAGGGCCGTGAGGAGGCCGAGCAGCTGCTCAAGCGCAACTCCGGTGACCTCGACGCGCCGCGCATCCTCGGCGCGTTCAACGAGGAGACCACCGACTGGCTGCAGTTCTTCATGTTCACGTACTTCACCGACCGGGACGGCAAGTACCAGCTCGGCACGCTCAAGGAGTCGGCCTTCGACCCGCTGGCGCGCACGTGCGAGTTCATGCTCAAGGAGGAGGCCCACCACATGTTCGTGGGCACCACCGGCGTGCAGCGGACGGTGGAGCGCACCGCCGAGCTGATGAAGGAGCACGGCACCACCGACATCTTCCCGTACGGTGGCATCCCGCTGGACGTGATCCAGAAGTACCTCAACTTCCAGTTCTCGGTCTCGATGGACCTGTTCGGGTCCGAGCAGTCGACCAACGCGGGCAACTACTACACCTCGGGGCTGAAGGGCCGCTGGATGGAGACCCGGCGCAAAGACGACCACGTGCTGCTCGACGCCACCCGCGAGATGCGCTACGTCGACGGCGGCCAGATCAAGACCAGGACCGTGCCGATGCTGAGCGCGCTCAACCTCGACCTGCGCGACGAGTACGTCGCCGACTGCGCCAACGGCGTCCGCCGCTGGAACCAGGCGCTCGAGGACGCGGGCCTCGACGAGCGGCTGTACCTGCCGCACGAGGGCTTCAACCGCAAGGTCGGCGGCTACGCCGGGCACCGGGTCACCCCGCAGGGCGAGGTCGTCGACGAGGCAGCCTGGCAGGCCCGGGTCGGCGGGTGGCTGCCCACGCCGCAGGATCGCGAGAACGTGGCGGCGCTCATGGTCCCCGAGTACGAGTACGGCAAGTTCGCCGGCTGGATCGCCCCGCCGAAGACCGGCATCAACGACCAGCCGGTCGAGTTCGACTACGTCCACCTGGCCGAGGAAGGGCTCGTCTGACCCTGCCGCTGTGGTCTCGCCCCCCTGTGCCGACGGCGGCGCAGGGGCGGCGGGTCGGTGCGCCCGAAGCGGGCATGTCTTCCCCGGCGGCGGGCGTGGTCGCCGGCTATGGCGCCCGCAACGGGTCAGTTCCGGGCGGCCGCGCTGTCGTCCATGCGGTTCCACTCGTCCTGGGCGCGCCGGTGCCACCGGTCGTGCAGGTCGTGGAAGGCGGCCGCCGCCCGCGGGCCCGGCCAGTCGTGGTCGAGCAGTTCGGCGGGGAGGTCGGGGTCGAGGAACGGGAAGCGCCGCCACTCCTGGATGAGCAGCACCTGGTTGACGAACGCCTCCCGGTCCGACGACACCGTCAGCCCCTCGAAGCGTTCGACGAAGCTCAGATACCGCTTCTCCACATCGTCGAGATCCCAGGCGTCCGTGATCAGCTTGGCGGCGTCGCCGATTCCGGCGGACGGGCCCGTCCAGGCGTACGCGCGGTCGGTGAGATCGAGTTCGCGGATGATGTCACGGACCGCGGCCTCCTTCGACGCGTCGGGCACCACCCACAGACTGGGGGCGGGCGAGCCCAGGCCGAGCCAGGTCAGTCGGGTGCGCAGACGGTGGCGGAGCTGGCGCTGGGTCTCCGGTACGCCGACGGTGAGGACGAGCCAGCGGCCGTCCCACGTGTGCGGGCCGCGCATGAAGCCGTAGATGCGGTCGGTACCCTCCCGCAGTAGCCGGTCGCCGGCGGGTGTCAGGTTCCAGCGCACCCTCCGGCCGTGCCGGGTCGAGGTGAGCAGACCCTCGGCGGCGGTGCGGGCGAGGGCCTGCCGTGCGGACTTCTCCTCGATGTCCAGGGCGCCGAGCGCGTCGACCAGCGTGCCCGTCCAGACCTCGCCCCCACGTGGAAGCACGAACTCGCCGAGGACCGTCAGCAGGATCGAGCGTGCACTGGCGGACACCTTCTCGCGTTGGCGTTCCGCCGGCTCGGCCGCCCGGCCGGTCGCCGTGCGCGGTGGGCGCGAGGCCACGTCTGCTCTCCTGTCGTTCGACATTTTCGTGACGCGCATTCTTCCAGGTTAGGTCGCACCTGTGGGTAAAGGGCGCGGATCGGTCCCTCCCGAAAGGTGGGCCACCCATAAATGCTACAAACTCTTGACGCACCACTGAGATTGCGTCGAACATAAGGGCCGGAACCCTCAATCCATCCATCGCCCACGGAGTGCACATTGACTGTCACCGAGAGTCCTGGAACTTTGCGGAGCACGGCGAGTGCGGAGGCTTCACCGGTCACGCCTCCAGTGGTCCACTTCGCGACCTCGCCAGATCGCTACCGCCACTGGAAGCTCGAGGTGGACGGAGAGGTCGCCACCGTCACGCTGCGTGTCGACGAGCAGGGTGGCCTGGTCGGAGGCTACGAACTCAAGATGAACTCCTACGACCTCGGGGTCGACATCGAGCTGTACGACATCGTCCAACGGCTGCGGTTCGAGCACCCGGAGGTCAAGGCGGTCGTGATGACGGGCGGTCTGGAGCGGATGTTCTGCGCCGGCGCCAACATCAGGATGCTGGCCCAGTCCTCCCATGCCTGGAAGGTGAACTTCTGCAAGTTCACCAACGAGACCCGCAACGGCATCGAGGACGCCACCGCGAACTCCGGCCAGACCTGGATCGCCGCGCTCAACGGCACCGCCGCCGGCGGCGGGTACGAGCTGGCGCTCGCCTGCGACCAGATCGTCCTCGTCGACGATGGCTCCTCGGCCGTGTCGCTGCCCGAGGTGCCACTGCTCGGCGTGCTCCCGGGTACCGGCGGCCTGAGCCGCGTGGTGGACAAGCGCCACGTCCGAAAAGACCGCGCCGACCTGTTCGCCACCAAGGCCGAGGGCTACCGGGGCAGCACCGCCGTCGAGTGGGGCCTGGTGGACGCGACCGTGCCGCGCAACGCGTTCGACGCCGAGATCGACCGGCGCGCCCGGGAGGCGGCGGCGTCGTCGGAGCGCCCGTCCGGGGCCACCGGCGTGACGCTGACGTCGCTGGACCGCAGGGACTCCGGCGACACCATCACCTACCCCTACGTTTCAGCGACGATCGACCGTTCGGGTAGGCGTGTCGAGATCACCGTCGAGGGTCCGAACGCGGCCCCGCCGGCCGACGCTGCGGCCGTGCTCGCCCAGGGCGTGGAGTACTGGCCGCTCGCCGTGACCCGCGCGCTGGACGACCTGATCCTGCACCTGCGCACCAACGAACTCGAGCTCGGCATCTGGGTCCTGCGCGCCGTCGGCGACGCCGAGCGGGTGATGGCCTACGACGCCCAGCTGCGGGAGCTGGCGGACGACTGGTTCGTCAACGAGGTGCGGCACAACTACAAGCGCACGCTCAAGCGCCTCGACGTGACCAGCCGCAGCCTCATCGCCGTCATCGACCCGGGCACGGCGTTCGCAGGCCTGCTGCTCGAGCTGGCGCTGGCCGCCGACCGGCAGTACATGCTCGACGGCGTCTACACCGACTCCGACTCCGACGCCGATCCGGCCACCATCCGGCTGAGCGAGTCGAACAACGGCGACTTCCCGATGGGCAACGGCCTGTCCCGGCTGCAGTCGCGGTTCTGGGGCAATGACGACGACCTCGCCGCGGCCCGGGCCAGGATCGGCGAGCCGCTCGACGCCGCCGCCGCGGTCGAGCTCGGGCTGGTCACCATGGCCCTCGACGATATCGACTTCGAAGACGAGCTGCGCATCGTGCTGGAGGAGCGCGCCTCGCTGTCGCCCGACGCGCTGACCGGCATGGAGGCCAACCACCGCTTCGTCGGCCCGGAAACGCTGGAGACGAAGATTTTCGGACGGCTCACCGCCTGGCAGAACTGGATCTTCATCCGGCCGAACGCGTCCGGTCCTGACGGCGCCCTGCGCCGCTACGGAAGCGGCCGCAAGGGCGACTACGACCTTAAACGGGTCTGACCATGAGCGAGCGAATCGACGAGCACAGCCTGTTCACGCGCACCCATAAGCACGGCACGCGCGCGTACGCGAGCGACGAGCCGCTAGGCGAGGAGCTGCTATGAGTGACACAGAGTTCAATGCCGGTACCTGGCTCGTCCACCGCCACGTGCGTGACGGCCTCGGTGACCGGGTGGCGGTCCGCAGGGGTGCGGTCACGCTCACCTATGCGGAGCTGGAGGACCTCGTCGGCACCGTCACCGCCGCCCTGCGCACCCTGGGCCTGCGGCGCGACGACCGCGTCGTGTTCGCCGCCAACGACGACATTCCCCTCTTCGCCGGCATCCTCGGCGCCTTCTGCGGCGGGTTCGTGGCCGTGCCGGTCTCCACGATGCTGGGAGCGAAGGAACTCGGTCAGATCATCGCCGACTCCGGCGCCGCGGTGGTGGTGGCGAGCGCCGAGTACGCGCCGCAGTTCCAGCAGGCGGTCGCCGCAGCGCCTGAACTGCGGCACCTGGTGTGCGATGGCGACACGGTGCTCGCGGCTCCCGCCGGCGTCACGTCCTGGACCTGGGCCGAGCTGTTAGCGGCGGGGGAAAGGCAACCGCAGCAACAGCGCGAGCCTGCCAACACCGGAGAGGACGCCTGGGCGCTGTGGCTCTACACCTCCGGCACCACCGGATCGCCGAAGGGGGCGATGCACCGCCACGCCAACATCCGTTACGTCTGCGAAACCTACGGCCGGCAGGTCCTGGGCATCCGGCCGGACGACGTCTGCTTCTCCATCGCCAAGCTCTTCTTCGCCTACGGCATCGGCAACTCGCTGTTCTTCCCGCTGTCCGTGGGAGCCTCGACGGTGCTCGAGCCGCGTCGCCCGACACCCGCCGTGACCGCGGAGCGGATGGCCGCCGACAAGCCGACCCTGTTCTTCGGCGTCCCGACCTTCTACGCGGCGCTGCTCGGCAGCGCCCTGCCCGACGACACCTTCGCCTCCGTGCGGCTGGGTACCTCTGCCGGGGAGCCGCTGCCCGCGCCGCTGCAGCAGACCTTCACCCGGCGCTTCGGCGTCGAGGTCATCGACGGCATCGGCTCCACCGAGGCGCTGCACATCTTCGTGTCCAACCGACCCGGCGAGATCCGCCCGGGCACCACCGGCCGCCCGGTGCCGGGCTACGACATCGAGCTTCGCGACGGTACGGGCGCGTGTGTGGCCGACGGCGAGCCCGGCGCGCTGTACGTGCGTGGAGAATCGATCGCCCTTGGCTACTGGCGCCGTGCCGGCGCCAGTCGCACCGTGTTCGCGGGGGAGTGGCTCAACACCGGCGACACCTACGTGCGCTCGCCGGACGGCTTCTACACCTGTATGGGCCGCAGCAACGACCTGCTCAAGGCGGGCGGCATCTGGGTGTCGCCGGCCGAGGTCGAAAGCCGCCTGCTGGAGCACCCGGCGGTCGCCGAGGTGGCCGTCGTCGGCGTCACCGACGCCTACGGTCTCGACAAACCGGTCGCGTGCGTCGTCGCCCGCGGTGAGGTCACCGCCGAGGAACTCATCCAGTGGTGCCGCGACGGGCTGGCCGCGTTCAAGCGGCCCCGGCAGGTCGTCTTCGTCGACGCGCTGCCCAAGACCGCCACCGGCAAGCTCCAACGCTTCCGGGTCCGCGAGCTCGTGACGGACCTCCCGACAGATCAGCAGTCCACCGTCATGCAAGGAGCGGGCGGATGAGCTCCCTCGACGTCGACGTGCTCATCGTCGGAGCAGGGCCGGTCGGCCTCTTCGGTGCCTACTACGCCGGCGTTCGGGGCCTCAGGACAGCGGTCGTCGACTCGCTGAGCCAGGTCGGCGGCCAGGTCAGCGCGATGTACCCGGAGAAGCAGATCTTCGACATCGCCGGGTTACCCGCGGTCTCCGGTCGGCGGCTCATCGCCAATCTGGTCGAGCAGGCCGCGCCGTACGACCCCGGGTACCTGCTGGGCCAGGAGGCACAGCAGCTCGACCGCGTGCCCGCCGACGGGCGGCCCGACCTGCTCAAGGTCAAGACCAGCGCCGGGACCGAGATCACCGCCGGGGCGATCGTGGTCACCGGAGGCATCGGCACCTTCACGCCGCGCCCGCTGCCGGCGGGCGAGGAGTTCCTCGGCCGGGGTCTGGAGTACTTCGTACCGGACAACGCCGACTACGCAGGCAAGGACGTCGTCGTGGTGGGCGGCGGCGACAGCGCGGTGGACTGGTCCCTCATGCTCCAGCCGATCGCCAAAAGCGTCACGCTGGTGCACCGCCGCGCCGCGTTCCGGGCTCACCACGGCTCGGTCGAGCGGCTCAAAGCGTCCCCGGTGGAGATCATCACCAACGCCCAGGTCACCGCGGCCCGTGGCGACGGCCGGCTCGAACGGGTAGAGATCAGCGTGACCGGCGAGGAGAGCCCGCGCATGCTGCCGTGCGACAGGCTCGTTGCGGCCCTCGGCTTCACCGCCAACCTCGGACCGTTACGCGAGTGGGGCCTTGAGTTGCACGACAGCCGCCACCTCGTGGTCGACTCCGCGATGCGCACCAACGTGCCCGGCATCTTCGCCGCCGGCGACATCACCGACTACGACGGCAAGGTCCGCCTGATCACGGTCGGCTTCGGCGAGGTGGCCACCGCGGTCAACAACGCCGCGGTGCACCTCGACCCCGATGCCCAGCTGTTCCCAGGCCACTCGACCGACAGCCCGGCGTCGGCCCCGCTGCCCGTCCCGGCCTAGGCCGCACATCGTCCATCAGGAGATCCACATATGCCGTACGTCATCGCCGAACCATGCATCGACGTCATGGACAAGTCGTGCGTGGAGGAGTGCCCGGTCGACTGCATCTACGAGGGGGAGCGCAAGCTCTACATCAACCCCAAGGAGTGCATCGACTGCGGTGCCTGCGAGCCCGTCTGCCCGGTCGGGGCGATCAGCCAGGACCGGCGGGTCGCCCCGGAACACGTCGACTTCGTCGAGGACAACCGTCGCTTCTTCATCGAGGTGCTGCCGGGCCGCGACGCGCCGATCGGCGCACCCGGAGGCTCGCACAAGACGGGCCGCATCGGCGTGGACACCCCGATGGTCGCGGACCGGTAGGAGTACGACGACATGCTCGACGGCACCCCGCTCATCGATGCGCACGTCCACGTGCCGATGCTGGACACACTGCGGCCGGCTTGGCTGCGGTGGGCCCGGGACTTCGGCGCCGACGGCATCCTGGAGGACGTCTGGGACGGCGATGGCGTGCCGCGCCCGGCGCGCCTCGACGAGCTCTTCGCCGCCCAGGGCGTCGACGTGGCGCTCCTGTTCTGCGAGTACAGCCCCAAGGCGACCGGCATGCAGACCTTCGAGGACCTGCTACCGATCGTCGAATACAACCCCGCCAGGTTCCGGCCGGTAGCCAACGTCAACCCGCACCTGCATTTCCCGATCGCCGCCGAGCTACGCCGGCAGCTCGACCTCGGAGCAGCCGCGCTGAAGCTCCATCCCGTGCACGGCGGTTTCCGCTGCGACGACGCGGCGCTGTATCCGGCGTACCAGGTACTCCAGGAGCGGGGCGTCCCACTCGTCGTCCACTGTGGCACGAGCTCCTTCCCCGGTGCGGCGAACGAGAACGCCGATCCGCAGTTCATCATCCCGGTCGTACGGGACTTTCCCGGGCTGAACGTCGTGCTCGCACACGGCGGGCGGGGCTGGTGGTACGACGCGGCCGCCTTCCTCGCGCTGTCGAACGACACCGTGTGGATCGAACTGTCCGGGCTGCCACCCAAACGGCTGCCCGAGTACTACGCCACGTACGACCTCGGTCGCCTGGCCCGCAAGTGGATCTTCGGGACCGACTGGCCTGGTGTGCCCGGCACGGCGGCCAACGCCCGCGCCGTCGCCGGACTGCTGCCCGACGAGACCGCCGCGGCCGTACTCGGCGGGAACGCGCTGAAGGTATACGCCGGCTTGTCGATGGGGGAGTGAGGAATGGCCGTCTACGCGCTCGGTGACCTGGTGCCCCGCATCCATCCGGACGCCTATGTCCATCCGGACGCCGTCGTCATCGGCGATGTCACCATCGGCGCCGGGTCGTCGGTGTGGCCGACGGCGGTGCTGCGGGCCGACTTCGGGCGCATCGAGATCGGCGAGCGTACATCCATTCAGGACGGCACGATCCTGCACACCACCGAGCAGTGGCCGACCGTGGTCGGCAGCGACTGTGTGGTCGGGCACAACGCTCATCTGGAGGGGTGCACGATCGAGGATCGCTGCCTCATCGGCTCGGGCTCGGTGGTTCTCAACCGTGCCGTCGTGCGCGCGGGATCGGTGATCGGCGCGCAGGCGCTCGTACCCGAGGACCTGGAGGTCCCGGCCGGGCACATGGCGCTCGGCGTACCCGCCCGGCCCCGGCCGATGGACACCGCCGTGCAGGCCGAGTGGATCGACTACGGAGTGCGCGAGTACGTCGGCAACGCCAAGCGCTACCGGCACGAGCTGCGCAGGCTCGATCGGTGAGGATCGACCTCTGAGGAGAACCTGACGGCCAGCGCACCCTCGGCGGACACCGTCTTCCCAGCAAGCAGGATCTCCTTCGCGAGGGGGCTCGCCGACCAGCTCGCCCAGGCGCCGGCAGGCACCGGCGGCGGCCATGATGCCGAGCCCGCCCCAGGATTGCCGGCCGCGGCGACCCGGTCGCCGCGGCCGGTGTCGCGGTCGTTCGTCGCTCCCGGATGGCCCGGCCGGCCAGGTTTGTCGCGGGATGTCCGGTGATTTTGTCGCGGGCTGTCCGGTGATCAACTGGGAGGTCGTCCCGCCCGGGGGATCAACGGGGATTGACTGCCTGTTGCTTCCATCGCTCGTTGTTCACGCCGGCCACGAGCAGCCACAGGCACAGCGATCCTTCGCCGAGGAGCGCAGGCAGCTGGATCCAGGGGACCAACTCGGCGGCAAACCCCGGTGCCAGGATGTCGGCGAAGCTGTAGATCAGGTAGGCGAGGCCGTCGATCGCCAGCAGGACACCGATCGTCGTGGGCAGGAACCTCGACCGGAGGAGCAGATAGCCCATGCAGAGGAGGTCGAAGCCGAAGAACACCGTGTGGATGGTGTAGTCGATGCCCGACAGGTCGCCGGGCAGGTACGCCAGCGCCTGCAGCTGTGCCGCCGGAAGAGCCTTGCCGTACGGTCCGCCGCTCAGCAGGACCAGCGGAGTGAACTGGTTGACCAGGCCGGCGGCCTCGATGGCGGTGCCGACCAGGATGAAGAACACATCCAGCTGGGCGATCCGCCGGTTCACCACCTTGAGCAGGTCATAGAAGATGATTGCCAGGCCGACGTTGGTCACGGTGACCACGACGTGGGCGGCGAGGCCGGACCGGTAGAGCAGTTCGTGGGTCGCGATGTTGTGCGCCGTGGCCGCCGGATCGGCCGTGACCAGCATGGCGGGAACGACGGTGATGGCGAAGGCGCCCCCGACGATGTTCATGAGGTAGAGCAGGCCGGCGATCCTGGCCAGCCGGCGCGGTGAGGTGCCCGCAACAGAGTTCATCACAGACCGTCCTCCACACGCGGGGATGACGATGGTTCGACGGTCGGTGTCGACTGCAGGGTGATGACCTCGTGGCCGCGCAGCGCCTCGAGGAACGGTTGGAAGCTGCCGGTGACGAGGCAGCGCACGACCGGACCGGCGGTCTCGACGGCGCTGACTCCGGACGCCGCTTCGATCTGCCGCACGGGGGGTGTGCCGACAAAGCCGACCTCCACGCGCCAGGTGGGATGTTCCGTAGTCATGATCAAAATCTAGGGAGCGCATGACGCGCCGCCATCAGTGCAACCACTGAGCCGGTACTGAGTGTTTGCGCCGTGAAGATCACGGCGCGTAGTACGGTCGGTCGGTGCCCAAGCCCACCGACCGATCGGGCAATCTGCCCGCCCAGGCGACCAGCTTCGTCGGCCGTCGCCATGAGCTGGCCGAGGCCCGCAAGAAGCTGGCCACCGCGCGGCTGGTCAGCCTGGTCGGGCCGGGCGGGGTGGGCAAGACACGCCTGGCGGTCCGCGTCGCGACCGACCTCCAGCGAAATTTCGGCGACGGCGCCTGGCTGGTCGAGCTCGCCGAACTGGCCGATCCGGCGCTCGTCGGCCACGCCGTCATGACCGCCCTCGGCCTACGCGACCAGGCCGCGACCGAGCCGGTGGCCCTGCTCCGTTCGTACCTGAAGGACAAGCAACTCCTACTCGTCGTCGACAACTGCGAGCACCTGCTCGACGCGGCCGCCCGACTCGTCACCGACGTGATGAAGGCGGCGCCGGGGGTGCGCGTGATCGCGACCAGCCGGGAGCCGCTGTCGGTTGCCGGTGAGCACGTGCTGCCCGTTCCTCCGCTCCAGCTGCCGTCACCGCACGCCGACGAGTCTCTCGCCCAGCTGCGCCAGAACGAGGCGGTCACGCTCTTCGTCGAGCGGGCCGCGGCGGCGTCGGGCAGCTTTGACCTGACCGCCGACAACCAGGCGGCGGTCGTCGACGTGTGCCGCCGGCTCGATGGGCTGCCGCTGGCAATCGAACTGGCGGCGGTGCGCACGCGGGCGTTGAGCCCCGAGCAGATCCGCGACCGGCTGAGCAGCCGGTTCGACCTGCTCACCGGCGGTAGCCGGGCCGCGCTGCCGCGCCATCAGACGCTGCGCACCGCGATCGGGTGGAGCTACGACCTGCTGGCGCCGGCCGAGCGGACGCTGCTGGCGAGGTTGGGCGGGTTCGCCGGTCGGTTCACCCTCGACGACGTCGAGGCGGTGTGCTGCGGCGACGACCTGCCGGCGACACATGCGCTCGACCTGCTGTCGTCGTTGCTGGACAAGTCGCTGGTGACCAGGGAGGACGTCGCCGGCACCGCCTGCTACCGGCTGCACGAGACGATGCGTGAGTACGCCCGCCACAAACTGCGCGAGGCGGGCGAGGAAGAAATCGTCGAGGAGCGCTGCGCCGATCACTACCTGGCGCGGTGTCGGCAGTTCGCGGCGGAGGGACGCTTCCGGCTGCTCGACTGGCTGGCCTGGGCGGAACTGGAGATAGACAATCTCCGAGCAGTCCTGCACAGCTGCGCCGACCGCAACGACTCCCGGCGCGGAATCGACCTCGCTACCGCCCTGATCTGGTACTGGCTCACCCGCGCGACGACCGAGGGGGTGCGGTGGCTCGACGAGCTGCTCGCCCGCACTGCCGAGCCGGTCGCGCACCCGTGGGCGTACTTCGTCCGTGGGTTCCTCGCCGTGCTGCAGAACGACCCGTCGGCGGCTCTGCCGGCGCTCGACCGCGCTGTG
Source organism: Planosporangium spinosum (assembly GCF_049999945.1). Classification (NCBI taxonomy): domain Bacteria; kingdom Bacillati; phylum Actinomycetota; class Actinomycetes; order Micromonosporales; family Micromonosporaceae; genus Planosporangium; species Planosporangium spinosum. Next base: position 64,061 of record NZ_JBLYUB010000024.1, on the reverse strand, counting down.
GTGGCGGCCCGTTCGGCGGGGCAGCCGGATGCGCTGGCGCAGTCGCTGGGCATGGCGTCGATCGCGGCGAACCTGGCCGGCGACCGCGCGTCCGCCAGGCGGCTGCTCGACCAGGCTCGTGTCGCCGCCGCCGACCTGGACGACCTGGGCACCGCCCTCATGCTGCACCAGGCCCCGGCGCTCAACGGTCTCCTCGACGGCGACCTCGACACCGTCAGGTCCGCCGCAGCCGAGGGTGCCCGGCTCAGCCGCGAAGCGGGCGACCTGTACAGCCTCGACATGATGCTGATGAACCAGGGTTTCGCCGCGCTGCTCTCCGGTGACCTTCCCGAGGCCGAGCAGCGGTTCACCGAAGCGCTGCGCATCGCCCACCAACTCGACGACCGGGTGGCCCAATGCCACCTGCTCGGCGCGCTGGGCTGCTGCGCGGCCGCCTCGCGCGAGTCACGGCTGGCAGCACGGCTCCTCGGGGCGATGGAGAGCCTGCGCGGCGAAGCGGGCGCCCGCATCAACGCGGGAATGGCTCCGGCCCTGACGCAGGCCACCACATCGGTGACGGCCGCACTCGGCCCGGCGACATTCGGGGCGGAGTTCACCGCCGGACAGCAGTTGAGCCGCGAGGCCGCGGTACGGCTCGCTCTCCGCGAGCTCCCTCCTCCGGCCGCCGCAGCCCCGGACTATTCCAGCGTGGGCATCCTCGGCCAACGCGAAACCGACGTCGCGCGGCTGGTCGCTGACGGTCTGAGCAACAAGCAGATCGGCGCCCGCCTGTTCATCTCCGAACGCACCGTCGAAAGCCACGTACGCAACATCCTCAACAAGCTCGGCTTCACCTCACGAGCCCAGATCGCCGCCTGGATGGCCACGCCGGACCACGAATAGCAGGACTGGACTTCCGCACATACTCCCGACCGAGTGGGTCGTGCCGAGGCCCGGCTCCGTTATCGTTGGCGTTCGATGCCCCGCCATCACTGAGCCTTTTCATCATGGGTAGCGGTTGGCGGCCTTCTGCCGGCGGGACAGCCGTGGACGCGGGTGGTGACGCTCGAACGGGAGGTCGCTGAGCAGCATCGCGAGGTGGTGTGCTCGTTGCACCTGGGTCTGATGCGTGGGGTGTTGGCGGAGGTGCGGGCCCCGAGGGGTGTCGACCAGGTGGAACCGTTCGTCGAGCCGTCGCTGTGCCTGGCCCGTCTGGGTCCCGCTCCGCGCCGGCCGGCCGGCGCGGACGGCACGTCCTCCACGACAGCCGTCGGCAGACCCGACGTCCGCGGTGACGAGGGTCGACGACAGGGCGTGCCCGCGACCGTTCCCGTTGATGACGGTGAACATCTGTCTGGGCTGCCGCAACGCGGCTGATGCGGACCTTCCGGACCTCCGGGCCTTCGTGGCGGTAGTTCTCGTGTCCTGCGCCTGAAATTCGCCTGGTGCTGTGCGTGGACGGTTCAGGCGCTCGGCCGATCTCAGGTTGGCGATCAGCCGGCCCAGGTCGGCCGCGTCCCAGGTTGAGCCCGCGCCACCGCGCCGGATTGTCGGCACGCGGCTGTCGTCGTCTCCGGTCGGCTGTTCAAAAAGGTGCTCCCCGTCCGTCTCGATCGTCTGGGTTCATGCCGTCAACAGGCCTCGCACCGGCCCGGATGCCGCGCAGCCGCATCGGTCACGGACCTGCCCGGCCGGCACCGCCGTCTCCCACCCGTGTGCGGCGTTGATTGATCTGTCGTCGCAGAGGTTTCGGTCAATCAATGCGGCCCGTAGCAATAGGGGCCGACACGTGGTCGACCCGCTGGTCCCCATTGCGGGGATGGCGCTGCACCGCAGACACGCGACGGCCGCAGACACGCGACGGAAGAGAGGCCGAGCGACATGAAGCCAGCGAGCGGTTACCTGGCGGCTCTGATCGCAGGTCCGGTCAAGGCACCGGCGACGGGCTAGCCCCGCCGGCGCGGCACCCGGGTGTCCGGGCGCCGTCCAGATCGGCAGCACGGCCTAGGTGATGGTCGGTGGCCAGACCGCGGCGTCGATGAAGCAGTTCAAGGGATGCGGCAAGAACGACGGCTACACCGACGTCCGGCAGTCATCACAGCACGCACAGCGGATGGACCGGGTGCGCGGGCGTCGTGAATCGCCACGACAGCCGGTGCTGGCCCCCGACCGCGGCCGGGGTGCGGCAGACCGTCAGCCCGACGACGTACGGAGGAAGCAAGGCATGACGATGACAAGGATCCGGGCCGCCGTCACGGGGTTGCTCGCGACCGCCGCGGTGGTGGGTGGCGTGGCGTCGAGTGCGGCGTCGGCGTCCGCCGCGACCTCCGGACCGGTGTGGTCCACCGCCGCGGCACTTCCGGCCACGGCCGCTGCGCTGCCTACCGTCGACATGGAGGCGACCGTGCTGGCCGCCCAGATCGACCCCCGGCGCGCCGACCACACGCTGACGCCGGGCGCGCGGGTCCCGCGCGACGGGTACGTCGTCGACGCCCGTACCCAGGCGATGCTCACCGAGGCCGAGCGTGTGCTCGGCTTCCGCCTCGTGCTCGAGCAGGGCTCGTACAACCCTGGCGGCGACCCGACCTCGGCCGGCACCCACGACGGCGGCGGCGTGGTCGACGTCGCCGTCACCGGGATGTCCGCCGCCACCCGTACCGCCGTCGCCCGCGCGCTGCGCCAGGTCGGCTTCGCCCCTGGGTCCGTGACCCGAGCCAGGGCGACTGGCCGTGGCACATCCACGCCGCGGCGATCAGCGACACCGACCTGTCCAGCCAGGCCCAGCACCAGACCGGTGACTACTACCTCGGCCTGAACGGCCTTGCGAACCGGGGCCCGGACGACGGGCCGCGGATCCCGATCCACACCTGGGAGGAGTACCAGCGCACGCACTGACCCCGGCGCCCGCGGAACACCGACAGGCGCACCCAGTCACCGATCACCGATCACCGCTCACTATCCGAAGAGGACACATGCTGAACCTACGCAAGGCTCTCACCGTCGCCGGCGTCGCGCTGGCCATCACCACCTCGTCCTTCCTGACCACCGGTTCGCCCGCGCTCGCGGCGTCCCGGGACGGCGTCTGCGACAGCGGCGAGTTCTGCTACTACTACAACAGCGACGAGGCCGGTTCGGTCTCGGACTTCACCGACTCCCTGGACGACTACGGCACGACCCAGCCGTCCTGCTACGAGTTCAAGGGCGCCGGCAACGGCCAGGGCGTGTGCGTGAAGAACAACGCGGCGTCGGTGTGGAACCGCAGCAGCAAGACGGTGCGGGTCTACTACAACAGCAACTTCGCCGGAAGCTACCAGGACTTCGCGGCCGGCGCGAAGGGCAACCTCAACGCCACGCTGAAGAACAACAACGCCTCGCACGAGTTCCTCGGCAGTACGGGCGGTGGGCAGACCCCGCGCGACGACTACGACGGTAACGCGCGCGGCTTCGTGCAGGACAACTGCACCGCTTTCGCCGCGTGGCGGATCGCGAGCCGGCTCGGCGTCCCGAACTTCAGCAACAGCTGGAAGACGACCTGGGGTAACGCCGGTACCTGGGACGACGCCGCCCGCCGGGTCGGCGTGAAGGTCGACACGACACCAACGGTCGGCGCGATCGCCGTCAACGACGTCCACAAGGTCGGTCACGTCGCCTACGTGAACAAGGTCTACTCCGACGGCTCCTTCGACGTCGAGGAGTACAACTGGAACAACCCGCTGCACTACGGCACGCGTTCACACGTGCACGTGAGCAGCGCCCAGGCCGACTTCCAGCACATGCTCCACTTCTGATCGGGACGTGGAGATGTTCTTCCGCAGGAAGGTACTCGGCATTCTGGCCGTGGTTGTGGCAGCGCTCGCGGGAGCGACGGTGGTGGCCGGTCCGGCCTTCGCCGCCGGCCGTGACGGGACCTGCGACAGCGGCGAGTTCTGCTACTACTACAACAGCAACGAGGCAGGTTCGGTCTCGGACTTCACCGACTCCCTGGACGACTACGGCACGACCCAGCCGTCCTGCTACGAGTTCAAGGGTGCCGGCAACGGCCAGGGCGTGTGCGTGAAGAACAACGCGGCGTCGGTGTGGAACCGCACCAGCAAGACGGTGCGGGTCTACTTCAACAGCAACTTCGCCGGGGCGAGCCAGGACTTCGCACCCGGCGCGAAGGGCAACCTCAACGCCACGCTGAAGAACAACAATGCCTCGCACGAGCTACTGGATGGGACACCCCCGACGGGGTGCAAGACCGACGGCACCAACACCACCCTGCCGACCTCGATCCTGGTCTACCGGGTCGGCCTGGGGCGAGTGGACCGGGTCGATTTCAAGACGTACGTCAAGAACGTCCTCCCGAACGAGTGGGTGCCGAGCTGGCCGAACGCCTCATTGGACGCCGGCGCCGTCGCCGTCAAGAGCTACGCCTGGTACTGGGCGCTGCATTCGACCCGCAAGACCCCGGGCGGCCAGTGCTACGACGTCCGGGACGACACCGGCGACCAGGTGTACAAGCCGTCGTCGGCGCAGTCGTCGACGTCCGCCGCCGTCGACCGGACCTGGTCGACCCGGATGACCCGCAACGGAAACATCCTGGCGGCGCAGTACTGCTCGACCACGACCGCCTGCGGTGCCTGGGTGGACGGGAACTGGATGTCGCAGTACGGCTCGCGTGACCTCGCCAACGCCGGCCACGACTTCCGGTACATCCTGCGCTATTACTACACGGACATCGCTCTGTCCTGACGGTCACCTACCCCACCGGGTGGTCCGCCGTTCATCTCGGGGTGCCGGTACGCCTTACCGGCACCCCGACCTCGCTATCTGTCTACCCGAACCGCATCTCTCATCCTGTACGGACGTTAGAAGGGATACCTGGCGGGCTCGCCGCGCATGGTGATCCATCGGGTCTCGGTGAACGCCTCGATGTTGGCGGGGGCGCCGCCGAACCGTGATCCGGTGCCGGATGCCCGTACGCCACCGAACGGGGCGTTGGCCTCGTCGTTGACGGTCTGGTCGTTGATGTGCACGATGCCGGTGGGGATCTGTTCGGCGACCGCGAGCCCGCGCATCACGTCACGCGTGACGATGCCCAGCGAGAGCCCGTACTCGCTGGCGGTGGCCAGCGTGATGGCTTCCTCCACTGAGGACACCCGGGTGACCGGCGCGACCGGGCCGAACACCTCCTCGGCGAAGGCCGGGGCGGTGAGCGGTACGTCGGTCAGCACCGTGGGTTTGTAGAACAGCTCCTCGTAGGAGCCGCCGGCCGCGAGCGTCGCGCCCTGGTCGACGCTGGCCGTGACCATGCGGTGGATCTTGTCACGCTGTCCCGCGTCGATGATCGGGCCGAGCGCGACCTCCTCGGTCGCCGGATTACCGACCGGGAGTTGCCCGGCCTTGTCCGCGAGCCGCTCGACGAACTCGTCGTACACCCGGTCGGAGACGAGGTGCCGGCCGGTGGTCATGCAGATCTGGCCCTGGTGGAAGAACGAGCCCCAGGCGGCCAGGTTGACCGCCGCGTCCACGTCGGCATCATCGAGCACCAGCAGCGCGGAGTTGCCGCCGAGCTCGAGGTGTGCCCGCTTCAGGTGCTTGCCGGCGAGCTCGCCGATCCGGCGGCCGACCGGGGTGGAGCCGGTGAACGAGATGACCCGGATGTTCGGGTCGGTGACGACCGCCTCGCCGACGTCGGCGCCGCCGGGCAGCATCTGCAGCACGCCCGGCGGCAGCCCGGCCTCCTCGAAGATGCGCGCCATGAGCGTGCCGCCGGTGACCGCGGTGCGCGGGTCCGGCTTGAGGATCACCGCGTTGCCGAGCGCGAGCGCGGGAGCCACGGACCGGATGCCCAGGATGATCGGCACGTTGAACGGCGAGATGACGCTGACCACGCCGGCCGGCATACGGCGCGCCATCGACAGCCGCGGCTGCTCGGACGGCAGTACCTCCCCGAGCGCCCGGCCGGGCAGCGAGGACGCCTCGTAGCACTCCTCCGCGGCGACGTGCAGGGCGAACCCGGCCATCCCGGGGACCGCGCCGACCTCGCGGATGTTCCAGCCGCTGATCTCCGCGGCGTGCTGCTGCCACAGATCGCCGGCCTTGCGCAGCACCGCGGCCCGAGCGGTGTGGGGCAGGGCCGCCCACTCCTTCTGGGCCGCGACGGCGCGGACGCCGGCCTCGGCGACATCCTCAGGTGTCGCCAGACCCATCCGGCCGAGCTCGGCACCGGTGGCCGGCTCGACGACCGGGTAGTCGCCTCCCCGGCCGGCGGTCCACTCGCCATTCTTGAAGATCTTTCCCTGCCAGTCGACGCCGTCGAGCAGTCCCACAGCGTGCTTCCTTCCTCGTGTCCTTGTCAGTGGTTCATCCGCAGAACGGGCTTGAGCACGCTGCCCCGGTGGCTGTCCTCGAGCGCCTTGTCGATGTCTGCGAGGTCGTAGAACCGCACCAGCCGGTCGAACGGGAACCGGCCCTGCCGGTGCAGCTCGACCAGGGTGCCGATCAGCGTCTCGCTGCGGCCGCTGCCGCCCAGGGTGCCGACGATGCGCTTGCCCCACAGCGTGGTCAGGTGGTCGACGCTGAACTCCGCGCCGGCGGGTGCGCCGCCGATCAGCACGCAGGTGCCGAGCATGCCGACACTGTCGACGGCCTGACGCACGACGGAGATCACGCCGGTGCATTCCAGGGAGAAGTCGGCCGGACCGCCGCAGCGGCGGTGTACCTCGGCGACGGGGTCGACCTCGGCGGCGTTCACGGTGTCGGTGGCACCGAGTTCTTCGGCGAGCTTCAGGCGCTCCGGGTGCCGGTCCACGGCGATGATCCGGGTGGCCGGGGAGAGCCGGGCCGCCATCACCGCGGCCAGACCCACCGCGCCGACGCCGTACACCACCAGGCTGGCGCCGGGACCGGGGCGGAGCGTGTTCATGACGGCTCCCGCCCCGGTGGAGATCCCGCAGGCGAGTGGGCCGAGGATCTCCAACGGAGCGTCGTCGGGTACGACGACGAGGGCGTCGGCCCAGGTGAGGGCGTAGGTCGAGAAGGACGACTGTCCGAAGAAGTGGCTGTGTACTCCCGATCCGTCCGGGCGGCGCAGGGCGCTCTCACCGGCGCGCGGACCGAGCAGACGACCGCCACCGCAGAGCGCCTCGCCGAGGCGGGCACAGTAGCGCGGCTCGCCGTCACGGCAGTTGCGGCACTGTCCGCAGGACGGCCACCCGATCACCACGTGGTCGCCCGGGCGTACGGCCGTGACGCCTTCGCCGACGGCGACCACCTCGCCCGCGCCCTCGTGGCCGAGCACGCTAGGGAACGGCATCGGGAGGTCGCCGTGCCTGGTGATGGAGTCGGTGTGGCAGATACCGGACGCGACGATCTTCACCAGGGCTTCGCCCGGGCCCGGCTCGTCGAGCTCGAGTTCCTCCACGCGGAACGGGCCGTCGAGCTCGTCGACGACGGCGGCGGTCACCTTCATCGAGATCCTCCCTGGCTGATGGGTTGGGGAATGGCGGGCCGGGGCAGCGGGGGACACAACTGCTCCACCAGCCGGGCCGCCTGGAGTACGAGAGCGTCGCCGCGCGCGGGTCCGGCCAGCTGCAACCCGACCGGCAGACCTCCGGCCAGCGCCACCGGCAGGGACAGCGCGGGCAGCCCGGCGGCGTTGAACGGTGAGGTGAGCCGCGTCAGGACGAACTCGACCGGCCAGTCCTGGCCTGCTACGGACAGCGTGTGCGCGCCGATCTGCGGCGCCGTCACCGGCACGGTGGCGCTGGCCAGCACGTCGTATGAGCGCAGCGCCGCCAGCAGGGCGGCGACCAGCCGGCTCAGGGCAGCTTCGTTTCGGTCGACCTGCTCCTCGCCGGGTGCCGGCAGTCGCATGAGCTCGGCGATGTCCGCACCGAACAGGGTCGGGTCCTGCTCGAAAGCGGCGCGGTGGAAGGAACCGGCCTCTCCGACGATCCGGGCGAGCAGCGCCTCCGGCATCAGCGGCTCGTCGGGAATCGTGACGTCGTCGACGTGCAGGCCCTCGTTTTCGAGGAGGGCCCGGGTCGTGGCCAGGGCGGCCCGCACCTCGGGGGCCAGGACCGCGTCGTACCAGCCGCCGAGCCAGCCGATCCGCAGCGGCCTTCCCGGCTCTCGCTGCGCCGCCGCAGGTGTCGAGGCGGCGAGCCCGTCCATGAGCAGCGCGGCGTCGTCGACCGTCCGCGCCAGCACGCCGAGGTGATCCAGCGACGGTGCCAGCGGCAGCACCCCGTCGAGCGGGATCCTGCCCCGGCTGGGCTTGAAACCGACGCAGCCGCTCAGCGCGGCGGGAATCCGCACACTGCCGGCGGTGTCGGAGCCGAGCGCCCCGAGGGAGCTGCCGGCGACGACGGAGGCGGCCGAACCGCCGGAGGACCCACCGGGGATGTGGCCGTGCCGGTACGGGTTGTGGGTCGGCCCGAAGAAGGCGCTGTCCGTGCGGCCGCCCCACGCGAGTTCGTGGGTGGTGTGCTTGCCGAGGATCACCACGCCCGCGTCGCGTAGCCGCGAGACGGCGGTGGCGTCGGAATCCGGAACGTGCCCGGTGAAGCGGGGCGAACCGTAGCTCGTCGCGATGCCGGCGGTGTCGATCAGGTCCTTGATGCCCACCGGGATGCCGTGCAGCGGGCCGCGGCGGCGGCCCTGTGACAGTTCCTCGGTGAGCTGGTCCGCCTGCTTACGGGCCGGGTCGGCGGTGACGGTGGCGTACGCGTGCAGCGACGGCTCGGTGGCCGCGATGCGTTCGAGTAGAAGCTCGGTCAACTCGACCGGTGTCAGCTCACCGCTCGCGATCGCCGCCGCGGCCGCCGTCGCGGTGTCAGTGGGAGTCGGCATTGGCGGCCCGGGTCCGGACGAAGTACCCGACGGGGAACAGGCTCAGGCCGGTACGGTCGCGCACCACGCCCCACAGCCCGCGCGGCAGCCAGAGCGCGGCCGCCATGCCGACGGCGCCGAGCAGCACCAGGTACCACGACCCGTAGTCGGAGAGGAGTTGCTGCAGCGCGAAGAAGACCACCGCACCCAGCAGCGGGCCCTCGATGAACCCGATACCTCCGATGACGACGATGAAGATCATGTACGCCGACCACTGGACGCTGAAGATGGCGTCGGGGTTCACACTGAGCGAGCTCACGGTGATCACGCCGCCGGCCGCGCCGCAGCCGGCCGCGGAGACCAGGTACACCAGGAGTTTGGCCCGGCGTACGTCGATCCCGACCGAGCTGGCCGCGGTCTCCTCGTCGCGGACCGCCATCAGCGACAGGCCGAGCCGGCCTCGCAGCAGCAGGTAGCCGGCCGCGATCGAGGCAAGGGCGAGCCCGAGCGCGATCCAGTACGTCAACGCGCCGCGCAGCGTCTGGTCGATGCCGGACAGTCCGGACAGGCTCTTGCCGCTGGCGCCGCCGAGGCTGTCGACGCGTACCACGAGCAGCCGGTAGACCTCCGCGATCACCCAGGTGCCGACGGCGAAGTAGTCGCCGCGCAGGCGGAAGGCCAGCCACGACGTGGGTACCGCGAAGATCGCGCAGGTCACCGCGGCGAGGACCACCGCAAGGTAGGGCTGGACGCCCTGATCGGCGAACGCGATCACGCTGTAGGCGCCGATCCCGATGTAGGCCTGCTGGCCGACCGAGACCAGGCCGCCGAAGCCCGCGAGCAGGTTCCACATGCTCGCCAGCGCGATCAGCACGAACAGGTTCACCAGCGTGTCCGTCACCTTGGCGAACACCAGGAACGGCAGCGCGCACAGGACCGCGACAGCGGCCAGCATCACCAGCGCCGACAACTTCGACGACCGTGCGGCCCGGCTCACGTCGACCGCGGCGGCGGCCCGTGAGGTCAGCGTCTCGGAGATGGTCATGCTTTCCGTCCTGCGATGAGGCCCTGCGGCCGGAAGGCCAGCACAGCGAGGAAGATCAGGTGGCCCGCGAGCAGCGTCAGGGCCGGATCGATCTGCGCACCGACCGACTGGGTGACGCCGAGGACGATGCCGCCCAGCAGGGTGCCCCACAGCGACCCGAGGCCGCCGATGACGACCGCCTCGAAGGCGAAGATCAGCCGGGAGGGACCGATCGACGGATCGAACGACGAACGCATCGCGAACATCAGCCCGGCGATCGCGACGGTCGCGAACGCGATGGCCGTGGCGATGCCGTAGATGTGCCGGCTGTCCCCACCGACCAGGTTGGCCGTCTCGGGGTCGTCGGAGGACGCCCGGAGCATGCGGCCCAGGCCGGTGCGGGACAGGAACAACTGGATCCCGGTCAGCACTACGACAGCCAGTCCGAACGTGGCCAGCGACAGGTACCCGATGGAGATGGAGCCGGTGAGCTTGAACGAGCCGGTCGCGAACGATCCGCCGTCCAGGGTGCGGGTGTCGGCGGAGAAGATCTCCAGCAGTACGTTCTGCAGCACGATCGACAAGCCGAAGGTGACCAACAGCGTGGCCAGCGGACCCGACTTGAGGCTCTTCTGAAGAAGTACCCGCTGGGTCAGGTAGCCGAGCACCGCGAACAACGGAACCGTCACCACCAGCACGAACCACAGGGGTAGGCCGGTGCCGCTGATCAGCGCCACCGCCAGGAACGAGGCAACCACCGCGAGGTCGCCGTGGGCCAGGTTGACGATCCGCATGACGCCGAACATCAACGACAGGCCGGTGGCGAACAGTGCGTAGAGACCGCCGATGAGCAGCCCCTGGACGAGGGCGTTGAGAAAGTCCATGTCAGTGTTGTCCCTCTCGTGCGCCCCCGGCGGGGAGCGCCTCTCCAATGCCGAAGTAGGCGTGCTCCACCTGCTCAGGGGTCAGATCCTGCGGCCGTCCCTCGAGCACCGACCGGCCCTCCAGGAGGCAGTGCACCCGGTCCGCGACGCGCATCGCCTGGGATACGTCCTGCTCCACGATCAGCGCCGTCGTCCCGTTGCCCACGATGCCCGGCAGGACCTCGTAGATGCGGCGCACGATCACCGGTGCGAGGCCCAGTGACAACTCGTCGATCAGTAGCAGGTCGGGGTTCGACAGCAGGGCGCGGCCGATGGCCACGGACTGCTGCTCGCCACCGGACAGCTGAGCGGCGTTCTGCTTGCGCCGCTCGGCCATCCAGGGGAAAAGCTCATAGACGCGGGCCAGCGTCCATGGGCCCGGACGCTTACGGTAGGTGCCGGTCAGCAGGTTCTCTTCTACCGTCAACGAGCGGAAGAGCCGCCGTCCCTCCGGTACGAGCGCGACGCCGGCAGACACCCGCTTGTGGGCCGGCAGCCTGGTGATGTCGCGGTCGCCCAGGTGGATGCTCCCCGACGTGGGCGGGTTGAGCCCGGCGAGGGCACGCAGCAGTGTCGACTTGCCGGCCCCGTTCGCCCCGATGACGGCCAGAACCTCGCCCTGTTCGAGCTCCAGGCTGAGTCCGTCCACGGCACACAGCTGCCCATGGTGGACGGTGAGGTCGCGGATCGAGAGCAGGGTCATGACGCCACCTCCTCGGGCAGGTCGGTTTCCGGCCCCGCACCGAGATACAGCTCGCGTACCTTGGGGTCGGCGAGCACCTGGGTCGGTTCGCCGTCGGCGACCACGTCTCCACCGGCGAGACAGACCATCCGGCCGACGGTCTTCACCAGCGCGTGCACGACATGCTCGATCCAGACGATGCCCAGACCTTCGGCGTGCAACTGCTTGACCATCGTCACCAACTCGAGTACTTCGGGCTGGGTCAGACCACCGGCCACCTCGTCGAGCAGCAGCAGTCGCGGATTGGTTGCCACGGCCCGCGCCACCTCGAGGCGCTTGCGCTGCAACAGTCCGAGCCGCCCTGCCGGGGTGTTGGCGAGGTCGGCGAGACCGGTGCGTTCGAGCACGCCCATGGTGTGCTGCCAGGCCTGTCTGCCCTTCAGCGCGGCGCCCTGGTAGCCGCACACCAGCACGTTTTCGAAGGCCGTGAGATGCTCGAACGGGCGTGGCACCTGGTAGGTGCGGCCGATGCCGGCCCGGGTCCGGGCATGGGGCGGGACGTCGGTGACGTCCCGCCCCTCGAACCACACCGCGCCGCTGTCCGGACGAAGGTCACCGGAGATCATGGCGAACAGGCTGGACTTGCCGGCTCCGTTCGGGCCCACGATGCCGAGCGCCTCGCCGGGGGAGACGGAGAGCGTCAGGTCCTTCGCGACGGTCACCCGGCCGAAGCTCTTGGTGACGTCTTCGAGGTGCAGCAGCTGGTTCATCAGGCGTTGGTCGCAACGAGGTCGCCGCCGACCGGGACGGACTTGTTCGGCGTGTTGTCGACGATGACGACGTCCCACGGGAACTTGCTGCCCTTGCGCCACTGGCCGCCCACCGGGTGCTGGATGGCGATGCCCGGCTCCGGTCCAGCGGTGAAGTCCAGGTCACCGCTCATGCAGTTGATCTTCATGGTGCGCAGCTTGGACGCGACCTCATCGCGGTCCTTCGGGTCGCTGGCGTCCTTGAACGCCTGGATCGCGATCTCGAACAGCGAGTACACGGAGCCGAGCGCCTGGGTCCACTGCTTGCCCGTCGAGGCGGCGAAGTCGTCGGCGAGCTGCTTGGCGCTGCGCCCGTCGAGGATCGACTTGTACGGGTGCGCCGGGCTCCACCAGAAGTCGGTGGCGATGTTGTTGGCGAGGGGGCCGAGCGCCTCGGCCTCCGACGGGAACAGCATGACCTTCGCGACCGTGGCGAGTTTCGGCCGGAATCCCTGCTGCTGGGCCTGCTTCCAGAAGGTCTGGAAGTCCGGCGGGATCGGCGTGCAGGTGAACAGTTCGGCGCCGGAGTTCTTGAACTTCGCGATCTGCGAGGTGAAGTCGGTGGCCACGTCCTGGTACGCGCCGCCGTCGACAGGGGTGTAGCCCGCCTTGCTCATCATCGGCGCCAGTCCCTGCCGGAACGCGTTGGCGTCGGTGTCGTTGGGCCACAGCGCCGCCACGTTCTTGTTGGAGACGCCGATCCGCTCCCACATGGGGAAGAAGCAGTCGGCGAACTGCTGCATACCGAAGAAGAACAGCGTCGTGTACTTGAATCCCTGGCCGGATTTGCCGTTACGGCCGTGAAACCAGGCCTCCCAGGGCGCGATCGTGGTGACGTTCGGGATGCCGTTGGCCTCGCACTGGTCGGCCACCGGGTTGGTGGTGTCCGGCGTGGACGAGCCGACGATCAGGTCCACCTTGTCGCTGTTGATCAGCTGCCGGGTGACCTCGGTGGCGCGGTTCGGGTTGGACTGGGTGTCCTTGACGACGATCTCGATCTTGCGCTTCTTGCCGCCCGCGGTAAAGCCGTTCTTGACGGCCTCCTGGATCTGCTTCACCACGAAGTTGTCGGCGGTCGCGAATCCGGCGAGGGGGCCCGTCTGCGGGCTGACATAGCCGATCTTGAGTACGTCGGACGAGGAACTTCCCGCGCCCTTGAGGCCGCCGCAGGCACTCAGCAGGGGGGTGCTGCCGACGGCGGCGGCTCCCAGGCCCACCGCCTTGAGGAGGGAACGACGGTTGATACCGCCCATGGAGGTGTCGCTCACGCCCGACTCCTTTTATCGACCCGGGTAGGTCAGGTCTGTCGCATGACCTGCCCGGGGTGTGGATGAAGCGGTCCGAGACCGCGCGCCGCCCTTCGCAGCGAGCAAGTGGGCGCTGGCGCGGGAGGAATGTAAAAGGCCCGGTGTGACGCAGGCAACAATGCGTTCGGTTTTCCGGAACGGAAGTTCAGCAGTCCGAACGATCACTCCGGGCTTCGGTACCCGAGCCTGCGTGAGATCTCCCGTGCGGTCCGCCTGAGGTGGGGCTCTATCCGGGCGGCGAGCGACTCGATCGAGCTCGGCGCCGCGCTCAGGTGAACCGCCACATTCAGGGCGGCGACCACCTCGCCGGTCCTGTCCCACACCGGTGCGGCGAATGACCGCAAACCGGGGGTGAGTTCCTCATCATTGACGGCCACACCGCTCTGCCGGACCTTGGCCAGGGCCGTCATGAGCTGTTCGCGGTTCGTGATGGTCTTCGGACCGCGGCGGGCCAGGTCCGAACGCTCGAGGATCTGCCGGAGGGTCTGGGGGTCCTTATGGGCAAGGATCGCCTTGCCCATCGCCGTGCAGTAGGCCGGCAGCCGTGAACCGACCTGCAGGTTGAGGTCCATGGCGAGGGCGTTCCGACGCCCGCTGCGCCGCCGGTCGACGTACACCACGTCCGGTCCGTCGCAGATGGCCATGCTCACGGTGAAGCCGGTCTGGTCGGCGAGGCTCTGCAGCAGCGGAGCCGCGACCCGCGTGAGGTCCATGGACTCGATCGCGGAGAAGCCCAGGTCAACCACTCGTGGACCGAGGAAGTACTTCTTCGTCTCGGTGTCCTGCTGCAGGTAGCCCAGCTTCGTCAGGGTCGTGACATACCGGTGCGTGGTGCTCTTTGTCAGGTCGACCGCCCGAGCGAGATCGGCGATGCCCAGCACGGACCGGCTGCCGTTGAACGCGGACAGGATCTTCAGGCCGCGCTCCAGCGAGACCGAGAAGTCCCCGGACTTCGAGGCCTCCCCTCCCGGCTCACGTACGGGCTTGTTCTGGTCAACCATCGATCCAGAATAAGGGGGTGCGTTCGAACAGATCGAACGACACGTTGACCATACGGAGGATAGAGGAAACTCTTCTTTCGTTCCTGGCAATCTGTCACAAGGCGGCGGCCTACTGCGGCTCGACGCACCGGTACCGATCAGAAAGCGAGTGTCATGGCGGGGGAGAAGCCGGTCGACGCGTTCGCCGGAGTACGGCGACCCGTGCGTCACTTCATCGGCGGGTCCTGGGTCGACGCCGTCTCGGGGCGTACCTATGACAACCGCTCACCGTGGTCCGGGGATGTGCTGAGCCAGGTATCAGCGGGTGACGGGGAAGACGCCCGCCGGGCGATCGAGGAAGCGCAGTCCGCGTTCACCGGGTGGTCACAGACCGGGCCGGCACAGCGCCAGGCGGTTTTCCTGAGGGCCGCCGACGTGCTCGAGGCCGAGCGGGGGCGGGTCATGCAGGCGCTCGCGCTGGAAACCGGCTGCGGGGTGCATTTCGCACACGTCCAAATCGACTTCGCCGCGAACCTGCTTCGCCAGGCAGCGCAGCTGGCCTACCGGCCGACCGGCGAACTCCTGCCTTCGGACATACCGGGGACTCACGCAATGGCGGTCCGCCGTCCCGTCGGGGTCGTCGGTGCCATCGCCCCGTGGAACGCCTCCCTGACGCTGAGTGGTCGTGCGATCGTCGGGCCGCTGGCGCTGGGCAACACCGTGGTCCTGAAGCCCTCGGAGGAGTCCCCCTACACGGGCGGTGCGCTGTGGGCCGAGATCCTTCACGAGGCGGGCCTGCCCGCAGGTGCGCTGAACGTGGTGACCCACGCTCCCGGTGACGCCGGTCTGATCGCCGACGCGATGCTCGCCAGCCGCTCGGTCAAGCGCCTGAACTTCACCGGTTCAACCCCCACCGGCAGGCGCCTTGCCGAGAAGGCCGGCACCTACCTGAAGCGCATCGTGCTTCAACTCAGCGGTCAGAACCCGATGATCATCGCCGAGGACGCCGACCTGGACTACGCCGTTGACGCCGCGGCCTACGGCGCCTTCCTGCACCAGGGACAAATCTGCATGTGCGCCCGCCGCATCTACGTGGCTCGGCCGATCGCGGAGCGGTTTCTGGAAAAGTTCGCCGCCAAGGTGGCGTCTCTTCCCACCGGGGATCCGACCGACCCGGCCACGGTGGTCGGCCCGGTGATCAACGAATGGGCGTTGGCGCTCCTCGAGCGTCGAGTCAAGGAGGCAGTTGACGCCGGAGCCCAGATCCTCGCGGGTGGAGAAGCCCGGCCGCCGTGCTATCCCGCAACCGTGCTCATCGACGTGCCGGCCGAAACGGAGATCGCCCAGGGTGAAACCTTCGGGCCCGTTGTCACTGTGGAGATCGTCGAGTCCGCCGAGGAGGCGGTCGATCGAGCCAACCAGTCGGATCTGGGTCTGGCCGCATCCATCATCTCCCGGGACGTTCCGCGAGCCCTGCGGCTGGCATCGCGACTGGAGGTGGGCATCGTGCATGTCAACGACCAACCGGTCAACGACGAGCCGCACATGCCTTTCGGCGGCGTGAAGGACACCGGCTGGGGACGATTCGGTGTGGGTGTCGCCGCCGAGGAATTCTGCGAGCTCCAGTGGGTCTCCGCACGTGAACAGAACCGGAGCTTCCACTTCTGAACTCCCGTGCTGCTCAACCGGCGGGCCGAGAAGATCCAGGCTCCCGATCGTCGTCCAACCCTCCCAGGCTTCGACGGTCGGAGAGGGACATCTCTACTGATGGTGCGCCCGACAAGCCGCACCGCCCAGCGGACACCCCGTCACGGCGTGACGGGGTGTCGCGGTCCCGTCCGCCGGACCGCGTCGCTGCTCGGCGGGGTCGTAGGAGCTGATACGCACTGTCCTTAGTGGCGCACATCGCGTTATTCGGGCGCTACTCCCTGAAGTTTCAGCCACTAGACTCGTTTCGGTGTTGCGGTGGGAAAAGCCACGATCCGGACTGGCACGGCCATCTCTGGAATCATGAGCCACTTCATGCATTCCGCGCCCCGACTGCTACCCGGACGCGGACGCGGACTCATGGCCGTCACCGACCTCCTCGACGCCCTGTCCACGGGCCGTGGCGCGGCGCTGCTCGTGGAGGGGGAGCCCGGGATAGGCCGCAGCGCGCTGCTGGCGAGCGCCGCGGACATGGCTGAGGTGCGCGGGTACGCCGTCGGGCGTGCCGCGGCCGACGTTCTGGAGCAGAACGCGCCGCTGGCCGCCGCGCGGCAGGTGCTTCAGTCTCTGCCCGGGGACGGGTTTGACCTGCGCTGGGGCTGCCCCTCCGGTGCCCTGGAAAGCAGTGATCCGGACAGTGGTGCCCCGGACAGTGGTGCCCCGGACAGCGGTGATCCGCAGGGTGGCCGGCTGTATGCGATCTTCGACCGGTGGCAGGCGGTGGTGGCCCGCCGCGCGTCGGAGCGTCCGCTGCTGGTCGTGCTCGACGACCTGCACTGGTGCGACGTACTCTCCCTGCGCTGGGTCGCCTACCTGCTGCGCCGGTGCTCGTCCATGCCGGTCGGTGTGCTCGCCGCGGTACCCGCCGGGCAGCGCACGGCGACACCGGTGCTCGGCGAGTTGATCGCACGACTGCGCCGGCTGCCGCTGACCGGCCTGGACCGCGAGGCCTGCGCCAGCGTCATCCGGGACGTCCTGGCCGCATGGCCGGATGACGCGTTCGTCGAGGCGTGCCGGCACGCCACCGCGGGAAACCCCCGGCTGCTCCATGAGCTGCTCGGCGAGCTCGCGGCCCGGGGCGCCGGGCCCACGGCCGGAACGGCCCGACGGATCGGCGAGTTCGCCACGCCGGCGATGGCGCACGCCTTGCTCACCGAGGTGTACCGGACCGACCCGGCCGCGACCTCGCTGGTCCACGCCATCGCTGCGCTCGACGGCGCCGCCGAGCCAGACCTGGCGGCGGAGCTGGCCGACCTCGACCCGGCCCAGGCGGTGAAGGCCGCGGACGCGCTCGTGCGCCAACGGATCCTGCGGGACGGGCCACCGCTCGCGTTCGTCCACCCGCTGCTGGCCTCGGCGGTCGCCCGGGAGATGGGGGCCGGTGCCGTCCGCCGCGCCCGCGTCCGTGCCGCCGAGTTGTCGTACCGGGCGGGGCGCGACGAGTCGGAGGTCGCCGACCATCTCATGCGCGCGTCGCTGGCCGGTGAGCCCTGGGCCGAGCAGGTGCTGCGTCACGCGGCCCGGTCCGCCCTCGCCCGCGGCGACGCCGGGACGGCCGTCGGATACCTGGAACGGGCGCTCCGTGAGCCGCGGGCGGCGCGAACACGCCCGGCGGTGCTCGCCGAGCTGGGCACCGCCCTGCTCTTCGTGGACCTGCCCGCCGGCATGGAACGGCTGACCGCGGCGCTGGCGGCGGCCGACGACGACACCGTCCGGGGCACGGTGGTGTCCGGATTGGCCAACGGACTGCTGGCAGGCCGGGTCGACACGGACACCCTGCGGTTGCTCGACGAGGCGGCCGAGCGGGTCGGCAGACGCGATCCCGACCTCGCCCGGAGGCTTCAGATCCGGGCCCTGTCCGTCACGCTCCTGGACCTGTCCCGGGCATCGGAAATGGACCGCCGACTCGCGACACTGGCGCTCGACGAAGACAGCCACCCGGCCGTGCGCCGGGCGATCCTCGCAGCCCGCGCCGAGCAGGAGGGGCGCTTGGGCGCGTCGGCGGCCCGTACCGCGGCCCTGGCGCGGGAGGCGGTCGCCGCCGGGCCGCCCCGCACCTACGAGGAGGTCGTGCCGTACTGGGCCGCCGCCGTGTCGTTGACCCGGGCCGGGCACCTCGACCCGGTACCGGCGCTCTGTGCGGCCGCCGACGGGACGGCGAAGGCGCTGGGGTGGCGGCTCAA
Source organism: Planosporangium spinosum (assembly GCF_049999945.1). NCBI lineage: Bacteria > Bacillati > Actinomycetota > Actinomycetes > Micromonosporales > Micromonosporaceae > Planosporangium > Planosporangium spinosum. The sequence goes on along the minus strand of NZ_JBLYUB010000024.1, from coordinate 45,650 downwards.
CCAGGCGGCAGCCGCAGCCGTGCACGGCCGGGTCTCCTACCTGGCCGGACGGCTGATCGAGGCCGAGCAGCACGCGCGCCGGGCGTTCGCGTTGTTGACCGAGATCGGCGCGGACCCGGACCAGTGCTCCTGGCTGCTGCCGGTGTCCATGCTCGTGTACGTCCTGATCGACCGTGACCGGCTGGATGAGGCGCAGGCGCTGCTTGACCGGGCGGGCGTGGCCGACAGCCCGGTGGTGGCACCGCGTCCGGTGGAGCTGCTCGCGGCGCGGGGCCTGGTACGGCTGGCCCGGGACGACGTTCGCGGTGGGCTGGCCGACCTGCACGAGTACGGCAAGGGGCTGGATGACGCCGGAGTTCGAAGCGCCGGGTACGACCCGTGGCGCGCCTGGGCCGCGCTCGCCCACCACCGCCTGGGCCAGGAGGCCGAGGCCCGGTGGCTGGCCGCCGAGCAGCTTGAGCTGAGCCGGCGCTGGGGTACACCGCGTGCGCTGGGAGTGGCGCTGCGCGCCAGCGGGATCGTGACCGGTGGCGCCGAGGGGCTGCGGCTGCTGGGGGAGGCGGTGGCGGTGTCGGAAGCCGCGCCGGCTCGTCAGGACCTCGCGCGGGCGCTGATCGACCAAGGCGTCGCGCTTCGCGACACCGGGCAGCGGGCCGACGCGCGTGAGCGCTTCAGTCGGGCGGCCGCGCTCGCCACCGCGTGCGCGGCCGAGTCCCTGGCTGGGCGTGCCCGGCACGAGCTGCGGTCCACAGTCTCGGCCCAGGCGGCCGGCCACGCCCGGCCGGCGCGGGCCACATCCGCTGAGCCCACCCTCGTGGTGCGCTGCTTCGGCGGCTTCCGGTTCGAGTTGCCCGACCGCCAGTTGGAGTGGGCGGCGATCCGGCCCCGGGTACGGGCGCTGCTGCGGTTTCTCGCCGTGCACGCCCAACGGCCGGTGCACCGGGAACGCATCCTCGCGGCGCTGTGGCCGGACCTGCCCACGCAGGCCGGCATCCGCAACCTCCACGTGGGAGTCTCCACGTTGCGCACGTTCCTCGAGCCGGGAGTGGGCCGGGGCGCTTCGCGGTTCATCCGTCGGGACGGCGAGTCGTACATGCTGGTCATCCCCGACGGGGGCGGGTGCGACGTGCGGGCCTTCGACGAGGCCGTGGCCGGGGCGCACCGGGCCCTCGCCGCCGGCCAGGCCAGGGGGGCGGCGGAGGCGCTGCGTCAGGCGCTCGGCCATTACGCGGGCGACCTGCTGCCGGAGGACGGCCCGGCCGAGTGGATCGTCGCGGAGCGGGACCGGTACCGTGCCGTCGCCGCGGAGTCGGCGGCGACCCTCGCCGGCCTCGAACTCGACGCCGGCCGGGTGGAGGCCGCGGTCGACGCGGCGCGGCGCGGCGTGGAGCTGGACGGTTTCCGCGACGATGCCTGGCGGACGCTCGCGTCGGCGTACCGGCGCATCGGGGACGCGGCGGCCGCCGAGCAGGCGTCGCGGGCGTACCAGGCGATGCTGTGGTCTCTGGGAGTCGACCAGGCGGCCGGCGTCGACCAGGCCGCCGGAGCCAACCGGGCGGCCGAGGTCGACGGTGCGGAGCGGGCGCGGCGAGCCGGGGGCGCTCCCCGGCGGTTGCTGGGCACTCACGGACGCTTGAAGAACTCGACCTCGCCGACAGCCACCCGTCGGCCAGGCGCGTCACCGTAGGCCGCCGCGATCGTGAGGCGGACACCGACCACGTCACTGACGGCCCAGCGGAACTGCTGCGCCCCCGGCCGGTCCGCCAGCTGGAGCGTCGTGTGCGCCTGCTGTCCGCCGCTGGTCCAGACGGTGAGCTCCAGTCGTGCCGGGCGTGCCTGGCTGAGGAACACCTCCTGCTCCGGCGCGGCGCCGGCGTGCACGATCAGGTCGAGCAGCCGGATCGGCGCGGCGAACGTGAACTCGACGTTCTCGCCCGTCGCCGGGCCGGTCGCCGCCGGCGCCCAGTACCGGTTGCTCAGTCCGTCGACGGCCGAGGTCGCCGGGTGCCCGGGCGCCTCGCTGGAGGCACGCGTCGAGACCGGGTGCACCGGCTCCGGCTTGGCGAGCCGGTCGCGCACCGCGTCGGTTGCCCGGCGACCGACCACGACCGCCGCGTACCCCAGCCCCGCGACCAGCGCGAGGACGAGCAGCCAGGTCAGCAGCCGGCCGAGCGGGCCCCAGCGGCGACGGCGTCGAGGCAGGCGGAAGCGCCGCCACCACGGTGGCGCGGGCGCGGCCGTGGTGGCGGCGAGCGCCGCGCCGCATCGGCGGCAGAAACTGCGGCCGGGCATGGTGGCGGTCCCGCACGCCGGGCAGCGCACGCCGTCCGCGCCGGGATCCGGCTGGTCGGTGTAGCCGCGCACGGTGGGCCGGCGTGCGACCGGACGGCCGGGCTGCACCGCCCGCGGCTGGTCGGCCGGTCCGGCGTCCGGGTCGGCCGGCGCTCCGCCCGTGCGGTCCGCCGGTACGGGGCTGGCCGCCGGCGCCGAGACGGGCCGCGTCGACACGGTCGCGGCGGGTGTGGCCGCCGGGGGAGTGGTCGCTTGAGGTGGGGCCGCGGGAGGAACGGGCGCCCGCGCGGGAGCGGGTGTGGCCGCCGGGAGGTCCGCGGGCGCCGGGCGCGGCGAGGCTGCCGGAGGTTGGCCGTCATCCCAGGCCAGGAATGCGCCGCAGGCGCCGCAGAACGAGTCTCCGGCGGTCACCTGGGCGCCGCACTCCTCGCAGACAGTTCGGGACACGCTCACTCCTCGGTGGGATCGGGATCGGCCGGCAGCACCTCGACGGTGTACGCGACGTGCGCCGGGCGGATGGCGTCGACGAGCTCCCGCAGCCGGGCCACGGACACCTCCCGGCCGGCCTGCGGCCTCACCCGTACGGTCACCGCGGGCTCCGGCGAGCCGGGCAGGTCCGCGCCCGGAGTCTGTGACCACGCCGTACCTCCGGTGTCGGTCACCTCGACCGTCACCCCGAACGTCATCCGCACCTGTGCGGCGAGACCGCGCAGGGTGCCGCGCAGCCGGTGCTGCTCCACCGCGCACGCCACCGCCTCACGGCGGCGTGCCACGGGCCAGTCCACGTCCGAGTCCGCGGCCACCCAACCGGCGAGCCAGTCGACGAAGTCGTCGGGGGCGAGCGCCGGATCCAGGTACGCGGCCAGATTGTCGAGTGTCGCGTAGACCGGAGCGACCACCTCGTCCAGCGCGGCCAGCAGGCGTTGGGCGAAGTCGTCGTCGGCGTACATCGCCGGCAGCCGGAGCCCCAGCGGATGCGGTGTGCCGAGCCCCGGCACGGCCCTGCGCATGGTGTCGACCCCTTCCGTCAGCGCTCGCGCACGCGGACCTGGTGCTCGTACGAGAACACGAGCGCGTGCCGGTCCAACTCGATGCGGGGCACCGGCTCGCCGCGCCGCCCGGTGAGCGGGTCGGCGGGGAAGAGCCGGACCTCGTCCACCAGGTCCACCCCGGGCAGGCGGTGCAGCACCCCGAACACCTCGCCGGAGTGCACCGGCCGCCCGAACGGCCATCCGGTACCGTCCGGCCCGCCCCGCAGCGGGTCGAGGTAGGAGTACAGGGCCGCGAGCGCGTCGGCGCGCAGCCGTTCGGCGGCTACGTCGGGGTGGGCGACCAGCCGGGCCACGACGGTGACGCCCTGGTAGTACGGGGGCTCCACGACCAGCCGGGCGCCGATCGGGCGGCGCTGGTCGAGCTGCCCGGCGATGGTGGCGAGCATGTCGTCCGGCGGGACGAGCTGCTCGAAGCGCAGCGGTTCGCCCGCGTCGGCCGTCGCCTCCGGCACGACGAGCACCCGTACCCCACCGGCCTCGGTGCCGTCGTCAGCGGGCAGGCACCTGATCCGGGCGGCGGCCGGGCACGCCTGACGGGCGATCAACTCGTAGTCGCGCGCGGTGACCGCCCGGTCCTGGGCCCGCAACTGCACCGGGCCACGTAGCTTGGCGCTCTCGACCGTCTCGCCGTCCACGCCGCCCGCGGCAGCCTCGCGGTTCTCCACCCGGGTGATGTACGGAACGGAGGTGCGCAGCACCGAGAGGGCACCGCGAGCGACGTTGCCGTCGCGGCCACCTCCGGTGCGGTAGCGGCGCACCCGCAGCCGGGCGCCCTTCGGCGGCACCGCTCCGTACCGGCGCAGCCCCCCGTCCGGCAGCCGGACGGCGGGGCCGAAGGCGACCTCGCCGGCCGTGCGGTCCACGACCACGCGCCGCTCATCCGGTCCGCAGTGGCCGAACGCGTCGGTCTCGGGCCACTCCTGCCATCCCTCGCCGTCGGAGACCTCCACCACGAAGGGCTCGTCGTCGGGGATGACCGGTGGGCGGGCCACCGCGAACCGTTGCCCCGGCACACCTTCCGACTCGCCCAGCTCCTCGCCGACAATGATTTCGGCGTGGACGGCGTCGACCGTGCCACCGATGGTGAACGCGGCGGCCGACCGCACCGTGGGCGAGGCCGAGTAGAACGGCTGCCCCGGCCGGGCGGGTACCACCCGGCAGCGCAGCCACCCAGCGTACTGGCCGGCGACGATCGACGTGGTGTGGGTGGCGGGCACGTGCAGCACGACGTCGCCGGGCCGGTTCAGCCCGCCGGTGTCGTCGTGGTCGACGTCGCACGCCGTCCAGTCCGCGCCGTCCCACGCCTCCCACACCAGCGGCGGCTGGCGCGGGTCGACGCCGATGCCCTCGACCCGGCTGTCCAGGCTCAGCACGACCACGCACGACGGCACGGCCGCGGACAGGCCGATGAGCATGGCGTCGCCGACCGCTGGCTCGGGGGAGAAGCACCCGACGTCGCGCTCGTCGAGCAGATCCTCGGTACGGTCGGCCGGGTGGCCGTCGGCGGGGTGCGTCCGCAGTCGGGTGAGCTCGCACGGCACGATGGTGAGGTCGGTCGAGGTGGCGAAGACGACGGCCTCCTCGGTCTCGGTGCGCTCGGTGCCGACCTCGGTGCCGGCGCGCAGCACGACCGGCTGCGGCTGCGGCGCGGACAGCCAGAACGTGACGTCGGCGCGGGCCGCCGTCGGCGGGAACAGGGTGACGCCGATCAGGTCGAGGAACGCCAGGTAGTTCTTGTCGGGCACCCGGTTGAGCCGGTAGAGCAGCTGGTCGACCATGTGGGCGAAAGCCTCGATCAGCGTCACGCCCGGATCGGAGACGTTGTGGTCGCTCCACTCCGGACAGCGCTGCTGGACGAAGCGCTTGGCCTCGTCGACGAGCTGCTGGAATCGGCGGTCGTCAAGGTTCGGGGCGGGCAGGGGCATCAGGCGGCACTTTCCTCGGCGGGCTCGTCGTGCGAGGGGATCACGTAGAACGGGAAGACCAGGTTGCGCGGGTCGTTGGTGCCGCGGATGACGTACCGGATGTCGATGTACAGGGTCCCGGCGTCCTCGGCGTCGAAGTCGACGAGCACGTCGCGGACCTCGATGCGCGGCTCCCACCGCTCCAGCGACTCGCGCACCTCGAAGGCGATCTGCCCGGCGGTGTTCTCGTCCGCGGGAGCGAACACGTACTCGTGGATGCCGCACCCGAACTCCGGACGCATCGGCCGCTCGCCCGGCGCGGTACCGAGGATGAGCCGGATCGCCTCGATGATCTCGCGTTCGCGGGTGACGAGTGCGATGCCGCCGGTGGCGTCGGTGCGCAACGGAAACCCCCAACCCGCCCCGATGAACTGTTCGGCCACGGCTAGCCCCCGATGGTCACGTTCGGGGTACCGGTGCTGATGGTCGCCTGGCAGGTGATGCGGTCGCCCTTGCGTGCCGCGGGGTAGCCGCCGATGAGCACGGCGCCGGTCAACGGCGGCGGCACCGGGGCGATGACGACGTTGCCCGGCCCCAGCTCCGCGTGCAGGGCGCACACGCACAGGCTGCCGACGACGGCGGCGGGCTGGCCGGCGATCCGGACGCTCGGCACGCCCATCAGCGGCGCGCCGGCACCTGGGGGCAGTCCCGGCACGGCCGCGCCGCCCGGTACGCCGACCGTGCCGTTGGGTACCCCTGGGGTCAGCGGCGTGGCGGTGTGGCTGATCTGGTCGTTGATCCGGGCCGCTGGTGGCATGGCGCCCCCTTTCGCTGCTAGAGCGGTGAGTTGATCCGCACCATCGGCGCGTCGATGTCGACATCGGTCTTGCCTTTCACGGATACCGACCGCCCGCTCAGCTTCAGCGGGCCCGTGCCGGCGTCGAGGGTGATGCCGTTACCGCTCACCACCACCTCTTTCTTCGCCTCGATCACGACGCTGCCGTCGCTGCGCACCACCACCGACGTCCCCGCCCGGTCCAGGTGGACGACCAGCGTGTCGGCGCCCTTCTGCGTGGTCAGTCGGATGCCCTGGGGGGCCTGCGGCGAGCTGCCGTCGAGCAGTTCCAGCCAGTTGCCCCGCCTGCCCCTGGCACCCCGGGACCTGCCGCCCCGGGAGGCGAGCGAGCGCCGGTTGACCGTGCCGTCGGCCGGGTTGACCAGCGGCAGGTCGTGCCGGCTCGGCCGGTCGACCCCGTTGTACAGGCCACCGATGACGTAGGGTCGGTCCAGCAGGCCCTGCTCGAACCCGACCAGCACCTCGTCGCCGACCTCCGGGCTGATCACCCCGCCGCCCCCGACCCCGCCGAGCTGCACGGTGCGGACCCAGTCGGTCACGTACTGGTCCGACAGCCACGGGAAGCGCAGCTTCACCCAACCCTGGTCACGGCGCTCGGGGTGCCGGTCGTACCCGGCCTTCGTGTCGGTCACGATGCCGATGGCCAGGCCGGGTACGCGGGCGGCCCGCGCGGGCGCCGACGCGCCGCTCGCCAACCCGAACGACGAGCGGTCCTGCCGCCCGCTGACGGTCAGCCAGGTCTCGTAGAAGCTGGCCGGGCCGAAGACGTGCCGGCTGGCGGTCGTCGTGTACTTGCCCTCGAAGGGCGGCCCGACGTCCTCGAGGGTCAGCGGGGTGCCCGCTCGCAGCCGCGGGTTGCCCCGGATGCCGACCTCGAGCTCGGCGAAGGCCGACGTCACGTCCGCCGCCAGCGCGGAGGCCACCGCCTTCACCTCGGCGTCGGTACGGTAGGGCACATCGGCGACCAGCAGCGCGGCCTTCCCGAACGGTTTCACGACCTCGCGCGGGGTGACCGACAGCGCGAGCTCGTCGCTGGCCACCGTCGGGGCCGCGCTCACGAGTGGCTTGCGTCGCTGGACGTCCCAGCCGCGCACCGTCACCCGGGAGAGCTGGCCGACCGACGTCACCGTGGACCGCACAGCGAGGAGGTTCTCGTTCATCTGTACCACGAACGGGCTCTGCCGGGCCGGCGTCGCCGTGCCCGGCGCCGTCGCGGCCCGCACCGGCCGCCGGAACGAGAACTTCCCGTCGACCATGACCACCTCGGCGTCGTTGTCGACGGCGAGCATCCGCAGGAACTCCCAGTCGGTGATGTTCGGCTGGGTCACCATCTCGTACACCGTCTTGGTCGGGTCGATCCGCCCGATCGGCAGCTTGGCCTTGCTGGCGATCTCCGTCGCGATGTCCGACGCCTTGGTGTTGACGTAGCTTTTGACCTGCCGGCCGCGCATCAGCCGGTGCGACAGGTCCAGAGCGCGGATCGTCGTGAAGGTGCCCGTACCGTCGAACTCGGTCTCGATCGTGACGACCTCTCCGGTGAACAGGCGCACCGGGGCCGGCTGGTCGCCCGTCCGCACCGACGCGGTGAGCTTCGTGCCGATGGTGATGCCCGTGTCCCGCAGCAGCCGGCTCTTCTGGTCCCGGTAGCGCAGCGTCGCTGCCGCGGGCAGGTTCGTGCTGTCCTCGATAGCGGCGTGTTCCAGCCGGTTCTCCCACAGTCGTGGCAGCTGCCTCGGCGCCGCGACGACGAGGGAGTAGGTGTAGTTGCCTTCGGACACTGCGCTCTCCTACCCGAGTACCGGCAGTTCGTCGGCGGCGGGCAGCAGCAGTTCCGTGCCCGGCCGCAGCCGCATGGGGTCGTCGATGTCGTTGGCCTCGGCGATGACCCGCCACATCGTCGGGTCGCCGTATTCGCGGTGCGCCAACAGTTCGAGGCAGTCTCCGTCCACCACCCGGTGCACCCGATTCGCCGACCGGCTCCCGGACGTCGGGTTCTGGCCGGGCGTGCTACCGCTGATCTCGGTGAGTGTCAGTGAGCACGTGGCGCGCAGCGGCGTGCCGTTGGCCTCGAACAGCGTGTACGAGGCGTTGACCTGGCTGACGTACGCATAGAAGGAGACCGTCCGGAACTGGCCCCAGGCGAACTTCACCCACGGCGGCGACGGCGCCTTCGCCGCGATGCTCGGCGCGGTCGGCACCAGGCATGTCAGCAGTTCGTCGACCCGCTGCTGCACGGTGCGCGCGTGGGTGTCGGTCACGTCGAGGAAGACGTCCAGGCTCAGGGTCCGGGGCCCGGAACCGCTGAACTCGGGGATGCCGACCTCCTCCGCACCGCGCACGATGTGCGGGATCCAGGCCGCCGACTTGGTGAGCGTGAGCTGGTTGGGGTTGAACATGAACGTGATCGGGCCGCCCAGCGGCCCACCCGGCCGGCTGCCGCCGTTGGTCGGTGGCTGGTACCGCTGGAGGAACGCGGCGACCTTCCCGGACGGTGCCTTCACGCGCCCACCTCCAGGAAACCGTGGTACGCCAGTTCGATGGCCTCCGTCGCGACCTCGGAGCGGCTCGGGTCGAACGACGGCCCTTCCCAACTCGCGAGCACCACTTCGGACAGTCCCCACTGCACCAGCACCGCCCGGTCCGGCCGTAACGCGGCGATCTGGGCGGTGCCCCGCTTCACGCCGCGGGGCAGTTGGGTCAGGAACCGCGCCACCTTGGCGGTGTCGGGAGTGAGTGGCCTGGTCAGGCGGACGTTCGAGTACGTGATGCGCGACGGAAGCTGCCATACGAAGCTGTTGTTCCCGCCTTCGGAGTGCTGCTCGACCTCCACCGAGCAGCCGAGCCCCTGGCAGCTGTTCCAGTCGCCCAGGTCGATTCCGTCGATCTTGAGACGAAAGTGGACGCTGGTGCCGGGATCGACGTTCGCCATGATCTTCCTTCCGTATGCTGCGTGCCAGTCGCGCCGCGTGGGCGGGCCGTGCCGGCTGTGCCGGCCGTGCCGGCCGTGCCGGCTGTGCCGCGCCGCGCTGCCCGGGTCCGCCGGTCACCGGCCACCGTCCAGGAGCCGCCCGGCCCGTTCCCGGCCGAGCCGCAGTTCGGCGCGCAGCAGCCGACCGAGCGGGTCGACCAGCCGGTGGGCCAGTTCGTCGAGGTGGCGTCGGTCGAGCGTGCGGATCCACTCATCGATGTCGCCACCCGCTCCGGTGGAGTGCGGGCCGGTGGCGGACGGCGACGCAGCCGCCCCGGAGCGCTGCACGGGTACGGTGCTGGCCCTTGCCGCGCCGCCTGCGGTTCCCGCTGGTGCTGCCGTGCCGTGGGTGGACCGCCTCGGCGGCGCAGGGGGCCCCGGCTGCGCACCGCCGGTCGCTCGGATCGCCGCGCCCGTCGGCGCTGTCGAGGTGGTGCTCGGCGTCGGCGGCGCGCGGTGCACCGTGGGCCGCGGCCCCGTGGCCGCCGTTCCAGACGTCGCAGGCGCGGCGGCACGCTGTACGGGTAACGGCCGAACAGGGCCCTCCGTCGGGACTCGGGTGGGCGGCTCGGTGGGTGGGCGCGAGGGGAGCGTCGATGCGGGCGGGATGCGCGGGTGTGGCACCGGTGTCGGACCCGGTGGGCGGCCTCGACCGCCGGCGGCGCTCCCGGCGTTCCCGTTGCCGGCGGCGGGGTGTGGAGAGGCATGGGCAGGGGTGATGCCGACCGGCGCGGGCGTCTGGACGTACCGCGTCGTGCCTGGTTGCCGTGTGGTGCGACGGCCGTCGGTGCTGCCGCGCCCCTCGCCGGATGTCGTGGTACCGCGCTCCGGCCACTGGATCGGCACCGCGTGGGGTGTGGCCAGGGCGGTCGCAGATGCCGCCGGGAGGGCTGCGGTTCCGCCCGTCGTACGCAGTGGGCGCTCGGCGAGCGTATGTACCATGTGGACGGTTCGTCCAGGTGGCGGGACCCGGGAAGCGGTGCGCTGGACCACGCCGGCGCTACTCGGTGTACGTGTCCGCGTCGAGGCCGGTGCCGATGGGGCGCCGGTGGCCAAGGGCAGGTTCGGTCCCGGTGCGGGGGCCGCGGTTGCGGGCATGGGAGCCGCGCGGGGCGCTTCGGCAGCGGTCGCGGACCCAGGGGTACCGGACGGGACGGCACCGTCCGGCGGCGCGATGTCGGTCTGGGAGTTCCTGCCACGCGCCAACCGCTGCACGGTTGGCGCCGACGGCATGGCGGGTACGGACGGCGGTACCGGCGCGGCTGGTCGGGTGGGGCTTGGATCGGACAGGCTCCCGGCCTTCGTGCGGGTGTCCGGCGCGGTGGACCGTTGCGCCGTCGGCCGTTGCGGGGTCGGCGTCGCGGCGGGGGGTCCAGCCGCCGCGCCGGCCAGGGGTAGTGCGGGTACCGGGCCCTTCCCCGCCAGGAGCGGTGCGACGCGAGTCGTGGCGTCCGCGCCGGCGTCGCCCGTGGCGGACGGCTGAGCCGCGGGTACCTGCGGCGCCGGCGCGACGTGCGGCGGCGGTGCGACGCCCGGCATGCCGATCTCGGCCGGCGAACGCTGCGCCCGCACAGGTGACAGCCCTGAGGTGGAACCTGGGGTGCCGGAAGGTGAAGGGGCCGGACTGGACGGCGGCCGCGCGGGCACGTCCGCCGTGGACGGCGTGGGCGGTGAGGGTGTCCTGGACGCGGCACCGCGGGGAGGTGGGACGGGCCCGACCGCCGTGGTGCGGGGCCGCGCACCGGCGCTGCGTGTGGTCGGCGGCAGGGCCGCAAGTGGCTCGCCCAGCCCCAACCGGACGGCCGGACGGGGGGATGGCGCCGGGTCAACGGCGGGCGGCGGTACGGGGGTTGTCGCCGAACGCCCCGGTTGCGGGGGCGGCGCTCCTGTCGCGAGCCGCTGTACCAGATGTGGAGTCGTCGCCGTCGAGATCGGTGCGGCACGTGCCGGGACCTCGGCCGAGGCGGTGGTGGCCGGCGATCGCTCGCCGACGGTGGGCCGCTGCGGCTCCGCAAAGCTGTCCGGTGACGGCGCGACCGACGCCTGCGGCTCCGGTACCGAGGCGTCGGTCCCGACTGGGGACCCGGCCGTGGTCCCGGCGGCGGGTCTGGACCCGGTCGGCGTGCCGGGCAGGGTCCGCCCGGTGCCTACCGCCCGCTGGACGGCAGACAGCCGCCGCGCCGACTGACTTACGCGAGCGGTGGTCAGGTCGGCGTGCCGTAGCCCGGTCGCTGACCTCGGCGCGGGGGACCTACCGGCCGGCGGCGCCGTGTCGGCCTCGGCAGCGGTGAGCGACGCCGTGTCGGTCCCGGCAGCGGCGAGCGGTGCCGTACCGGTCCGGGCGTCCGCCGGTGGCGCTGCCGGCCGGGGCCCGGCCAGTGGCAGGCGCGGCACCGCCGGTGTGGCAGTGACCGGATACCCGGCCGGAGGAGACGCGGCGCGCAGCACGCCGTGCACCAGCCCGGCCGGTGCCTCGGGGCTGACCAGATGGCCGGGCGCGGTGTACAGCGTCGGATCCTGACGGGTGCTCAGCCGGGCCTGGAACCGGTACGGCTCGGTGAGCAGTGCCGGCGCGGGGTCGACCGTCCGCTGCAGCGGTGGCAGCGAGCGCCAGCCGGGGTCGGCGGGCGTGTCCCCCGACGACGGGCTGCCCGCTGCCGGGCTCTCGTCGGCCGGGGACGTCTGCGGACGCCTCCGGCGTAGTCGGTCGCGCAGCCCCACCGTCAGTCACCTTCGTTGATACGTGTGTTGATCCGTGCTATCTGCTCGACGTAGCGCAGCCGTTCGGAGTGCGTGAGGTCGATGATCTCGTCCTTGGGCCAGTGGAAGTGGTAGGCGACGTACGCGACCTCCTCATAGAGACGGTCGGCCGCGTACGTCACGATTCCCCCGGGCGACCACCGGCGATGTCCACCTCGAAGCTCGCGTCGCACTCGGGACAGGTCACGGCGGCCCGGGTGTGCCCCTCGGCGTTGATCCGCCGGTAGAAGTCCTGCAGGAACGCCAGGTCCGAGGCGAACAGCTTCTCGACCAGCTCGGCGCGCACCTCGGTGATCGTCCCGATCCGGGTGATGACGAGACTGAGCAGCACGATCGAGAGGTACGCCGGGTTCTGCTTGACGCGCAGGTCGATCAGCGGCGCAAGCTCGTCGCGGGCGGTCGCCAGCCGCATGCTGCCGTACCGGTGCACGGCGCCGGATTCGTCGACGTACCCGCGCGGCAGTTCGAACTCGAACTCGGTCTGCAGCCTCGGCGGCTGCGCGGCCGGGACCGGCGCCGCGCCGGACTCCGCGTCCGGACCGAAGTCGCCCTCGAACGGTTCGCCGAGCGCGACCCCGGATACCGTACGTCGTCTCATGAGGTCGTGATGTCCTCGAACACCACGGTGACCTTCTCGGTCGCCGCTGAGGGGTCACCGGCCTTGAGGCTCGGCCCCTCCCACCTGCTCACCCAGGCGTTCTTCATGTCGAAGCGGCGCTGGTTGGTGTTCTCGGCGTCGACGAGGATGACGCTGATGTTCTTGCGGGCGGCCGAGATCGCGCCCTTCTTGAACACCTGCTCGATCCACTTCGTGAACGCGCTGCTCTTGTCCAGCCCGCGGGTGATGGTGACCTCGCCGCCCTTACGGGCGCCGGGGAGCTTGCGGATGATGTACTCCCCCTTGGGGGTGACCTGGGTGACCTCGATCGCGTCCAGTTCCACGGTCAGGCCGCTGACCTCCTGGACGGATTCCACCTGGATGCCGCCCAGTTCGACCTGGAACTTGTGGACGATGAGGGTGTCGCCGGTCTCGGCCATGTGTCGCTACCGCCTTTCGGGAGTCATTCGCTGACGAGGCTGGTGCTGTCGGAGAACTGCGCCAGCCGGAACACGACGAACTCGGCGGGCTTGACCGGGCAGATCCCGATCTCACACACGACCTGGCCGCGGTCGACCACCTCCGGCGGGTTGGTCTCGCGGTCGCACTTGACGTAGAACGCCTCGTCGGGGGAGCTGCCGAACAGCGCGCCCCGCCGCCACTCCTCCATGAGGAAGGCCGAGATGTTGCGGCGGATCGTGCCCCACAGCCGCTCGTCGTTGGGTTCGAAGACGACCCACTGGGTGCCCAGCAGGATCGACTCCTCCAGGTAGTTGAACAGGCGGCGGACGTTGACGTACCGCCACTCCGGGTCGGAGGAGAGGGTACGGGCGCCCCACACCCGGATGCCACGACCGGGGAAGGCCCGCAGACAGTTGACCCCGGCCGGGTTGAGCAGGTCCTGCTCGCCCTTGGTGACGTTGTTCTGCAGCTCGATCGCGCCGCGCACCACCTCGTTGGCCGGTGCCTTGTGCACGCCGCGCTCGGTGTCGGTGCGCGACCACAGGCCGGCGACGTGGCCGCTCGGCGGCATGAACCGGTTCTGCCCGGTGGCCGGGTCGAACACCTTGATCCAGGGGTAGTACAGCGCCGCGTACTTGGAGTCGTAGCCCGCCTCCTCCTGCCGCCACGTCAGTACCTGCCGTGCCGTCAGGCCGGGCAGCGGGTCGAGGATGGCCATCCGGTCGCCCATCTGCTCGCAGTGCGAGATGACGGCCAGCTGTACGGCCTTGACGTCCTCGGCGGTGATGAGCCCCTGCTCGTACCCGCTCATCAGGTCGGGCACCGCGACCATGGTGATCTCGTCGATCGCCTCCAGCCCGCCGAATCCGGTGCGCGCGTCGGCGTCGCCCACGTACTCCTCAGTGGACAGCTTCGCCGGCACGACCTCGGCGGGCGGCAGTGGCGCCGCCAGGGTCACGGTCTGCTTGGCGGGGCGGGCCAGGGCGTTCGCCGGCGTCGCCTCCTCGAGGGTGATCAGGCGGGACCGCTCCTTGACCTGCGTCACCACGTACGACTTGGTGTTCTTCTTGAAGGAAACGTCGTCGAACGTCTCCACCACCTTGCCGTTCTGGTGGACCAGCAGCCGGAAGCGGTCCTCGCCGACGCCTTCGCCCGCGGCGTCCGTCACCTCGACGGTGATGTCCCCGGTGGCGCCAGGTAGGGCCGCGACCTTGAACGTGCCGAGCGGAGCCGGCTCAGCGGCGGGCAGTGCGCGGGGGTTGCCCTTGCCGGCCGTGGTGCCGTTGCCGTTGCCGTTCGTGTCACCTACCCGGACGACGTAGCAGATGCCGCCGCCGTTGGCGAAGTAGCCGTACACGGCCCGCGACAGGTAGGTGCCCTCGACGACGTCCCCGAAGATCTGGACGTACTGGCTCCACGTGGTCACCAGGGTCGGAGTGTGGAACGGTCCCTTCTCCGCGAGGCCCACGAAGGCGGCCACCGAGGTGCCCACGCCCTCGATGGGGCGGGAGCCGCTCGGGACCTCCTCGACGTAGACGCCGGGGGACAGGTACGACGGCATGAATGCTCCTCTTCGCGGAAGGTCGGTGCCCGTTCAGGCTTCCGGTAACCGGGTGGGCATGGAAACGGTCCGACGGGCCCGGGGCCGGGCACGATCGCCTTCCCGAAAGGGCAGCCGCCGGCACGGCTGGAGGTCGACCGCCCTCCGGGCCCGTGTCTATACCTGACAACTCGTCCCGGTAGACGGGCCCCACCTGGTTGCCCAGGCACCGGATCACTGGCGTTGGGGGCCCGCCTCGTGACACAGCCCTTGTCCCCGGGGACAGGATGGTCAGGGCGCCGCGCCGACCGTCCGGCGCCCCCCGGTGACAGTGGTCTGCAGATGCTCCGGGCGCAGGAACCGCCGCAGCCAGTCTTCCATTTGGGCGATGACGGTGTCGAAGTCGGACGGCAGTTGATTGTCGCTCATGGCCAGCACCTCCTGGGCGAGGCCGGTGGCCAGGACGTTGCGGACGACGGCGGCCTGGTCCGCCAGGCTGCCATACGTGCTGGAGGTCTCGTCGCCGCCGGTCACCGGGATGTCGACGTCGAACGAGTCGGCGATCGACTGGATGAACTTCCGCGCATCGGACGCCTGCACATTCTCCAGCGTGTCTCGCACCCGGGTCCACACCATCTGATCTTCGTTTTGCGTCTCAGCGCCCTGCTCTGCCCGTGCGCGAGCCTGGTTGAGCAGTTCGCTGTCATCGCTGTACTCGCCGAGCCGGGACACCAGCTGCTGCCGCACCCGATTGATCGACTGGTTCGCGAGGGACTCACCGGCCCACAGGTTGAACGGATTGTTCGACAGCAGGTTCAGCACCCGGGTGACGGTCGCCGTCAGGTTGCTGCGCAGCTGCTCCGAGGTCGTACTCCCGGTGTCCGACATCGAGTCGACGGGGCTGTTCGGCACGGGACTTGCCGAACTCGCCCGGGGCGGTGTGTCGAGGTCCATCGCACTGGTCGACGGCGACGGCTGATCAGCGCCGATGACACCGCTCATGGTGTCACTGCCGCCCGTGCTGGCCGTATCACCCTCCTCGGCCTCATCGAGGCTCGCCCAGGTCTCGGTTCGCTCCAGAACCTCGATGAGGCGACGCATCCGTCCCCTGATGTCCTCGCCGTCGGCCAGGGCGGTGTTGAAGACGTTCAGGAATGCGTCGCGCATCGTGTGCCAGGCGATGATGTGCCGGCGGTCCTCGTCGTAGCCGGTGACTATCTGGTTGGCCCGATCGTCCCAGCCGGGACGCCCGCCAATGGTGATCCGTGTTCCGGAGCCGTCGTCGGACGTCGTCGCATGCGTCGCAACCTCCACGTTTCCACTGGAGTTGCTCCGTTGCCGCACGAGCCACTGCATGAGGGCTGTGGTGAAACCACCCAGATCCGGATCGTTGGTGACCTCAGAATCACTCATCAGGCCACGCAGGTCGTCCACTGCAGCGCCGAGGACGGAACCACTGTGAGGCCGCACGTACACATCGAGGGAACCGTACGCCATGCGGATCACGTCGCCGCGGATCAGCTGATCCCAGGTGATCTCGGCGAAGCCTTCGCGGTCATTGACGGGGTGCAGCCGCGAGTCGATCTGCCGGCCCGCGTTCCGTGCCTGGCTTCTGGTGGGCATGCTGCCCTCGGGCAGCACTACCGGCACGATCAGCGACAGGTTTTGTAGGCGTTCCATGATCCTGTTCACCTGAGCGCTGTTCAGACCGGATTGGATGTCCGTGATCCTGGCGCGTTGAATCGGCCGGCCGTGCCGATGCCCGCCAACCGAGTGTTCCGCATGCGGGTGTACCTCCGGCGCCAGAGCAGCCTGTACGGGCACGGGCTCGCTGAGTGCCTGCCGGGCCGACTCCTCAGCGGCGCGCTCGAAGGAATCGGACGGATCGCTGACTGCCAAGCCGGCGCCGTTGTCGGTGCCGGCCACCGGCCCGGACCGTTGCTGAATCACGTGGTGGAGCTCATGTGCCAGGGTGTGGCGATCGCGGCCGCCCGCGCCGAGCACGATGTGCTCTCCGGAGGTGTATGCCCGCGCACCCAGCTCAGTGGCCGACTCCTCGGCTTCCGCGCCGGTGTGTACCCGTACGGTGGAGAAGTCGGCACCCATCCGGGCCTCCATCTCGGCGCGGATCGGCCCTGCCAGCGGCTGACCCGAACCGCGGAGCACTTCCTGCGCGGTCGAGCGTTGCACCTCCGGTATATCCGAGCGTTGCGCCACCGGATCCCTTGCCAGCAACGCCGCCATAGCCGCGTTACCGATCGCCCGCTGCAGGGCCAGCACCTCGGAGGCGGTCCGAGGCGGCACCGACAGTGCCGCCGCGGCATCAGACGACCGCGGTCGCGACGGGTTCGACGGAGCTTCCACGGTCTGAGGCGGTGCTTCCTGGGTCTGGTCGCGATGCTTCGCTCGACGCATCAGCATCCCTTTCCACGCGAGGCGACATTGCTGCTCCTGCCGGTCCCTTGACGATCTCCCCGCAGCCGACGCCGTACAAGGGGGCATATGGACCTCACCGCGGGCATTCCATATGGCCGTAAGGGCAGGAGACCTCAGCGACGACGAACGAACAGCCGCCGAGTACCGCGTCGCAGGACGATGGACATCGTCGTGGTACACAACGGGCCGGGCGACCGCGGCATCACCGGGTGCGCGCGTACAGCCCGAACTCGCTGTCCAGCAGCAGTCGTCCGAGCTTGCGGTACTCGCTTCGCACGGCGTCCGCCAGGTCACCGGTCGTCACCGGTCGGCCCGCCTCGGCGGCGAGGTACGCGGCCGTCACCGCGCACGCCCGGATGCTGCCGCCGGCCAGTTCGAAGGTGCGGGCGCAGAAGTCGAGGTCGAGGTCGTCGGCGCGGGGTAGCGCGGTACCGAGGCACCGGTCCCACAGGGCACGCCGCTGCGCCTCGTCGGGAACCGGGAAGTCCACGATCAGGTCGAGCCGGCGGATGAACGCCTCGTCGAGGTTGGCCCGCAGGTTGGTGGTGAGGATCGCGACGCCGTCGAAGGACTCCATACGTTGCAACAGGTAGGCGCTCTCCAGGTTGGCGTACCGGTCGTGGGCGTCTTTGACCTCGGAGCGCTTGCCGAAGATGGCGTCGGCCTCGTCGAACAGCAGCACCCCGTTGACGCCGGCGGCTTCGGTGAAGATGCGCTCCAGGTTCTTCTCGGTCTCACCGACGTACTTGTCGACCACGGTGGACAGGTCGACGACGTACAGGTCGAGGCCCAGGTCGGCGGCGACCACCTCGGCCGACATCGTCTTGCCGGTACCCGAGTCGCCGGCGAACAGCGCCGTCACGCCCCGGCCGCGCCCTCCGCCGGGGCGCATCCGCCAGCCGCCGAGCACCCGGTCGCGGTGGCGTACCCGCAGGGCCAGCTCGCGTAGCTGGGCCAGGGCCGGCTCGGGCAGGACCAGGTCGGCCCAGCCGACCGCGGGTTCGACCCGGCGGGCGAGTTTCTCCAGCCCGGCGGCGTTCTGCGACCGTACCCCGGCGCGCAGGTGCGCCGTCCCGACCCGGGCCGCGCCGTCGAGCAGCGCCTGCTGGCCGGCCGTCTCCGCCGCGCGCCGGACCTGGTCGGGGGTCAGCAGGTACGGGGCGAGTTCGCGGTCGGCGTCCAGGCCCGCCGCGCCCGGCCGGTCGCCGAGCCCGGCCCGCCACAGCGCGGCCCGATCCCGGGTATCCAACGGCTGCGCCGATAGCAGCAGCGGGGAGCGGTCGGCCCAGTACGGGTCCCAGCCGGTCCGTCCGGTGAGCAGGACCGGTACGGGCAGCGCGGCGAGCCGGCGCAGCAGCCGGGCATGCGCCGGCGCTCCGGCCGGGTCCAGGACGTCGACGGGGCCGGCGACCAGCCCGCCGCCGCGCAGCCGGGCCTCCCGCGCGGCCGCCGCCAGCGCCTCCTCCGGCGCGGGGTCGGCGGCCAGCGCGTCGAGGTCCAGCCGCAGTGCCGGCGCGCCGCAGGCGGCCAGCGCCGCCGTGGCGAGCGCGGCTCCCGCTGCGCCGGGGCGCTCCCGCAGGTACACCAGCCGGACGCCGGTGCGGATCGCGGCGGCGAGCCGTTCGGCGCTCGCCGGCCGCCACCGCGGATCCGGTTCGTCGTAACGGGCCAGGTCGGCCAGGCGGGCGTCGCACGTGTCGTCGCCCAGCAGGTGGGCGACGACCCGGTCGGGCACCCGCAGCCCGCGCGACAGATACGGCCGTTCGGGCTCCTCCACCACCAGCAGGCCGCCCGCCACGAGCGGCGCGGAGGCGGCGAAGCGGCCCCGCGCGGTGGCCGAGGACGCTGCGGCCCCGCACAGCTCCAGCGCCAGCCCGATCGACGGCCGCCGCCGGGTCACGTCGTCGTTGAGGTAGCCGTAGAGCCGCTCGAACCGTGCGTCCACATCGGGCAGCAGGGCGACCAGGAGCAGTTCGACGTCCAGCGGCGCGAGCGCGAAGTCGCGGGCCAGCCGGCGCAGTCGGGGCTCGGTCGGCTCCCGGTCGGCGTCCGCCTCGACCGCCGCCAGCCACTCGGCGTCGACCTCGTCGGGGCCCGGCAGCGGTGGCACGCCGTCCAGCAGTCGGACGGTGTCCTCGTCGGACACGTACAGGCCCCGGAACGCGTCGTCGGGGGACGGATCGGTGCGGCGGCGTTCGTCCACCGCGCGCCGCACCCGCCGCTCGACCAGGGCGAGCCGGGCGAGCAGGTAACCGGTGCCGGTCGCGGCCACCGTCGCGGCGGTCACCGTCGGTGTCCCCGGATGGGGGTGCCCGACGCGTCGCGGTCCCGGCCTGCGCCCCGGGTACGGCGTACGCCGACCGTCGTCACCGGGGCGTCCGGTTCGGTTTCGGCCGGGCCGGCTGGCGCGGGAGCCGGGTCGGTGTAGCGAAGGGCGCTGGTCTCGGCCGGATCGGTGGTCCGCAGCCGCAGGCCGTCGACGACCGGCGGGGCGGCGGCCACCCGCCGGGCCGACAGCGGCGCGACGACCACCAGGTCCAGCGACGGCTTGAGCTCGCCGCCGAGCGCGCTCCACACGTCGGCGAGCGCGCGGTTGTCCCCGGGTGGGCCGGCGACGGTCATCGGTACGGTCAGGTTGAGCGTCGCCAACGAGCCCGTCAGCCGCGCAGCCGGCAGCGCGTCGTGCCGCAGCAGGCCGGCGAGCAGCACCGACAGCAGCCGGTGCTCGTCCTGAGTGTGGTTGGTCCAGGCGGTCACCAGGTACGACAGGGCGAAGAAGCGCGGTGGGTCGTGCAGCGCCACGGTCGCGCCGCGCTCGTCGTACTCGGCGACGCTGCCCTGCCGGCGGCGCGCGACGTCCTCGCGGATGTCGTACAGGAACAGGCTGACCGTCGGAGCGTTGCGCCGGGCGGCCCACTCCTTGGTGGGCGCGTCGAACGACACCTCGACCCCGGTGCCGGCCAGCGGTTCCTCGGTGACCAGTCCGCGCAGCGCGTCGTCGACCTCGTGGATCACCGGTCACCACCTCCGGTCGTGGTGGCCGGGGGGCTGCTGCGCCGGCAGGACGACCCGGAACGGGGTGGTCACCGGTGAGAACCCGGCGCCGGACGCGACGATCAGGCGGGGCCCGAGCCGATCGTGCGGCAGGACCAGCAGCTGCGCCGCGAACGTGCCGTCGACGGCGGGTACCACCGGCGCGGCGGCCGCGGTGATGCCCACGCTCCAGGCGAGGGCCACCGGCGCGCCGGGCGGGAAGTCGGTACCGCGCACCGACGTGACGAAGCCGGGCGGCCCGATCGCCGGGACGGCGACGATGCGCGGCTGGAGTACCCGCAGCGGCGCGGTGGCGGTGTCGTTGCCCGGGTCGGCGTCGGCGCCCGTGGTGGTGACCGTGCCGGCGACGGTCGTCGCCACGGCCGCCGTGGGCGCCAGTGTGAACGTCACCGTGGCCGCGGCGCCCGGGGCCAGGTCGGGTACCGGGCAGCCGGTGACGGCCTGGCAGCCCGGCGGCGCGGCCGCGACCCGGACGCCGGCCGGCAGCGCGGGACGCAGCCGCAGCCCGGTGGCCGGCTGCCCGCCCGCGTTGCGTGCCGTGTACGTCACCGTCGCCGGGCCGCCGACGTAGGCCGGCGTGGGGGTGACGGTGACGGTCACCGTCGGGTCGGCCGGCGCGGTCGGCGGCGGTTCGGTGACCCGGACGTCGGTGCCGGCCCGGTTGTCCGCCGGTATGGCGTCGATGACCCCGCCGTCGACCGACCAGACCAGCGGGAAGGCGCCGGCGGCCAGCCCGGTCAGTTCGACCCGTACCGTGACCGTCCGGCGAACGCCGACGGCACCCAGGTCGCAGCCGGCCGGGTCGAGCGCACACGTGCCCTGCTGGGCAACCAGGCCGGTGACCTGAAGACCCGCCGGTACGGTGAGCGCGAGCCGGACATCGGGCGCCGGACTCGGCCCCCGGTCGGTGACCGAGAGCGTCAGCGTCGTGCGGCCGCCGACGGTCGTCGCCGGGGGCGGGGTCACCAGGGCCGTGGCCACGTCGACCGAGCGCTGCCACGTCGGCTCCTTCTGCCGCCCCGGCAGCCTGTCGGTGAGCGGCGTGACGGCGCGGGTGGCCAGGTCGTAGCCGTACAACGCCTCCAGGGAGTTCTGGTCGCGGTCGCGCCGGGCGGAGAAGACCAGCCGCTTGCCGTCCGGCGACCAGCTCACGTCCCGGGGCTGGAACGGGCCGGTCGGCTGTGGCGGCACCGGGGCCGCGCAGGAACCGCCGGAGGCCGGGAACAGCAGCCGGCAGCGCGCGCCGGTGACCTCGGTGAGGACCAGGCCGTCGTCGCGGCGGTTGAACACGATCTGACGGCCGTCTCGGGAGAACGCCGCACTGTCGTCGACGACGTCGCAGTCCCGGCCGCACACCGCGCGGGTCAGGTCGTGCTGGTCGAGGCCGTCGGCGGCGGACGCGGTCCAGATGTGGCTACGGCTGGAGTCGCCGTTGTATCGGCCGCGGGTGAACGCGAGCACCGTGCCGTCGGGCGACCACGCGGGCTGGCTGTCGCCGAGGTCGGCCGATTCCGGCGGTACGGGCAGGGCCAGCAGTTCCGCGCCGGTGTCGGCGTCGACGACCACGATCCGCGAGGGGCCACCGGCCCGGCTGCGCACAAGTGCGATCCGGTGGCCGTCGGGCGACCACTCGGGGTCGGTCTCCCGGTCGTCCGGGCCGCGCCCGGTCACCGGCAGCAGGCGCGGCGACGTGCCGTCGGCGCCGACCGTCCAGATGCGCTCGACGCGGCGGCCGTCGACCGTCTCGAACCGGCTCACCGCGATGCGGCGCCCGTCCGGCGAGTACTCCTGGCGCTCGGTCCACGGGTCGCCGTCGGTCGGCAGCCACATGAACCGGGAGTCCTGCTCGGCCTTGGGGTCTTCGCGCAGGATCGGCAGGCGCAGGTCGCGCGGGTCGACCCCGTCGGGCCGGATGTCCTGCAACGTGGCGGTGCGGCGGTCGGGCGCGCTGTCGCGGATGACGATCAGGGACGGCGTAGACGCGCCCGGCGGCGTGTAGAAGCCCGGGAAGCTGACCTGGCGGTCCTCGGCCAGGCGGAGCTGCGCCGTGCAGGGGCAGGGGTCGTCGCGGGGTGCGCCGCTGTAGACGAGGTCGACGGCGCCGAGCGCGCCGCCGTCGGGCGGGGTACGGCTGACGAACGCGAGCGTGCCGCCATCCGGCGACCAGGCCGGCTCGCGGCTCTGCCAGTTCGCCGGCAGCAGCAGGTGGTCGCCGGTGCCCGTCGAGCTGACGAGGTGGATCTTCTGATCGGTCGCGCTGTCCGGGTCGCAGGTGAACGCGATGCGGTCGTGCGCCGGGTTGGGGTCCCAGGCCGGCTCGCCCGCGCCGGTCGGCTCACTGGTCAGCGGCGTGATCGCGCCGCCGGCGGCCGGTACCCGGTAGACCTGCGGGACCGTGCCGCCGCGCCGGCCCTGGAAGGCCAGGGTGGCGCCGTCGGGCGACCAGGTGGGCCACCGGTTGTCGCCGGACCCGTCGGTGACCCGGCGCAGCCCCTTGCCGTCGACGCCGACAACGAAGATGTCATGGTCCGACCCGCCGCGGCCGGCCCCGGAGTCGAACGCGATCTGTCTGCCATCCGGCGAGAGCACCGGGTGCGCCTCGCTGGATGTGTTGGCCGTGACCCGGACCGCTGGGCCGCCACCTCGGCTCAGGTACACCTCGGTCGTGACCGCGTCGCGCAGGCTCACCCAGGTGACCGTGTCCCCCCGCGCCGATATCTCGTCGTCGAAGTGGTCCGGCCCGGTGGGGAAGAACGGCGTCGACACCGCCGCGGCGCCGTCGCCGCTTACGACGCCGATGCTGCGGTGTTTCGTGCCGGCGTACGCGATGCGCTCGGCCGCCACCGGTGCGACGGCCGCCGGGGAGCGGCCGGACGGACCGGGCCGGCCGCCCGGTGGATCCGCCGCCGACGCGACCA
Source organism: Planosporangium spinosum (assembly GCF_049999945.1). Taxonomy (NCBI): domain Bacteria; kingdom Bacillati; phylum Actinomycetota; class Actinomycetes; order Micromonosporales; family Micromonosporaceae; genus Planosporangium; species Planosporangium spinosum. Next base: position 22,810 of record NZ_JBLYUB010000024.1, on the reverse strand, counting down.
GCCCGGGGAGCAGCGCGGCGACCGTTGCCGTCGTGGCCAGGAGCACGGGAATTCGGGTCTTACGTCGCAACGGGACCTCAACAGGCAGGGCGGTGGTCGACAGGGGAGCGCGGTGGCCGCCGGTCCAGCCGCGGGCTTGCGGGCGCCGCGCGGGTACCCGGCCATCCTCGGCCGGGTCCAGCCATGACGCAGTGGCCGCATGGGCACCGGCACGGGCACGGCCGACCGCCCGTTCGGGCAGGGGCCGAGGTCGGGCCGGCGCGGGCGGCTCAGATGAGGCCCTGCCGTAGCGCGTACGCGACCGCGTGGGTGCGGTTGCGCAGTTGCAGCCGCGTCGTGACCTCGTGCAGCACGTTCTTGACCGTCCGCTCCGAGTAGGACAGCTTGTCGGCGACCTCCCGGGTGTCGAGCCCGTCCGCCAGCAGGCGGAGGACGTCGACCTCGCGGGTGGTCAGGCCCGTGAGCGTCAGGCCGCGGGGGTCGAGGAGCTGGCGCTGCAGCCGGTTCATCTGGTCCAGCAGGCGTCCGAGGAGATCCGCCGGCATCGCGCCCTCTCCGCGTACGGCCGCGGAGATCACGTGGGTGAGCTTCTCGGCCGTCGCCTCGCCGCGGCGTACCACGCCGACCACGCCGCACTCGACCGCACAGGCCAGGCCGGCGTCGTCGATCCTCGCCGGCACCAGGACGAGTTTCGCGGTGCCCGTTCTGCGCAGTCGGCGTAGCTCACCGGCGGCCGTGTCGTCGAGGCTGTCCACCACCACGAGCGCGACCGTGGCATCCCGCTCGTCCCCCGGTTCGAGCACGCGGAGTTCCGGGCGGGACCGTAGCTGGCTCACCACCCCCTGCCGCAAGATCGGATCGTCGGCGTGGACCCAGACCGGTACCCGGTTCATATCGACCTTCCTGTCGGCGGTGCCGACCGGGTGGCCCGTCGGCACCCGGTCAGGTATCGGTAGCCGAGCCGAACCGGCGCTCGTGGCGTCTCTACCGGCTGCCGGCTGCCGGAGGTGAGTGTGCCGGGCGCCGCTTTGCGTGCACCTAACGCCGGTACGGACGGGCACCGGTTCTGCCCGTGGTTGTTCCCAAAAGGCCAGTTTGCGGGTTCATGCGTACGCCTACAGTCGGCCGGCATGAGCGCATCCGCCAGCCTGGCCCAGACCGAGGTGACCGTCGCTCCCGGCGGAGAGGCACAGGCGACGGTCACGGTCCGCAACACCGTCGACATCGTCGAGGCATACCGGTTCGAGGTGGTCGGCGTACCGGCGGAGTGGGTGGCCGTCGAGCCCGAGGTGCTCTCGCTGTACCCGGGTGCGTCGGACACGGTGACGGTCGCCTTCCGGCCGCCACGGTCGTCCCAGGTGCCGGCCGGCGAGCTGCCGTTCGGAGTCCGGGTCCTACCGTCCGAGCACCCCGGGGCCGCGGTGGTCGAGGAGGGCACCCTCATCGTCCTGCCGTTCTCGGGCGTCGCGGCGCAGCTGCGGCCGCAGGTGCGTGGCGGGCGTCGGCGCGCCCTGTTCCACGTCGAGACCGACAACCGGGGCAACGTCACCGAGGATCTCGCCTTCGGCGCCACCGACGCCGGCGAGCAGCTGAGGTTTGCCTTCCGGCCGGCAACGGCGACCGTGGCCGCGGGGGAGCGGACCGACCCGGCCCTCGTCGTGCGTTCGCGGCGGCTGCTGTGGCGGGGCAAGCCCAGGCACCTGCCGTTCCGGGCCCAGGTGTTGCGGGAGGGCGGTGTCGCCGTCGCCCTCGACGGTACGTTCGTGCAGCGGCCGATCTTCTCCGCCTGGCTGCTGAAGCTGCTGGCGCTCCTCCTCGCGCTGCTCCTGGCACTGCTCGCGCTGTGGTTCGGCCTGCTGCGCCCGGCCGTACGCTCCGCGGCGCGGGAGGCCGTCGACGGCACGGTCGACCGGGCGGCCGTCAAGGCTGCCGATCGCGCTGCCGATCAGGCCGTGGCGAAGCAGCAGCAGGCGGGGGCGGCGCCGCCGGCGGCCGCCCCGTCCGCCGACGGCGGGCGCAGCAGCGGCGGCCAGGCCGTCGGCCAGAACGGCGGGACGGGAGACCAGTTCTCGACCGCGCTGTCGTTCCGTACCAACCCCGGTGGCGCGGCCGAGCAGCGGTTCACGGTGCCGGACGGAAAAACCTTCCTGCTCACCGACTTCCTGGTGGACAACGCGCAAGGCGACGAGGGCACGCTGACGGTGAGCGCCAACGGCGTGAAGGTCGTCACGTACGGGCTGGAGAACTTCCGCGACCAGGACTACCACTCGGTCACTCCGATCCGGGTGCCGGCAGGCTCCCAGGTGACCCTGACGGTCGCCTGTCGCAAGCCCGGCACTCCGGCCGACGCCAGGCCGGCGAGCACCTGCTCCGAGTCGCTGTACCTCAACGGCATCATGGTCGGTGCCGCCGGCTGAGCCGGGTCGAGGCGGGGCCGGGCAACCTGTGCGCCTACGAGGCTGGTGGGTCGACGCGCCTGCCTCGTCACCGTAGTCGGACCGTCAGCTGAGACCGCGGTGGGCGGCCCACAGCGCGCCGGCGCGGCTGGCAGCGTTGGCGACCAGGGCCGCCAGCTCGGGCCTGTCGGGCACGGGGAACGAGACGTATGTGCCGCGGCCGCCGCCGGTCGGTCGGCCGTAGGCCTTTGCCGCGAGGCGCCCGTCCGGCAGGAGCCGGACGTTGAGTGTGGTCAGCGTGAACTCCTCACCGCGTCGGGTGGCGGTCCAGCGGAGCCCCTCCGGGATCGTGACGTTGATCGCCAGGGCGCTCACATCGAGGGCGACATCGCTGCTCATGGACGCATGGTCGCACGGGAGCCGGCGCCCGCGCATGAACTGCTCGGCCGGCGGGTGCGGGACGTGCAGCTGAAGCGGGGGCAACGGTACGAGCTGATGCGCGGCGGCCGCGTCGTGCCCGGTGCTCAGCGGCTGGCCGCGTCGGCGAGGGCACGCTCCACCGGGACCGGACGCCCCAGGTAGAACCCCTGCCCGAGGGGCACGCCGCACGCGACGAGCGCGTCGCGTTGCTGTGCCGACTCGATCCCCTCGGCGATGACGGTGCAGCCGTGTTCCCGTGCGAACTCGACCAGCGAGCGGATCGAGGCGCGGCGTGCGTTCTCGGCCTCGACACCGGCCAGCGTCGCCCGCCCCAGCTTGAGGAAGCCCGGCTTCAGTGACTCCATCCGAGCCAGGGAGTCGTACCCCGCACCGGCGTCGTCGACCGCGATCCGCACCCCGGAGGGCAGGTGGTCGAGATCCGCCCGGTCGGCTTCGGTGACCTCCAGCACCAGGGGCCGGGAGCTCTCCGCCAGCAGCGGTTCCAGCTCGCGCGGCCGCCGCAGCAGGTCGCTGGAGACGTTGACCGCCAGCCATGTGCCGTGGGGCAGGGCATTCGCGGAGGCCATGGCAGCGCGGATGAGGGCGGCATCGAGGTCGATATGCAGGCCCTGTGCCTGCGCGGCCTCCAGTCCACGCTGAGGGCTGCTGCCGTCGGCGAACCGGGTGAGGGCCTCGTAGCCCACGACCTCCCCGGACTCCAGCTCGAAGATCGGCTGGAAGACGGTGAAGAAGGTGAACTCCTCGAAGGAACTCGACCGGGACAGTGGAGTCTGCAGTGCTCGGCTGGATCGGCCCGCGGCCGCCAGCTGCGTCGACCGGACCGCGACCAGGCCGGAAGCGCCCCGCCCGGAACGGTAGTGCAACACCGACGCCCAGTCGCCGATCGCGCCGGTCGGTGCCACCGCGCGGCCTTCGGCAGCGGCGGCCGAGGTCGGCCGCAGGGCACTGTCCCCACCGCGGGAGGGCGTCTTCGGGTGCACCGGGCGGTACAGCCAGTTCCGCAGGTGGGTGAACAGGTCGACCACGGTGTTGCCCACCCCGACGAACGCCACTATCGCGTACGTCGACAGCACCAGGTTCATCCCGGCGAAAGCCAGGTTGGCCCACTGGTGCCGCTGCACATCACGGACCGCCGTCCAGGCGCAGAGCGCGATCAGGGCGAGTGGTGCGACCAGGTACGTGGTGGCCGCGGTGGTCCGGTTGCGGACCTTCGGTGTCCGCTTGAACGCGCTCTTCTCCCCGGTCAGCAGCTGGAGGATCGAGGCGAAGCTGCCGGAGAGATTTACCGGCAGCAGGATCAGGTTGAAGCCATAGATGCGCAGCACGTCCAGGCGCTTGTAGCCGAGGTACTTCAGGTCCGCGCTCATCATGAGGAAGTACGGCACCGACACCAGCAGCAGGATCGGGTTGAGCAGGTTGGCGTTGAACGGGTACGCGAGCATGATCACCAGGCACACGGAGCTCCAGAAGATGGAGGCCATGTAGTTCACCCGCAGGAACAGCTCACCGAACCGGTTCTTCTGCTCCCGGGCGGCCCGGGCCCGGAACTGATCCTTCAACCGGGACAGGATCAGCAGGCCGCCGTTCGCCCACCGCTGGCGCTGGATGCAGAGCGAGCCGAAGTCCGGCGGGGTGGCGCTGTACGCCAGTCGCTCCGGGTAGTTGTAGAGCGTCCAGCCGCGGACCCCGAGGTCGATCGTCGACTCGGTGTCCTCGATGACGGTCCGGTCCTGGATGTAGCGGCGGATCTCCCAGTCGCCCTCGTAGGAGACCTCGCAGATCTCGTCCAGCGCCTTCTTGCGCAGCACGGCGTTGGCCCCGACCCAGAACGTCGCGTCGTAGTGCGTCATGCCCTGGTGGACGATGTGCTGGACGTCGGTCGTTGCTCCGGAGATGCGCTCGATCCGGGTCGCCGCACCAGGAAAGGCGCTGTACGGCGTCTGCGCCACCGCGTCCCCCGCGTGGGCGCCCTGCTCGAGCAGGTGCACCAGCCGCAGGCAGTACTCCGGCATCAGGACGCTGTCGGCATCCAGGGTCAGTACGTAGTCCGGGTCGGGGATGGTCAGCTCGGCCCGGCCCGGCCCGGCCGGCACCAGGGCGACCCCCAGCGGCGTGCTGACCTCCTGGTAACCGCCGCCCATCAGCCCGATGTAGCTGTTGAGGTTCATCGCCTTGTTCGGCTCGCTCGACAGCGAGACGTACCGCTTGCGTTCGAAACTCGTCACGGAAACGTCGAAGATGGCGAGCAGTCGGCGGTACAGCTGAACGAGTCGCGCCTGTGGCAGGGTGGCTTCCTCGTCGGCGCCACGCTCCAGCGCCTCGGCGATAGTGCCCAGATCCTCGGCGAGCGCGTGCAGGATGTGCTCGACGAAGAAGACGTCGGTGTGGTCCACCATCTCCTGCCGGCGGCCCAGGCCGTAGAGCCAGCCGGCGGCGAACCGGTACTCGGCGGCGAGGTCGCGCATGTCGTCCGCAGTGGTGGCGCGCTCGTCGCGCTCGCCGAGGGAGTCCTCGAACCGCTCGTACGCCGCCTGCACCCGTGCGTAGGGGCCGGCGAGCTCGGCCTCGATCGCGGCCGGCAGCGCTCGGGCAGCGAGCAGCAGGTCGCGGGCGGCCCGGGTCCGCGGCCGCTGCGGATCGTCAATGAGCAGGACGACCCGCAGGCCGGGGTACTCCTGCAGCGCCGCCGAGAGCAGGGTCGTGCGGATCACCCGCTCGTCCTCCTGGTACGACGGTACGAGGACCGTCACCGACGGCGTCGGCCCCTGCAGGAACGTATCCAGCACGATCCGCGGCGCCCGGTGATGCGCCCGGCTGCGGTAGAAGAAGCCGATCCGGGTGATCAGGTAGGCCGTCGCGGAGCCCGCGAGCGCGGTAACAACGACCATGTAGACGATCGCCTCGACGGCCAGCCGTGCGGTGGAGGCATGCCCGGCGATGAACTGGTCGATCACCGTGCGGACGATGTAGCAGGCCCAGACGGTGATGGTCAGCACGACCGCGAGCCGCCCCCGGGCGATGCGGCCCTCGGAGACGGGGGGCGGCACGAGAGGGTGGGGTGCCGACCGGCGGTCGGCACCCCACTGGCGCTGGGCGTCCGGCCTGCGCTGGTCCACCGAGTTGCGCTGCATGGTTGCCCTTCACTGTTGTGCGACACCGGCCGTACCTGCGCGACCGTCGAGCCCGGCGCGGCTTGTCCGCGCCCATTCGCCTCCCCATCGGCGGTTTCGCGACGTACCTTGAAGGTTTTTCTGTCGCCGGCCTTCAGATGTCGTGGAACCTGCCGATCCGAGAGCAGAGGGTCGAGCCCCGCCGACGACCCACGAAGGAGAGAGCTGCCATGCTGACCGACCGCGCCACCCCGCAGGCCGTGCGGCAGGAGCACGACCCCCTTGCCGACCCGGACTGGCAGGAGCCAGAGGCTCCGGTCGAGCGGTTGTCGTGGCTCAGGCTCGGCATCCTGGTCCTGGTGCTGGCCGGGCTCGGCGCCGGCAGCGCCGCCGCGGTGCTGCACCTGCGGCACACTGCCGGCCCAACCGCGAAGTCGTGGGCCGTGCCGTACGTGGATGTCACGCTGACCCCCACGTTCGCGTTCCAGGACCCGAAGGTGAACCCGGCGAACGACGTGGCCCTCGCCTTCGTGGTCGCCGATCCCAAGGACGGGTGCTCGCCCAGTTGGGGTGGCGCGTACAGCCCTGACGAGGCGGCTGCCTCCTTGGAACTGGACCGCCGGATCAACCAGCTGCGTTCCGCCGGTGGGAACATCATGCTCAGCGTGGGCGGGCAGATCAACACCGAGCTCGCCGTGGCCTGTACCGACCAGGCGCGGCTGACCGACGCCTACCGGCAGCTGGTGCGGCGCTACGACGTGAAGACCCTGGATCTGGACATCGAGGGGGCGGCCGTTGCGGACCAGGCGTCGTTGCGGCGGCGCGCACACGCCCTGGCGGCGCTGCAGGCTGAGCGGCAGTTGGCGGGCCAGCCGCTGGCTGTGTGGCTGACCCTGCCGGTGACGCCGGACGGCCTGACCGCCGACGGGCTCGGCGCGGTGCGGACGACGCTGGAGGGCGGTGTCTCGCTGCGCGGTGTCAACGTGATGACGATGGACTTCGGGTCGAAGCAGGGCTCCAATCCCGACATGTTCGAGTTGACCACTCGGGCGCTGGAGTCGACCCACCAGCAGCTGTCCGCCCTTTACCTGCGGCTCGGGGTGCAGTTCACGTCACCACAGGTGTGGTCCAGGCTCGGGGCCACCCCGATGATCGGCCAGAACGACGTGGATGCCGAGCGGTTCACCCTCGACAACGCGCGCAGGCTCGCCTCGTTCGCCGTCGAGAAGGGGCTCGGCAGGGTGTCGATGTGGTCGCTGAACCGGGACGCCCGGTGCCGCGGGACCTTCACCAACGTCGTCGTTCATTCCAACACGTGCAGCGGGGTGGCCCAGGAGGCGCTGGCCTTCTCGTCGGTCTTCGCGGGGCTGCCCGGAAGCGCGGTGGGCGCGTCCGGCAGGGAATCCGTCGCGATCCCGAACCAGGAGCCGATCGTCGACGATCCCCAGAAGAGCCCATACCCGGTGTGGCGTCTCACCGCCCAGTACGTGAACGGGTACAAGGTCGTCTGGCACGGTGTCGTCTACGAGGCGAAGTGGGCGAACCAGGGCGTCGATCCCTCGGCGGCGGGGGACGCCTCCAGCCCCACGCCGTGGTCGGTGATCGGCCCGGTGGGCCCGACCGAGGCCGCTCCCCGGCCGAGCCCGACGGTTACCGGGGTGACCGCGGAATGGAACCCGGCGACCGTCTACGCCCGCGGGGACCGCGTGCTGTTCGACGGGCTGCCGTACGAGGCTCGATGGTCGACGAAGGGCGACGCTCCCCCCACCGAGTACCCGATCAGCTCGAACGAGCCGTGGAAACCGCTCTTCACGGTCCCGGGTGAGCCGGTGACCAGCTGACGACGTGGGTGACCAATAACGGTGTATCGATGTTCACCGGCGAGCGGGAGCCTGACGAGGAGGTCGGAATGGCGGAATCGGCCGCGATACGGCCGCGCCGGACGCGTACCGAACATCGTCGATCGTGCGAGCGACCGCTGCTGATTGCTCGAGCGGGACTAGCCACGTCGATTCGTCGCGGATCGCCTTGCCGAACGCTTCGACCATGAGCCGGTACGGGTCGGTCGCCGGATAGTTGATCTCGCGTGGGGATTGTCCGTCGACAGCCAGGTGCAGTGCGGTTGGATGGGTGCCGGCCGTGAACGCGGGGTGGGGCAGCCGGAGGAGGCCTTGGGAACCGCGAACCTCCAGGAATTGCTCGTCGCGACCGTCGAGCGCGGCGGTGATGTGCGCCGTGGCGGTCTGTCCGAAGGCGAGCCAGGCTTCCGTGGCGACGTCGGCGTCGCCGCCGTCGCTGCCGGCCCAGTAGGTCATCGTGGCGCGCACGGCTGTCGGTGTCTGCCAGCCCATCGCCGGGAGCGCTCCGGCGATGGCATAGCATCCGACGTCCCACAACGCGCCCCCGCCCAGGGCGGTATCTCGGCGGTAGTTGCCGACCGCTGGCGTCGCGCCGTTGAAACGGGCGGTGACGTGCTGGATTTGTCCGAGAACGCCGGCCGCGAGAAGCTCTTCGGCCGCACGCGTCCGTGGGTGCCATCTGTTCCAGGCCGCTTCGACGAGAAGGCGTTGCGAGGCGGCGGCCGCAGCAGCCATGTCGGCAACCTCGGCTTGTGTGAGCCCCAGGGGTTTCTCGCACAGGACGTGTTTGCCGTGTTCCAGCGCCGCGACGACCCACTGGAGGTGGGCGTTGTTGTGAAGGCAGACGTAGACGGCGTCGACGTCAGGGTCTTCGAGCAGGTGAGCATATTCGTGGTAGGTCCGCTGCGGGCCCAGGGCGGCCGCGCGGCGCTCATCCCTGGACGCCACGGCATGCAGGGCGTTGCCTCGTGCCGCACGGACCGCGGGGCCGAGGCTCGAAGAGGCGATCGATCCGGCACCGAGGAAACCCCATCGGATAGTCACGGCTGCGTCCTTTCGGCGTGAGCGGCGAGGTCGAGCACGAGGCTGCTCCAGCCGAACGATTTCGCCCCGTGTCCGGCGCCGTCGAAGGGTCCGTAGCATTCGCGCATGCCCGACAGCGCCGTCATCTCCAACGTGCGGTCGGCGAGGTGGTCGGCGATGTCCGCGTATCCATGGGTGCGGAGTCCCCCGCACAGGTACCAGTTCAGGTTCACCCAGCTCGAGCCACGGAAGATGGCGCCAGTGGTGAAGTCGGGGTCGAAGGTCGGCTCGTTGATCGCGACGCTCGGAACAGGATACGGCGTCCAGAATTCACGTTCGTCGAGGAGATGATCCTCGACGAGCCGTCTGGCCGCCGGTTTGGGCAGGTCGTCGAGGATGAGCGGGAACAGGCTGCTGGCCGTCAGGCACCGTGCCGCCGTGCCACGAATAACGTCGATATCCCAGAACACCCCGCGTTGGTCGTCCCAGCAATGGCGAAGCAGCGCGGCCGTGATGGCGTGGGCGCGGTCATCGAGAACGTCGGCGACTCGTCGGGTACGTTCGGACAACCTGCACAGACCCGCCGCCGCGCGTAGCCCGTCCGCGTAGATGCTGTTGACGAGCACGTCGTGCCAGACGAACCGGCGGGCGGCAGCGATGTCGGCCTCACTGGTGGCTGTCGCGTATGCGTCGAGCAGTTCGCGCATCGACTGATGCCATTGTCCCGCCACGATTGCGGGCGTCGTGTCCAACCCGAGGGCCTCGTCGTATTTCGGGCTCATGTCGAGACCCGATTCGTCAGGTTGGAACGTGACGAGTAGGCCGGTACGCGAGTCGGTCCGATGGTTGTGCAGCCAGTCATAGAACGCCACCGTGCGTGGCAGTGCCGTTGCCAGGAAACGTCGGTCACGGGTCGCGAGGTAGACCCGCTCCACGCTGCGGGCGAGTACGGGTGGCGCGATAGAGGTCGAGGTCCAGCCCCTCGCCCGGATTCGGAAGTCGTCGACGGCGTGTGGGCGGAGATCGTCCTGCCACAGCAACATGTGTGGCAGGAACCCCTCCGACGTCACGGCCGAGAGCAGTGACTCGAGCTCAGCCTGCGCTCTGGACGGGTCGACGTGCGACAGCGCGATGGCATGGAAGGCGCTGTCCCACGCCCATTGGAACGGGTACGTGTCAGGGGATGGACAGGTGTAGCAGAAGTCGCGGCCGGCCCCGGCGGAGAACCCGGAGCGCAGATTGCTCCGTAGCACCCCACCGGCAGCGGCGGTCGCGGCCGCGACCGGCGAGGAGTTCACGCTCATGAGTGGACCACCCGACGCTCACCGGCCTCGGCCGCCGCCATCCGGGAGTGCCGCCGTCCGCCCCGCATGAGTAGCAGCAGCGCGGCCACCACCAGGAGGACCAGATCGACGCCGAACGCCGGACCAACGCCCAGTCCGTCGGCGAGCGCACCGAGCAGCAGTGGTGCGAGCATGATCCCCACTCCCACGACGAGTTGCGTCCGCGCGGTCGCGTCGTCGCTTCGATCCGGCGCGGCCGCGACGGCGAGTGACAGCGCCAGCGGAAACAAGTTGGCCATGCCGAGGCCGAGGACGAACAGCGTCACGACCGCGGGCACGAGGCTTGGCGAAAGCCAGACACCGACGAAGGCAGCCGCGCTGAGCGCGAGTGCCGCCAACAGCAATGGCTGCGTCCGACCGGCGCGCGATGTCAGCCGGCTGCCGACGAGCCGGCCAACGAGTTCTCCCACCGCGAAGACGGTCATGATCGCGGCGGCGGTACCGGCGTCGACACCGATGTCCTGCCGCAGTAGTGAAGCACCGTAGAAGACGACGCAGAACTCGGCGCCGACGAGCAGCCCGCACACGGCGCACAGCACCCAGAACGCTTTCGGCAACGCGAGTCGCGTACCTGCCGGGGCGGGCGTCGTGTTCGTGCTCGCTACGGCCGTGATGGTGTCACGGCCGTAGCGAAGATAGAGCACGAGGAGGGCGGCGACGGGCAGCGCGAGACTGAACTGCCAGCCGGCAGCAACCGCATCCAGCGTCCCGACCAACAGGGGGGCGACCACGGCGGCGGCACTGGCACCGGCGTTGGCTTCCACGATGGCGCGGTCCCGGCGTTGGCCATGCCGGTCGGCCAGCAGGGCCAACGCCATGATCTGAAGGAAGACGCCTCCGACGCCGAGCACTGCCACGGCCGGCAGGGTGAGGCCGGGGCCGCGGCCCGCAGCCAACATGACCGAACCGATGGCGACGGCAGTCGCGGCCGTCCACAGAAGACGCCGTCGCCCGAATGCCGTGACCAGCCTGGAGAAGAACAGTCCGGGTACGAGTACACCCGCCGCGAAGATCGTCGAATGGACGCCGATCATCGCGTAGGGAAGGTTCAGGTCCCGGCTGAGCAGAGTCAGCATCGGACCCAACGCGTACAGCACGTACGCATAGACGGCCAGGACACCGAATGCCAACCACGTGACGCGGTCACGTGCGTACGGTGTCTCCACCGTCATCGACGATCTCCGAGCAGGCTGTCGGCACCGGACAGCGCGTTGGCAACCGGTGCCGCCCGTAGGCAGGTCTTCATGGAACTGCCCTGTCCGTAACTGTGGAACGCATCGAGCACCGCGGCCGAGTCATAGAATGAGATCCGGTTACTCATGACCGGCGCCGCGTCGACCAGCCCGGATTCGAGCAGTCGTACGGCGATGTTCGCGACATGAGCTGACCGGGCCATCGGGAAGAGTCGGACGTCGAATGGCGTTGCCCGAATGTTGAGGCCTTTGGCGAGAACGAGCCAGGTGTTGATCTGTTGGCGCACACCGGTGGCACCGTAGATAACGTATGTGCCGCCCGGTCGCAGTAGTCCCATCGACAGCTCGCGTACATCTTTGCCGTGGCCGTCCACCGCCACATGTGGAAGTGCGTCGAAGACGTAATCGGCGTACTGGTCGTGGTTGTCACGCACGAACTGCTCCAGCAATTCGGCATCGGTCGAGGTATTGAATCCACGCTCCGCGCCGCAGTGCAGGGCGATCTTCAGCCGGCACTCGTTGCGGTCGACCACGGTGACTGAGCTGACGCCCATGTAACGGATGAGAACCTGCGTCGCGAGCACGGCACTCGGTCCGCAGCCGAGGACGACGCACACGTCACCAGGGCGGGGTGGGTTCACGAGAATCGAACGCAACACCGATGTCAGTGGTTCGATGATCGTCGCCGTGTCCCAGGGTAGCGACTCCGGCACGACAACCGCCGCTGCCTGATTGGCGTCGTAGAAGTTCCGCCCGGTGTACCAGGCGGTTTCGGTCGCCGCTTCGCCGCCGAAGATCGGGCGGATCACGCGGTATTCCGCCAGGCCCCCGAAGTCTGTCTGCCCCCAGTAGCAGAGTCGTTGCCCCGGCTCCACTCGCCCGCGCAGCCTGGCGCCGACGCCGACGACCTCGCCGACATATTCGTGCCCGGGAATGATCGGCCAAGCTTCCGGGAACAGATGCCCGCGAAAATATGAGACATCCGTCGAGCAAATCGAAACCGATTCGGTCCGGAGTAGCACCTCATCATCTCCGTGAACGGGGTCTCGTTGTTCATTCGGCTCCAGGACACCCGGTCCATACATCACGTACGCTCGCACTGAGCCTCCCCAGACTAGGCGCGCACCAATGCGCCGGAATTGTGGACGGCGCATTGGTGTTGACGGATTGATGACTAAAGCCTAGAGTGGTTCTTCCGAATGGCGCCACCCGGTAATTTGTGGGGCAGACCACATGCCAAATTGTGCAACGAAAGTGCATTTTGAAGCGCTGACGGTGTTTGCGTCAGCGCATCCGGCAGCGCCGGCCCGTAGCAGGTTCGACGGCGTAAGAACTGCAGGACACAATCGTGCTCTGCGGATTTGTCGGCAGTGTTGGAAGTGTATGTCGGAACGATGAATTCAGGCTTACCTCGGCTGTCCACACAGCCGGGCGTTGAGATCATCAAGTATGCCGGCGGTGGCCGTTGCGCCGAACCGGGTCACGCCGACGCCCGCCATCTGCAGCAACAGGTCGAGAGTGCGAACCCCGCCGGCGGCTTTCACGCCCATCCGGGCGGGGACGGCCGTTCGCATCAGGCGGAGATCTTCCAGGGTGGCGCCGGTGGGGGCGAACCCCGTCGAGGTCTTGACGTAGTCCGCGCCGGCCTCGTCGGCGAGACGGCACGCCCGGAGTTTCTCGTCCGTGGTCAGATAGGCGTTCTCCAGAATGACCTTGACGAGTGCGACGCCCGCAGTCTCTCCGATGATCGCTTCGATGTCGGCGCGCACGTCGTCATCGCGCCCTTGTCGTAGCCACCCAATATTGATCACCATGTCGATCTCGCGGGCTCCGTCAGCCAGAGCAGCGGCCGCTTCCGCTGCCTTGATCCTGGTGGTGCTACCGCCGTGGGGAAAACCGACCACCGTGCCGACCGCGACGTCCGTGCCGGACAGCACCGTGGTCGCGAGAGCCACGTCGCACGGCTTGACGCACACAGACGCGACGTCGTAACGCAGCGCCAACTCACAACCCCCGCTGACGTCATCGGTCGTGAGTTCGGGTCGCAGCAATGAATGGTCGATCATCTTCGCTACCTGGCGGACGGTTACGTCGGCTGGCGTCAGGGATCGGGTCACGATGGGCCACCTCTCGCTGTTTCGGACAGACGCGTGACGACCGGCTACGGCATGGTCGTCGAGGGTGCGTGCGAGTTGTCGTGATCTACGGAGAACGCCACCTGCAACGAGTACCGCGAGCCCACGTACCGGGACTGGGTCAACTCCAGCGGACCGCCGTCCTGATCGAGGATCAAGCGACGCTCCACCAGCAGGGCAGTCCCGGCTGGCACGTCCAGCAGTCGACAGTCGTCCTCATCCGCGGTCTGGGCCTCCACCGACGCGTACCCCCGCGCCGGCACCCGTCCCAGGCGGATCAATGTCTCGTGCAGTGAGTGACGGGCGAGGTCCACGTCGAGCAGTCCCCGGACGGAGGGCGGGAAGCTTGACCGTTCCAGGACGACCGGTACGGCATCGGCCAGTCGCACCCGGGAGACCGCGACCACCTCGGCGTCCGGCGGCAGCCGTAGCCGGCTGACCTCCTCGCTGTCGGCCCGTCGCACGGTCGCCGAAATGACCCGCGACGACGGGATTCGTCCCTGCCGGCGCATCTCCGAGCTGAACCGCACGAGCGTGTCCGCTCGCCGCTGAGTTACCGGCGGCGCCACGAACGTCCCTTTGCCCGGCTGCCGGTAGACCAGTCCCTCGGCTACCAGGCGCTGGACCCCCGCTCGGGCGGTCATCCGACTGACGCCGAACTGCTCACACAGCTCAGCCTCGGACGGTAGCGGATCATGCGGTCGCAACGCCGAGATGCGTGCCCTGAGCTCCTGTTCGATCCGGTAATACCTCGGCGCGAACTCCACTCCCGACAGCGCTGTTCCCGTCACGATCAGTACCTTACCCCGGCTAGATGTATAGTCAACTAGTCTTATGGCCGAACACTCGCCCGGACGTCGTTCGGCACCGGCCAGCCGCACCGGTGAGGGCATGGTGGTGACGTGACCGGCCGCGCGGGTGCGGTGGCGGGGCGCGACCGCCACGGGAGACTCGTCGCGGCGTCCGGCTCAGGCTCCGTCCGTCACGTGGGCCGTCGCGGCCCGGTCGACCGTCGCCGACCAGCTCGCGAGGAGATCCAGCGCATCCTGCGACGTGGAGCCGGGCTCGGCGCTGTACGCGATGACCGTCAAACCGGTGTCCGCGGTGAGCTCCATCGCCTCGAACGTCAGGCTGAGATCGCCGACGACCGGGTGGTGCATGTGCTTGGCCCCGGTGCGGTGGAAGCGCACGTTGTGTGCGGCCCAGCGGGTACGGAAGGTTTCGCTGCGGGTCGACAGCTCCCCGACGAGGTCGCACAGCGCCCGGTCGTACGGGTTGCGCCCGGCCTCGGCGCGGAGCAGCGCCACAGTGTCGTTGGCCAGCCGTTCCCAGTCGGGATAGAACTCCGTCGCGTGCGGGTCGAGGAAGATGAACCGGGCCTGGTTCGCCGGCCGGGTCGGGTAGGCGAACAGCGGTTCGAAGAGGGCGTACCCGAGCCGGTTGGCGGCGAGGACGTCCAGGCGCCCGTTCCGCACGTACGCCGGTGCCGTGGTCATCGCGTCGAGGATGCGCTGCACGCTCGGGCGTACCTGTTGCCGGGCCGGGTGGCGGCGGGCGCGGGCCGTGGTGTTCGCCGCGCGCGCGAGGTGGAACAGGTGGGCGCGCTCGGCCTCGTCGAGTTGCAGCGCGCGGGCCAGCGCTTCGAGCACGCTCTCGGAGACACCGTTCGCGTTGCCCCGTTCCAGTCGGGTGTAGTAGTCGACGCTGACCCCGGCGAGAAGCGCGACCTCCTCCCGGCGGAGTCCGGGAACGCGCCGGTTGCCGCCGTAGACCGGCAGGCCCGCCTGCTCCGGCGTGATCCTGGCTCGTCGGGAGGTCAGGAAGTCGCGGATCTCGTTTCGGCTGTTCACGGCTACGACGGTACGTCGATGCGGGTGCCGCTGGGAGGTTCTGCCAGTACCCGGAACGACAGGCTCTCCCGCACCGGCACCGTCCGGAGTTCCATGGCTGTTGCTCCCGATCACGATAGGGGAGTGCCCCGGCGAAGGCCGGGGATCGGAGACGGGATGCGGAAACCTTGTCACCGGAGCACGACGCCCGGCGAGCGCACCCTGACGGAAAGGCTGGACGACATGAGAACCACCACACTCGGCACCATGGGCCCTGAGGTCGGCGTCATCGGCCTCGGGTGCATGGGCATGACCCACGCCTACGACATGGGTACCCCGCGCGACGACGCCACCTCCATCGCCGTCATCCATCAGGCGCTCGACCTGGGCATGACGCTGATCGACACCGCCGACGCCTACGGTCCGTACACCAACGAGGAACTGGTCGGCCGGGCGCTGGCGGGCGGCCACCGCGAGCGTGCGGTGCTGGCCACCAAGGTCGGGCTGGTCACCGGCCCGGGCGCGGGCGGCAACTCGCCGGGCATGGGCAGGAACGGCCGGCCCGAGCACATCCGCAGGTCGATCGACGACAGCCTGCGCCGCCTCGGCACCGACCACGTGAACCTCTACCAGTTGCACCGGGTCGACCCGGAGGTACCGCTGGAGGAGTCCTGGGGTGTGATGGCCGAGGCCGTGGCGGCCGGCAAGGCGCGGCACATCGGCCTGTCCGAGGTGTCGGTCGACGAGATCAGGCGGGCGCAGGCGGTGCACCCGGTGGCGTCGGTGCAGTCCGAACTGTCGCTGTGGACCCGGGACGCGCTGGCCGAGGTGCTGCCGTACTGCCAGGAGCAGGGCATCGCCTTCCTGCCGTTCTCGCCGCTGGGGCGGGGATTCCTCGCCGGACGGTTCGCGTCATTCGACGACCTGCCACAGGACGACTTCCGGCGCCGGTTGCCGCGCTTCCAGCAGGACGCGCTGCGCGCCAACCTGGCCATCGTCGGGCGGGTACGCCAGATCGCCGAGCGGGCCGGAGCCACGCCGGCGCAGGTGGCGCTGGCGTGGGTGCTGGCCCAGGGGCGGCACGTGGTGCCCATTCCCGGTACCAAGACCCCGAAGTACCTGGTGGACAACGCCGGCGCGGCGGACGTCGAGCTGAGCGCGGCGGACCTGGCCGAGCTCGACGCCCTGCCCGCGCCGGAGGGCACCCGCTACTGACCGGCCGGGTGGCGCCGGGGCCCGTCCGTGCTGAGCGGCGGGGCCCGGCGCAGCCGCGGCGGGATCCGGGTCCACCGGTTCGCTCACGTTGTGTCACGCGGCACCTCCGACGGGTCGGCCTGCCGGATGCGGCGCTGGGCGTAGCCGGTGGCGCCGAGCGCCACCACGGCGACCGCGGCGACGATCCGCCCGAGCGGCCCGTACGGCACGTCGACGACGGTGCCGGGTTGCGCGGGGGCACGCAGGTCCGCATCGCTGGGCTCGGACATGGTGTCTTCTCTCGGGCTTGGCTGCATCCGGTCTCCTCTCACGCCGGCGGACAATGCCAGGAGCAGGGGCCGTCACGAGATCACAGACGGTTCAACGCTGGCCGGGGCTGCTATACGGTGGGCAGGTGAGAATCGAGCGCCACTGGTGGAATGGCAACCGGACCCTACGTGGCCGTCGCGACGTGTACATCCGTAGTGACGGCGAGCGATGGGAAGTTGAGGCGCAGACGGGCGGGGAAGCGGGACCCTCGAAGGTGCAGCAGTGCCCCGGTAGGGCGTCGGCGGAGATTCTCGCCGACGCCTGGTTGGGCGGTCGACCGGAGTGGCGGGAACTGGCGCCCTGAGTGGGTCTCCGCAACAGGAGACCCGTGAATGGCCCCGGCTTGGCCTGGTCGTCCAGCGGAAGTGCCGCTCGCCTCGTCGGGGGCATTCCTCCCAGACGTTCCAGCCGTCGCGTTGCCCGCCGCGTGCCCTGGGCACCCTGGGCGCGAAGCCCGACGTCCGTCAACGAGTCGATGAGTTCACCGTTTGTGCGGCATGCTGTGCAAGTGATAAATCGGACGGCGCACGCCCTGACCGACAACGACCGTTCCATCCTCGATCCCTTCGTGGCGCCGGACGCAGTGGGTACCGACGGACTTCGCCTCGCGGAGGTGCCGTTCGTGCCCGAGATCCGTCTGCACCTCGCCGAGGACGCGATCGTGCTGCGGGCGAGGCTGGAGGCTCAGGTGGGGGCGGCGTTGCCGCCGCCGTTCTGGGCTGACGCCTGGGCCGGTGGTCAGGCGGTCGCGCGGTACGTCCTGGACCATCCCGACGTCGTTGCCGGTCTGCGGGTGCTCGACGTGGCCTCCGGGTCGGGTCTGGTGGCTGTCGCGGCGGCGGTGGCCGGTGCGGCGGCCGTCACCGCCAACGACATCGATCCCTACGCTCTGGCCGCGATAGCGCTGAACGCCCATGCCAATGACGTGGCTGTCGAGGTAAGCCGGGGCGATCTGCTCGACGGTGACGGTGATGACGCCGAGGTGGTGCTCGCCGGAGATGTCTTCTACAGCCGGTCCATGGCCGAGCGGATGTTGCCGTTCCTGCACCGCGCCGCCGCGCGCGGTGCCCGGATCCTGATCGGCGATCCCGGCCGGGTCTACCTGCCGCACGACAGCCTGGAGGTCGTCGCGAGCTACCCGGTTTCCATGCTCGGAGCGCCCGAGGATGCGCAGATCAGACAGGTTTTCGTACTCACGTTGCGGCGCTGACGGTACGGGCCGCAAAGGGGTGGCCGGTGTCTCGATCCCGGGGGAGTCACGCGAATGCGGCGTTCCGTCGGGATCCCTGCTAGGGTGAGGGAGGTTTTTGGATAGGTGGTTCGCCTTATCCCGGCCGGTTGGCAGAACGCAGGTGCGCTGCCAGTGGGTTGGGCGATGTGGGGCCGCTAGACCAACGGCTTCCGGATCTGCGTGGTGCAGATCCTCGCCTAACAAGGGAGAACAGCAATGGCACAGGGCACCGTGAAGTGGTTCAACGCCGACAAGGGCTTCGGTTTCATCAGCCAGGACGGGGGCGGCGACGACGTGTTCGTCCACTTCTCCGCCATCCAGTCCGGCGGTTACCGGTCGCTTGAGGAGAACCAGCGGGTCGAGTTCGAGATCACGCAGGGCCAGAAGGGCCCGCAGGCCGAGAACGTCCGCCCGCTCTGATCAAAGCTCGCGTGCGGCCGGCACCTCAGACCCGAGCGGCCGCATCAATGAACGACGGGATGGTCGACCCCACATAGTCGACCCACATCGGTCCCCGCATCCGTCTCACCGACGATGCGGGGACCGATGCTTTTAAGGCTGTCCGGCCTCGCGACTATCACCGCGGGTTCGCGTCACGCGGGCGCGTTCGGGTGAGCGTTGGATCTCCTGTGCGGTTCCAAAACCCTGGCCTGGTGGGTGACCCGGGCTGCTATGCGGCTCGTTCGTACTCGGTGATGAGCCCGCCGAGGATGGATCGACGTCTGATCCGGTCGTGGGTCGGGTCAACGGCGGGGTGGTCGGGTCCTGGCGACTGCAGTTGTAGGGCCTTCGCGACGGCGACGGCCGGCTGGGCGCAGTTGGCCAGCTGTGCGTTGAAGCCAGGGTCTGGCTGTGGTCTTTCGTCTTCATGGTCAGGTGGAGCAGCAGCGCGCACAACAGGAACGCAGCCCAGCCGGCGGTGACGGCTAGGTGGCGGGAGATGTCCTGGCTGAGGTAGTAGGCGGTGATGAAGGCCAGGAGGGCGAGGCTGTTGCGGGTGAAGTGCGCGCGGAACTCGACGAGGTCGCGTCGGGTCTCGATGACGACCAGGACGCCAGAGTACGGGAACGTCACGACCATTCCTTGGAGGAGTTGCCCGAGCCCGACCATGAGGAGAGCGCCGAGGGCGAGTATGACGATCTTGCCGACAGTCGGTAGGGCGCGCCGCCCGGGTGGGGTTTGGGCTTGCCTGTGAGTCGCTGCCTGCTGTCGCCGGGTCGTTGTCCATTGGTGTAGGGCGGCGACGATGACCCAGGCTGCGAGGGTGGTGGCGAGGATGGGCGCGAACGGCAGGCGGCCGGCTTGCAGGAGGGTCCAACTGCCGGCGATGTAGGCGGCGATCCCGGCGAGGTCGGCTAGCAGGATGTGCCAGCGCAGCCGGTGGTGCAGCCAGGCGACGGTGGCGACGAACAGGTTGAGCAGTACCACCCCGAGCAGTTGTTGGGCGCCGACCGGGATGCGGGTGGTGACCAGTACCAGTGTGATCGGCAGCGGGAGGCTGTAGATCAGCGCACGTAGTCGCACTGATCGGACCAGACTGACAGCCCAGATGACCAGGGTGACGACCGCGCCGGTGAGCAGCGTCATTGTGGCGTGCCCTCGCGGGTCACGGCGACGTCGCCCCGTGCCCGATCGCGAGGCCGGGCGGCCCGCTCGCAGATCTGGAACGTCTTGCTCAGCCGGGTCAGGTCAGCCTCGTTGACGGTGAAGATGTTGCCGACGATCTCGCCGCCAGCGTTGAGTCTGGCCTCCCACGCGCTGGTGCCGTCCCAGATCGTGAAGTTGTGCCACAGCACTGGATCGAGGGCATCCGCCTGCACCAGCCCGACATGAACGCCGGCGCTTTCCTGCTCGGCCACCATTTTGTCCAGTTCCGTGGTCATAGTGGTGTAGACGAAGATTCGCTTGATCCGCACGCCGTTGTCGAGGGCATCGAGGTTGGCCTGCCAGTAGTGCCGGCCGACGTCGCTGGTCCACCAGCCCAGACCGTGTCCGGGAAGCTGCGCCAGGACGTTCGTCACCGCCTGCAGGGTGCGTCCGCACGCGCGGGTGGCTGCCAGCAGATGCTCGTAGTCGCCACGCGGGCGCACAATGCGGCCGTGACTCAACTCGTCAAGTTGCTCACCGAGCCGTACGTACCGTCTACGCGCCTCCGCTACGACCGAGGTGCCGCCGTACCGGCGTTCGATGTCGGCGGTCGCCGTTGCCAGGGGTACGAACACGTCGCCCAGCCACGGCGTTGCCTCGATCATGTCGCGCATCCGGAACCTGCGTTCAGCGCGGACGGTCGAGTCGAGGATCAGCGAGATCGTGATCCCCATCAGACACGCCAGAAACGACTCGACGCCGCTGGCGGCGTTAGTGAGGTCCAGCACGATCGATACCACGATCGACAGCGCGATCCCGACCAGCGCGACCGGATCGACATAGGCGCTGATCCGCAGCGCCGAGCCAACGCCACGGTGCCGCTTGCTCTCGCCCTTCCGATCGGCCATTCGGAGACTCCTTCACCGACGAGTCCGCGAAGTACGGTGGAATGCCACGGCGCCTGTCAGGGTAGGCGTGGCAGGCAACTCGGGATCGATCAACATCGGGATGGGGTGCTCGCCGTGCGGTTCTCGATCGGGACTCCCACCGGCACACCGCCGCGTCAACGACCGAGCCTGCTGGCACCGAGGGGGTCGACAGCGGCGCCACAGCTGCCCGGCGATCATGAGAAGCGCGCCCCGTTGTCGCAACCCCGGCATCTCCACGGCGCCTTCACCAACTGGGCATGGTCATGTGCTTGGGTTGGCGAATGGATCAGTTCACTGCGGCAACGGCCGCACCGGACAAGATCTCGTACATGGACACCGCCGCTGGCACCGCGGTGGGCATGGACTACAAACAGCGCTTCGTCGACGCCCTCGACGTGGGGCCAGGGCAAACGCTGGTCGATATCGGCTGCGGCCCGGGGACCGATCTGGGCCGGCTGGCTGACGCGGTAGGCGCCGACGGTTCCGTGATCGGTGTCGACCAGGAGCCTCGGATGCTGGACGAGGCCCGTCGGCGACTGGGTGACCGACCGAACGTCGAGCTGCTTCTGGGCGACATCCATGACATTCCACTGGCCGACGGCAGCGTCGACCGGGCGAGGGTCGATCGGGTCTTGCAACACGTGCGGGACCCAGCGAGGGCGCTGACCGAGGTCCGTCGAGTGCTGCGACCAGGCGGACTGTTCGGCATGGCAGAGCCAGACTGGGACACCCTCGCGGTCGCCGACGAAGACCTCGAGACCAGCCGAGGCTTCGCCACGTTCACGGCCGGTCAGGTGCGCAACGCCACGATGGGCCGCCAACTGGTACGCCTATGCTCCCAGGCAGGCTTCCGCGTGCGGTCGGTCGGTCCCATCGCCGTGATGTTCCGCGACTTCGACACGGCGGATTACATCCTGGGACTCCGACGGAACTCGGCGCGTGCCGTGCGCGTTGGGAAGCTGGCCGAGGCGGACGCCGAGGTATGGCTGCAGCGTCTGGCGAGCGGACCCCTCGTCGCTGGCTTCACGTTCTACCTCGTGATCGCCGAAGCCTGACGCAATGGCCGGAACAGGAGTCGAAGCCGGCCCGACGCATGGGCCGTACCCGAAGCGGGGCGAGCAATGCCGGTCACCGTGACCCAGTGGCCGTGGAGACTCCAGTGGCCGTGGAGACTGCGGTTCACCGGGCGGACGTGGAACCGGCCCGGTGGGACTTGCCGAAGCCCGGACGTTCGCGGGCCGTCAGTCGCCACTGAGGTGTGGCGCTCATCGGGAGCGGCTCCAGACGACGCTTAGCGCGGAGCGCGGCGGTCTGCTGCGGCGTACGAGGCTGCGGCGGTGAGCGCCGAGACAGCCAGCACGGCGGGCCAGGCGCCGATGCGCTTGGCCAGCGGGTGCGACAGGCCGAAGGCCCCGACGTAGGTCGCGACCAGCGCTGCGGTCACGGCCGGGCTCGTCCGCCGGGTCCACTCGCGTCCCGCCAGCACACCACCCGCGGCAAGGACCACGCCGCCGAGGGACCGGTTACCGGTCCGGCGGGCGAGCTGCCATCCGCTGATGAGGGAGCCCGCGGTGATCGCTGCGGTGGGGAGGCGCATTCCACGACCGTACACCGCTGGAGGATCGCCATCTCGTACACGTCCCTGCACGATTGACTGACCAGCCTGATATCTCCCCCGTTACGGAGCCGGTCCGCGCAGCCTGACCCGCTCCCACCGTCGGTGGTCATTCCTCCCGGCACCATCCCTCATGCGCAGAGGCCACCGGGCAGGTCGCGCCGCGGTTCAACCGGCTGTCGCCGCGGCGTTGCCGCGCCTGGGCAAGCCACACCGTGCCTTGCCTGCGGGACGGCCGGCCGCCCGTCGGTCGTCCCGCCAAGCGGGTGACCCTCGTGGTACCACGGCGGGAACGGTCCCGGCCGTCGCTACGTCGGATGTTCGTCATCGGCGCGGTCACGCAGTCGGCCGGCGATCCCCGACAGCGCCTGACCGATCTTGTCCGGAATGACACCGGCGGGGCTGGCCTCGAAGCTGGCCTCGTCGAGGAGGTCCTTGACCATCTGCAACGCGATCCGGTTGCGGTTGTGAGGTGTACTAAGGATCTTGGACACGTCCTCCGACCTGAGAGGATGAGTCCATGCCCGAGCAGCGTCGCCGGTACAGTCCACAGTTCAAAGCCGAGGCCGTGCAGATGGTGATCGAGACCGGCAAG